>CALXXR010000119.1 GCA_944392735.1 uncultured Spirochaetaceae bacterium | reverse complement strand
AACCTGACCTATGCCGTGCGCGACGGCATCGTCTGCCACAACGGAGAGAGGCTGAGCATGCGCATCAAGCCGACTGGGAAGGTGAGGGATCTGGAATCGATCGAGAGCAGGGACGGACTCGTGCCGGCTACCTGGGAGGGCGCCGTCGTGCGCTTTTCCGATACGATCGCATACCTTGGCAGGGACTGGGAGGATGCCTGGCGTCTGGGGATCCTCAAGGATCATGAGCTTCCCCAGATCGTCAGGGAGAGGCTTGGCGAATCGAACGGCCGCATCATCAACACGCTGGCGGAGGATCTGGTCAATGGGGCATCGGAGGAGGATGGCATCGGCTTCTCCCCCGAGATCTTCGAGGCGGTGGAGGCGTTCTCCGAATTCAACTACAGATACATCTATCGCTCCGAGATACTCAACGGCTACACCCGCTACTTCACCAGGCTCCTGCATCTGATCGCTGACTACCTCGAGGATCTCTACCAGTCTCACCATCTCGATGAGAGCGGATACATGGCGGAGCGCAACATGCTCGCAGCCGGCTTCTACAGCCATGTGCAGGGCATGTATCCGAAGTACATGGAGAAGGAGGGGAGCGACAGGCGCATGATCATCGACTACATCGCAGGGATGACGGACAACTTCTGCCTCGACTGCGCCAACGAGATACTCAAGCCCGACCATCTGAACGAGGAGATAGAGCATTCGGTCACCGGACGCTGGTTCGACGCGGCAAGATGATCATCTGCTGGCCAGCTTCTCGATCTCCTCGATGAACTGGTCCAGGTCGTCGAATGCCCTATACACCGATGCAAAGCGCACATATGCGACCCTCGATACGGGATAGAGCTGCCTGAGCGTCTCCTCTCCGACCTGCTGGCTGGTGACGGTGTTGGAGGTGCCAGCCATCTCGTAGATGCTGTCCTCGATGCGGCGGAGGATCTCTTCGATCTCATCCTGGCTGATGGAGAGCTTCTCCGTGCACTGCCTGATGCCTCGCTCGACCTTTGAGATGTCGAACGGCTGATGCCTTCCATCCTTCTTGATGACTATGATGGGCTTCTCCTCGATGCGTTCATAGCTCGTGAACCGATGTCCGCAGGCAAGGCATTTGCGTCTCCTCCTGATGGAGGTGCCATCCCTGTTGGATCTCGATTCAAGTACCTTGTCGTTGTCGTTTCCGCATCGTGGGCAGCGCATGTGAAGATGGTATCATAACGCGCCGCCGGCTGCTATTGACTTGTTCTGTTATTTCCATAACATTATGTTCAATACATAACAGGAGTCGACATGTCAGTTTCCGTTGCAGGCTGCGTCAAGGATATCATAAACAGGAGTCCGTTCATCTCCGAGATGATGAGCCTCGATCTCATATCGTTCTCGAACCTCGCGCGCTTCATTCAGCCGGAGGTTGAGGCGATGTACGGCAGGAGCGTGAATGAGGCCTCGATCATCATGGCCGCTCGCCGCTATGCCCATGACCTCATCCTCGATGAGGAGCAGAAGAAGGAAGCTGGCGGGAGGATCGGCTTCGAGATCTCGATGAAGACGAACATCTACGATGTCAATCTCAGGAGAAGCGATGAGAGCGCTGCGCGCCTCATGAGCCTGTATGGCCTCGTCAAGCCTTCTCAGGGGGATTTCCTCAACGTCTCGATCGGATCGCACGAGATTTCCCTCTCCGTATCCGACAAGTACAGGAAGGAGGTGGATGAGATCATCGATGAAAGCGATGTGATCCATCGCTTCACGGATCTCGTCGCCCTGACGATCCTCTTCAAGGGGGACTTCCTTCAGACGCCTGGCATCCTCTATCTCGCTGCACGCAAGCTCGCCTGGGAGGGAGTGAACATCATCGAGGTCATCTCGACGATGAATGTGCTCACATTCGTCGTGCGCAAGGACGAGAGTTCGAGGGCGTACGAGGCCCTCAACGCATTCCTCTCAGATGAGCTTTAGGATCGTTGCGGGAGCCAAGGGCAGCGGAAAGACGACTGAGATCCTCTCCCTCGCCGCTGAGGACCCGTCATCCGCAGGCTATGCCACGGTCAATAGGGATGGATGCTACTTCCTTCGAAGGATACCGACTGGAGAGGAGAGGCTCCTATTGGAGCCATATGGCGGAAATGGCGAGCGATTTCGGCGCTGGCATATCATGGAGGGGGCATTCGAGGAGGCGGACAGCTATCTCAGGAGCCTTTCCGGAAGGAGCATATACATCGATGAGATCGGCATGCTGGAGGTGGCCGGAAGGGGCTTTGCGGATGCCCTCGGCGCGCTCCTTGCCGTCGGAGAGGATGTGACGATCGCGGTGCGCTCCGACTACCTCGAAGAGGTCTTGGCGGCGTTCGGCATCGAGGATGCAGAGATCATCTGGGTGGAAGGACCCTCCTGAGCTCAGACCTTGCAGCCTCCGTTCCTCCATAGAGGATACGCGAGAGCTTCTCCTTGCCGAACACGAAGCCTTCTGTGTAGCGGAACGGCGTTCCATCGGCATCGGAGAGGTCCATGCCCTCGCTGAGGATCACGGCGTGTGCCGCGGCGATGTCCCATGCAAAGCATTTCTGCACGACGACGCCCTCGATGGAGGGGAAGAGGACGGGGGAGAGTATATGCAGGATCGTCGAGCCGAGCACCCTTATCTTCCCCTCATAGGATGAGAAGTCCATCTCCCTTGCACCCTTCGAGCCCATGGTTATCTGCGTGGCATGGTCCTTGTCCCCGGATACCTCGAGAGGTCTGCCGTTGACCAGGGCCTTCGAGCCTGGATCCATCCTCACGAAGAGGCGCTCCTCCCCAACGCCGAAGCGCGGGGCGGCGATGTAGGCTCCAACGGGCCGGAGATCCCTGTCCAGGATGCCGAGCGAGACGGCGAATGTCGGAAGCCCCTGCGAATAGACATCGGTGCCATCGATCGGGTCGAGCACGAACACCCACTCCGGATCGGCCGGATTATCGACGCTGTCCTCCTCGCTGATGACTGCGGCGTCGGGGAAGAGGGAGCGGATCGTGCCTATCAGCTTCCTGCTTATTGCGGTATCGGCCTCGGTGAGCACCGAGCCGTCGTTCTTGAATGAGCGATGGACGCTCATCTGCATCTGAAGCGCATATTCCCCCGCTGCCACGATGGCCTCGGAGAGGAAATCGAGTCTTTCCCTGTCGAGCATGTGCAGATTGTACCGCTCTCGCCACTGGCTCTGCAATCATCCCCATCCCGATTGCCCCTCAGCCCCGGATTCTATATCATACCGACAAGTGGAACGGAAGATTCAGGATTTCGTTGCAGATCACATAGCCAGGAATCCCGCCATCCAGAAGGCTTCGAGGCCTGGGACGGGGATCGTGAAGGCCGATGGCCTCGACTACTATCCGCTCTCGCGCGCCGCAAGGCTCATAGCTGCGAAGAGGGGCGGGCGTCTTTTTGCCATCTGCTCCACGGAGGAAGCGGCCAGAACGCTCTTCTCCGACCTCTCCGATGCCGCAGACGAGGCGGTGCTCCTTCCATCCAACGGCAAGCAGCTCTATTCCGACTTCACGCTCACATCATCCGAATACGAGCAGAAGAAGGCGCTGGATAGGATATGCGAGATGAAGGAAGGCATCGTCGTCGCGTCCCTCAGGGCATTCGTCTCTCCGGTCATGGCCCCCGAGAGCCTCGAGCGCTATTCGGTGAAGCTGCGCACAGGGGATCCGTTCAGGCCATCCGAGCTTGCAGATGAGCTCACCGCCGCCGGATACTACCGTTCGCCGACATGCTACGAGGCGGGGTCGTTCTCCATCAGGGGAGAGATCATGGACATCTTCCCGTTCTCCTTCGACGAGCCGGTGAGGATCTTCGGAGAGTGGGATGAGATCGGACGCATCTCGCGCTTCGACCCGATGACGCAGAAGAGCACGGACGGTATGAAGAACGTCAACATCCCGCTCATCTCGGGCGATGCAAGCCCTCTATTCTCCACGATGCTCCAGTACCTCCGGAAGGATGACTACTTCATGATATCCGGAGTGGAGAGGGTCGAGACATCCTGGAAGGCGCTGCAGAACGAGGCGAAGGCCCGCTTCTCCGAGGCATACAAGGCGAATGCCGATGCCCCCGTCCCGGATAAGCTCCTGCTTCCATGGCAATCCTTCAGGGAGGGCCTCAAGGGCGCCTTCGAGGCGTATGACATCTCCTTTCCCGAGCATGCGCACTTCGGAGTCACGGCGTCCCGCTCATACTTCGGAAACGTCACGTACTTCAAGGACGATATCTCCGCACTGCTGAAGAACGGATGGCGGATCGTCGTCATCGCTCCATCCGCGGTGCAGAAGGAGAGGCTGGAGAACGTCCTCCGCGATTTCGATGTCGATATCGAGATATCAGATCTCTCGTCCGGCTTCCAGATCGAATCGCTCTCGCTCCTCGTCGTTCTCGACAGCGAGATCTTCGGAAGGCGCAGGCAGCGCTCCCGCTCCGTCGTGGAGACCGTGTCATCCCCGCTCGATTCGTTCGTCGAGCTCAAGGAAGGGGACTACGTGGTCCACGTGAACTACGGCATCGGACGCTTCATGAAGATCGACAGGGTCAAGACGAGCCGCACCGAGCGCGACTACATCAAGATCGCCTATGCCAACGATGAGTTCCTATACGTTCCCATCGAGCAGGCCGACCTCGTGCAGAAGTACATCGGCAACGATGGGCGTCCTCCGAAGCTGGATTCGCTGGGTTCCCAGAGCTGGTCGCGCAAGAAGGAGAAGGCGATAAGGAACGCCGCTGAGCTTGCTGCGGAGCTTGTCCATCTCTATGCCCAGAGGCAGACCGTGCAGGGATACCAGTTCAGCCATGACAACGATTGGCAGGTCCAGTTCGAGGCATCCTTCCCATTCACCGAGACCCCCGATCAGCTGAGGTGCATCGATGAGATCAAGAAGGACATGGAGTCGGACAGAGTCATGGACCGCCTGGTGTGCGGCGACGTCGGATACGGCAAGACGGAAATCGCCTTCAGGGCTGCATTCAAGGCCGTCATGAGCGGAAGGCAGGTCGCATTCCTCGCTCCCACCGTGATCCTTGCCGAGCAGCACTACAGCAATTTCAAGCAGCGCCTTGGATCGTTTCCCGTCAATGCGGGCATCCTCTCGCGCTTCGTGCAGGGAAAGGACCAGCGCAAGGTCCTCAAGGGCGTGGAGGATGGCACCGTCGATGTCCTCTTCGGCACCCACAAGATACTCCAGAAGACCGTCCGCTTCAGGAAGCTGGGGCTTCTGATCGTCGCTGAGGAGCAGCGCTTCGGCGTCAAGGACAAGGAGCGCATCAAGCAGATGAAGACGAATGTCGATTCCCTCACGCTCTCCGCCACTCCGATTCCGCGCACGCTCTATATGTCGCTCCTGAAGGTCAGGGATATGTCCCTCCTCACGACCGCGCCGCGCGAGAGGCAGCCTGTCGAGACGGTCATAGAGCAGTTCTCGATGAAGACCGTCTCCGAGGCGATACGCCGCGAGCTTGAGAGGGGCGGGCAGGTGTTCTATCTGCATAACCGCATCGACGACCTCGATTCGATCGCCGACATGATCAGGGCTGAGGTGCCGTACGCCATCGTTGAGGCTGCCCATGGGCAGATGGAGGCGGGTGAACTTGAGGACATCATGCATCGCTTCGTCTACGAGGGCATCCAGGTGCTTGTCTCCACGACGATCATCGAGAACGGCATCGACATTCCCAACGTCAACACGATCATCATCGACCAGGCCGACCGCTTCGGGCTGTCCCAGCTGTATCAGCTCAGGGGCAGGGTGGGGCGCTCCGACAGGAAGGCATACTGCTATCTCCTCTACAAGGATCGCTCCCTCCTCAACGAGGATGCAATAAGAAGGCTCCGCGTGCTCTCGGAGAATACGGCCCTCGGCTCGGGCTTCAAGGTCGCCATGAAGGACATGGAGATCAGGGGAGCCGGGAACATACTCGGACGCGAGCAGTCGGGGCATCTCGAGGCTGTTGGCCTGGATATGTACATGCGCCTTCTCGAGGAGGAGATCGACAAGCTCACCAAGAGCGGCACGGAGATGGAGCAGGATGTGCTTCTGGAGCTCGACTACACCGGATTCATCCCCGACAGCTACATCCCCGATCCGCCCTCGAAGTTCGAGGCATACAAGAAGATCGCTTCGATTCAGACCGACGGACAGCTGGAAGGGCTCAGGGCGGAGTTCGAGAACAGGTACGGCGCGCTGCCGGAGGAGGTGGAGAACCTCTTCTGCATCGCCGAGATCAAGATCATATGCCGGAGATTGTCGATCATCCACCTCTCGGAGAGCAGGGGCGTGGTCGACATCGAGTTCGGCAGGCTGTCGGCGATCAATCCCGACAGGGTCATAGCGCTTCTGAGGCTTTCCGATGGGAAGGTGCAGATGGACAGCAGGAACATGACGCATATGAGGATGCAGACAGGCGCCGTATCGCTGAAGGACAAGGCGCTCTTCATCCTCGAGCAGCTTAGGAGGCTTTGCTGATGGAAACACGTGAGCTGATCGAGAGGATCAACAGGATAGAGATAAGGGAAGGCAAGGAGCGCACGATAAAGAGCTATGTGCTCCGCAACAACGTGATCTCCCCGAAGGCGGAGGGCATCATCGGCAGGTACATGGAGAAGTACGGCTTCTTCTACGAGGATTCCGCATTGGACTACGAGGCGCTCTTCGGCAACGCGAATCCGGTCGTCATCGAGATCGGCTTCGGCATGGGCGATACGACTGCGGAGGTCGCCATCAGGCGCCCCGAGTTCAACTACATCGGCATAGAGGTCTTCCTCCAGGGCTTCGTGCACCTTCTTGGCGAGCTCGGCGACAGGTCGATCGAGAACGTTCGCCTCATCCGCTTCAATGCCGTCGATGTCCTGAACCACATGATCCCGGATGGCAGCATCGAAGGCTTCCACAT
Organism: uncultured Spirochaetaceae bacterium; assembly: GCA_944392735.1. Lineage (GTDB taxonomy): Bacteria > Spirochaetota > Spirochaetia > Sphaerochaetales > Sphaerochaetaceae > Ornithospirochaeta. The sequence continues at coordinate 3,585 of CALXXR010000119.1, read as the reverse complement.
CTTCTTCCCCGATCCATGGCAGAAGAAGAGGCATCACAAGAGAAGGCTCATGAATCCCGAGTTCCTCCATCTTCTTGCGACAAAGCTCCGCAAAGGCGGATACATCTACATGGTCACCGACTGGGAGGAGTATGCCGAGGAGGTGCTGGAGATATCCTCTCAGGAGCAGCTTCTGGTCAATCCATTCGGTGGCTTCGCGCCTCCCGTCACCTGGAGGCCTATGACGAAGTTCGAGCAGAAGGGCATGGAGAAGGAGCATCCGATCAACGAGATCTGGCTCGAGAGGGCAGATCTCTTCTGAAATCCCCGATCTCGATGAAAATCGTGCAGATTATGTGTTTTTTCCTTGTCTTCGCATCATACGTGGTGTAAAGTCAGAACAGAAAGCACGCTGTTGGGGATGAGGCATGATCTGTTTCATGTGCTTTGCCAGGTTTCATAGCCTGGCATTTTTGATATCGTTTCAGTAAAGCACAACTGATATAATAATGTGATATTTATATTGTATTTATATCAATATATGAAGGATATTGCATAGCTCCATCGCATGATCGAATTGTTCTGAAACGAACAATGGGATGAAAAGAAGATGGCTGCCATCGAGGCAGCCATCCAGCAGCAATGGAAGCGATCAGCCCTGCGATTCGGCCTTCTGCTTCTGATACTCTGCGATCACATCATCGGCAAGCTTGCCGTGAAGCTCCTCGTAGTGGTCGAACTCGAGCTCGAACGAGCCTGTGCCGGAAGTCATCGACTTGAGCTCGATCGCGTAGTTGCGGAGCTCTGCCATCGGAACCTCGGCCCTGACCGATACGACGTGGCCCTTCTCCTCCTGTCCGAGGACTCGGCCCCTCTTCGATGAGAGGTCGGAGAGAATCGATCCGAGGTACTCCTCCTCGACGAAGACCTCGAGCTTCATGAATGGCTCGAGCAGCACTGCGCCAGCCTTGGCGAGGGCTTCCTGCATGGCTCCCTTCGCTGCAAGCTTGAATGCCATTTCGGAGGAATCGACCGGGTGCTCCTTTCCATCGACGAGCGTGACGGCGATATCGACCAGCGGATAGCCGGCGAGGAATCCTTCCTCCATCGCCTCATGGATGCCCTTCTCGATGCCGGGGATGTATCCCTTGGAGACGGCGCCGCCCTTGACGGCATTCTCGAACGTGTAGTACTGTCCGCGCTCGCTCGGCTTGATGTCGATGACGACGCGTCCGAACTGTCCATGTCCGCCCGTCTGCTTCTTGTGGGTGTACTCGGCGAGTCCGGAATCCTTCGTGATCGTTTCGCGGTATGCGATCTTCGGGATGCGCGTATTGATCTTGATCTTCTGCTTGTCCTGGATCTTGTCGAGGATCATGCCGACGTGGAGCTCGCCCATTCCGCCGATGATCGATTCCTTCGTCTCCTCGTTGTAGGAGAGCTGGAACGTGAGGTCCTCTTCGGAGACGCGGTGTAGCGCCTCGTTCATCTTGTCCTCGCTCTTCTTGTCCTCTGCGGAGATCGCGAGCTGGTATACAGGCTGCGGCATGTGCAGCGGCCTGAAGCGCCTCTTGTACTCCGGACCTGCTACGAAGGTTGCGTTTGTGTATGCGATATCGCACTTGGTTATGATTCCGATGTCGCCGGCAGCGAGTGAATCGGTCTCGATGAGCTTCTTGCCGATGGCTCTGTAGAGCTTGCCCGGCTTCGCCTTCTTGCCGACCTCGTTGTTGTACATATCGGTATCGGGTGTGAGCACTCCCGTGACGATCTTGAGGAAGCTCATCTTGCCTGAGAACTGGTCGATCGTCGTCTTGAACGAATATGCGGAGAACGGCTTCTCCGGATCGATCTCGAGCGTGGTCTCCTCTCCCTCGTGTCCGATGATGTACTCCTCGATTCCGAGCGGCCATGGGAAGTTGTTCTTGATGAAATTCAGAAGCGATGTGATTCCCGCTCCCTTGTCCGTAGCGCCGCAGAATACTGGGACGACCCTGTTCGTCCTCATTCCGACGGCAAGTCCATGCCTGATGTCATCCGGCTCGAGCGTTCCCTCTTCGAAGTACTTCTCGATCAGCTCATCGGTGCCTTCTGCGGCGTTCTCGATGAGCCTCGAGCGGAAGTCCTCGACGACAGCCTGGTACTTCTCCGGAATCGGCATCGGGGTCTCCTTGCCACCCTCGTGGCACTCGTATGCCTGATTCTCGATGAGGTTGATGACGCCGCTGAACTCCTCAGCTTCGCCGAGGGCCATGACGACCGGAACGAAGTGCGCACCGAATTCCTCAACCAGCGAATCTATCGTATGCCTGAAGCTTGCCCTCTCCTTGTCCATCTTGTTGATGAAGACAGCCCTAGGCTTATTTCTCTCATCCAGTCTTCTCCAGAGCTTTATTGTCTCGATCTGGGCGCCTTCCCTGCCATCTACGAGCATGAGTGCTGCTTCTGTCGCTCTGAAGGAGGAGATAGCCTCTCCAATGAAATCTCCGGTACCCGGAGTGTCTATTACGTTGATCTGCTTCCCATCCCACTGCATCGAAGCGAGAGTGGAGTGGACAGACATCTTCCTCTGGATTTCCTCCTCGGTGTAGTCGCTGACGGTCTTGCCGCTGTCGACGGTTTCAGCGCGGGAAAGAACGCCTGCATAGTACAGCATCTGCTCTATGAGGTTCGTCTTTCCCGTACCGTTATGGCCGATGATAGCCACATTCCTGATATCCTTGGTGTTGACGCTCATCTAATCCTCCTTTTGATTGAAATAAGCTTATTAGAGAAATGTTAAGAGACCGGAGATGAGAAGTAAAGGAAAAACGTCGCGTGCATAGCATAGAAGGATATGTACGCATGCTTATGGATAAGAACGGATTTGCAATGATTCAGATTGAATAAATGTACAATCTACATTTTGATTCATAATCATAATTTATGAATTACAATATCATAACAAAATTAAAATAAATCAAAAGCTGTAATAAATAATAAAATTGAAAATCAAATTATGGAAATAGAATAAAAATACATATGGAAACAAAAGTAATAAATAAAAATAATTATATAATAATTTATAAAATATGAAGTGGCATCAATGTGCAAATGCATGTATCTTCTCGCTATCGGAAGAAATGGGAAATACGAATTTCTCAAATTCATCAAAGTCACTTGTGTGAATTCATTAAAGTGGATTGCATGAATTTATTAAAATGAGTTACATAAATTTTAAAATTCACATTGACAATCAGAGTGTTTGAAGAGATTATCTGCTTGTATGGAAATGGATTCGTATAAACCAAGGATCGTAGATGACCTGGTTGAACTCAAGCTTCGAGTTTCTAAGGCCGTATGCATACAGGGGCCAAAGGCCTGTGGAAAGACATGGACCGCTGTAAAGCACGCCAATAGCTCCATCATGCTTGGTGACAGTGCCGATGGTTTTTCAAAGCTCAGGATCACAGAATTCGATAACTCCTTTGCACTCAAAGGGGAGCGGCCTCATTTGATCGATGAATGGCAGGAAGTGCCATCTCTTTGGGATGCTGTTCGTTTCGAAGTCGACAGATCATCCGAACATGGGCAATATATACTGACTGGATCTTCTACTCCTGTCAG
>CALXXR010000118.1 GCA_944392735.1 uncultured Spirochaetaceae bacterium | reverse complement strand
CGACTTCTTCAACTATGCCGGCATAAACCGTCCGGTGCGCCTCTATACGACGCCGAAGGCATACATCAAGGACATCTGCGTCACGACAGAGCTGGATGGACGCGATGGAATCGTGGACTTCGGGATCGAGACATCAGAGCCGGGGCCCGTCTCGGTAAGGATAGAGGACCGAAACGGCATGGTCGTCGCAGAGGGCGGTGTCCATCTCGTGATCCGCGATGCCCACCTCTGGTGGCCATACCCCGGCGATCCATATCTCTACAGGGCGACCGTGTCGTTCGCCGACGATGAATATACGCTCAGCATCGGAGTAAGGACGGTGGAGGTGAGGGGCACGCAGTTCCTCATCAACGGCAGGCCGTTTTATTTCAAGGGGTTCGGCAAGCATGAGGATTCAGCCGTTCATGGCAGGGGCTTCGACTTCGCCCTCGACGTCAAGGACATAAGCATGATCCACTGGATGAATGCCAATTCCTTCCGCACGAGCCATTATCCATACGCGGAGGAGATGTACGATCTCTGCGACAGGGAGGGCATCGTCGTCATCGATGAGGCTCCGGCGGTCGGCATCGGCGGCACGGGCGAGGATATCTACAAGGTGGGACGCTTCCAGAGCCATCACAGGGAGACGATCAGGGACCTCATCGAGCGCGACAGGAACCATCCATGCGTCGTCATGTGGTCGATGGGAAATGAACCGGATGTCGTGACGTTCCCAGATTCCGCATACGACTACTGGCATGAGCTCTATTGCTATACAAAGCCCATGGACAGGCAGCACCGCCCGGTGACGTTCGTGTGCAACCAGAACAATTATGAGCGGGATAGGATCACGAGGGAGATGGATGTCGTCTGCATCAACCGCTACTACGGCTGGTACAACCTCTCCGGCGATATGGATTCAGCCTGCTACGCGCTCAATCTGGAGCTGGACTTCTGGGAGAAGCTTGAAAAGCCTTTGATCCTGACTGAATACTGCGCGGATACGCTTCCGGGCTTCCATCTCTCCGTTCCGGAGATGTTCAGCGAGGAGTTCCAGGCGATGTACTACGACAGGATCAATGCGGAGCTCGACAAGAGGAGCTTCGTCATAGGCGAGCACCCATGGAACTTCGCCGACTTCAACACCATCGCCGGGCCGATGAGGGCCGATGGAAACAGGAAGGGGCTGCTGACCAGGGACAGGCGCCCGAAGACCGCCGCCCACTACTTCAGGAGAAGATGGGGAGCCATCCAGGACTTCGGCTACAAGGTCTGATCCGGTTCAGGCTTCCTTCGCCTGGATGTCCACATGCTCGGTGGCGGCGACGGGCTCTTCCGGAGCGTGCATCCTGAGCGCGTAGATGACGATGGCGGCTATGGATGTCAGAAGGGCGGCGGATGGAGTGATCCACCAAAGCCCCTCCAGTCCAAATCCCTTGAGTGCGGCCATCATCAGCACAGGGAAGAGCAGCGCACTGCAGAACGAGAGGAGCGTTGCTTCCCTGTTCCTTCCGATCGCGGAGGAGTACGACTGGCATGAATAGCTTATCCATCTCACGAGGTATGTGAGGCCCATGATCCTGATCGCGTGCGAAGCAAGCGACGTCAGGCTGCCGTCGGCCTCGAGGTAGAGCGAGAATATCGAGCCGGGAACGGCTTCCAGAAGGATCGTGAAGGCAAGGCACATCGCGGCAAGCGCTATGACGCAGCGGAGCGCTATCCTCTTCGAGCGGTCCCTCCTTCCGGCACCCCAGTTGTAGCCGATTGCTGGCTGCAGCGAATCGAATACTCCGTACATGCCCGGAACGATTATGCCATCGATGTTCATGAATACGCCGAAGATCGAAACCGCGGCATCCCCGCCGATCCTCAGAAGGAGCGTATTCATGAGCACGGATGTGATCCTTCCCGAAGTGTTGTTCAGGAAGCTTGGAAGGCCCTGCGTGAATATCTCGGAGAGGGCCTTCATCGGGGAGCTGAGCCTGACGAACCTCAGCGCCATCCTGCCTCTGAGGAATGGTATCATGCATATGATGCAGGAGATGGACATGCCGAGGCTCGTTCCGAGCGCGGCATAGCCGATCCCGAGCTTGAATACGCCGAGGAAGAGCAGCTCAAGAGAGAGGCAGAGGACGGCCAGGACGATGTTCATCACCATCGAGAAGCGCACCCAGCCGCAGATCCTGAGATAGTTGTCGAATACGAATACGAGGGCTGTGAGCGGGATGAAGATCGTGTAGGTGCCAAGGTACTTCATCGCCTCTCCCGCAAGGACCTCATCTGCGCCCATCAGGGCGAATATGAATGGCCCAGATGCAGTCATCAGCACAGCGAAGAGCGTGCTGAGGATCGAAGAGGAGATGACGGCTGTCGTGAACATCCTGTTCGCTTCATCCCTCCTTCCTTCCCCTAGGCGCAGCGAGATGCCGATCGAGGAGCCGACGGCGATCATGTCCGCAACCGCATATGCGATCAGCAGCAGCGGATTTGCGAGATTGCTCCCCGCGAAGGATGTCTGCCCCTGGAACCTGCCGATGAGGAGCATCTCCAGCGAGAAGTAGATGTTCGAGGCTATCATTCCTATCGCTCCCGGAATGGCAGCCTTGCAGAATAGCTTCGTTGGATTCGTCTCTAGGAAGAATGCTTGTTCGGTCATCATACCTGATATTCAAAACTATTGAGTATACTCCATAGTCAAGTGGTATAATGGAGGCGCCATGAAAAAGTACGATTCGATGCTCTTTACGCCCCATCAGGTTGCTTCGTTCTTCTCGATCAGCAAGGACACTCTTCTCTACTACGACAGGATCGGGCTCTTCTCTCCAATCGCTCGAAGGGAGAATGGATACCGCTGCTATTCAGCCGCCCAGCTGAGCGAGCTGGATACGATCCTGACGCTCAAGGAGCTGGGAATCCCGCTCTCATCCATAAAGGACTCCATAGCGAGGATCAGCGCACCGTCCTTCGTCTCCCTGCTTGAGAATGAGGAGAGGAGCCTTCGCAGGAGGATCGATGAGTGCAGATCCCTGCTGGATACGGTGGTTTCCATCCGAACCTCCATAAGCGAGGCGCAGCAGGCGGAGAAGGGCAGGCTCTACATCGCCGACTGCGAGGCCAAGCCCGTGCTGGAGGTCCCGATAGCCACCGCGAGCGAGACGGAGACGACGGATGTGGAGTGGCAGAAGGCGTACAGCGCGCTGATGGCCCTCCCCGAATGCAAGTCGATCATGGGGCTTGGGAGCATCGTGCGCCTCGATGAGGCCAGGCGGTATCTGGGGAACATATGCCGCAAGGTATATGCCATATGCGCCAATGCCCACGGGACCATCCCCGCGGGCCGCTATGCATATATGTTCTTCTCCGGCTCCCTGGAGAGGCTCTCGTCGTTCTATCAGGCGTTCTTCGCAGCGCTCGATGATGAAAAGCTCGAGCCGCAGGGCGACATCTATGAGGAGCTCACGATCTCGGACATAGCCACCCGCAATGAGGATGAGTACGTCACGAAGCTCATGGTCCGGGTATGATCAGCCCTTGTAGTCCAGAGGAAGACCCTCCCAGCGCTTCTTGAGCATGAATGCGATGTCCTTCGGCTGCCTTTGGCGCGTGAATACGCCCTTGTGGTTGCCGTCGACCCTCATCAGGCCCTCCGTCGTCTGGAAATCGGCGAAGTTCCATATCTGCTCGCCCTTGACGAAGCTGTAGGAGTCGAACACCCTGTGCTGCATCTCCACCTCCTCGTTCTGGTATTCCTGCGATCACATCACCGATGGCAGCTTGTGCTCCGACGCTAGCGTATCGCCGCCATACTCGGTGAAGATGAACGGCTTCTCAAGGTTCTTCGCCTCCCACTTGTCCATCTCATTGCGGAACAGCTCCTCCGCGTCGGATATCTCGTATCCGCCCTTGATGTACCATCCGTAGTACCTGTTGAGCTCGATGAAGTCGCAGAGATGGTGGCATCTGCATGTGTCCGGTCCTGAGCTGACCTCCATCGCAAATGACCTCGGCCTCTTCTGCGGGTCGAGCTCAAGCGCCTTCGAGAAGACTTCGGTGAAGTATGGGACGCTCGATTCATCGCGCGATTCCGGCTCGTTCAGGAGGCTCCATGCGACCACTGACGGATGGTTCTTGTCCCTGGTTATCATCTCATCCAGTGCATTGAGATGGGCCTTGAGCAGCTGCGGTGTCGTCTCCTTCGCGAAGAATGCGGATGCGCCCTTGCCGGTTCCTGCATCGAGGAAGTTCGATGTACTCCTGAAGCAGCCCACGGCAGGAACCTCGTCGATGACGAGGAAGCCTTCCCTGTCCGCCATCCTGTACATCTCCTCATCGTAGGGATAGTGGGAGGTCCTGAATGAATTGGCTCCGATCCATTCCATGAGCTCGAAGTCGCGCTTCATGACGCCAGCGCTGAATCCCCTTCCGATGATGTCACTGTCCTCATGCTTGCCGAATCCCCTGAAGTAGACGGGCCTGCCGTTGATGAGGAAATCCGTGCCGGATATCCTGACTTCCCTGATTCCGATCTCCATGGAGTACCTGTCCAGGATCGTGCCGCCATCCGAAAGCGTGATGCATAGCGTATAGAGGTATGCATTCCGAACCTGCCAGAGATGGGCATCGTCGAGGGAGATCGTTCCTTCATAGCCATCGGCCTCCGCCGCCTTGGCGCCATCCTCGTCGACGAGATCGAGATGGACGGAGAGCCCTCCTGCGGCCTTGACGCTGTAGTCGATGTCCGCATGCGTGCCGGATACATGGTAGACGAGATCGATATCATCGATGCTCCTCTCCGGCACCGACATCAGGTATACCGAGCGCTGGAGCCCGGAGTAGTTGTAGAAGTCGAAGTAGGGCTTCGCCATCCTCCTTCCGTTCCTGAGCGTTATCGTGCAGCCGCATGGGATGTTCGCCTCATTGAGATCGTTGTTGACCTTTACCACGAGATTGTTGCTGCAGCCGTATGCCGCCTTCTCTGTGATGTCCGCAAGGAATGGGAGGAACCCGCCCTCGTGCTCTCCGACCTTCTCGCCGTTGAGGAACACCTCCGCCCTGTGCGTCGCGGCTCCGAAGCGTATGAAGACCCTGCTTCCCTTCATCGTGGCTGGGATGAATACCTCCGTCCCATACCAGACATCCCCCGTGAACTCCCTCGTGTCCTTGTCGGTGTAGAGGTCCTGGAAGCTCGAGGGGACCGGGATCATCTCATGCCCGGGGATGCCGCTCTGCCAGCCCTCCTTCTCTCCGCATGAATCCCAGTCGATGCGGAATCTCCACATGCCATCGAGCTTGATCGATGTCCTCTCAGGTGCGTTTATGGGGTAGAGAAGCGAATGCTCAGCCATGATAACCTCCAGAATCCAGATGATTATATCATCGCGCTGGCTAAACAAACAAAGCAAATGATGTAGAATATCGCCATGAGGCTTCTTATCATCAACCCCGGCTCCACATCGACGAAGGTCAGCGTCTTCGACGATGAGCGGGAGCTGTTCACCGAGAGCGTATTCCATGACGCTCCCGTGCTCCTTGGCTATCCGACGACGAACGATCAGCTTCCGTTCAGGAAGAAGGTGGTCCTGGATCTCCTCGACAGCCATGGCATACCCCTTTCCTCGATCGATGCCTTCGTTGGCCGCGGCGGTTGCGCATATTCACAGCCTTCGGGTGTGATGGCGATAGACCGCACGCTCTATGAGGATACGCGGGATGACAGGGGAGGAAGCGATCATCCGGCGAAGCTTGGAGTGATGATGGCGTATGAGCTTGGAAGCGAATGCGGCAAGCCGATGTTCACGCTCGATCCGACCAATGTCGATGAGCTGATTCCCGAAGCAAGGATCACGGGGCTGAAGGGCGTATACAGAAGAGCCCAGTCCCATGTGCTCAACCAGAAGGGCATCGCCAGGCTCCATGCCGCTAAGCTGGGGAAGGCGTATGGGGAATGCCGCTTCATCGTCTGCCATATCGATGGAGGCATCACGATAGCCGCGCATAGGGATGGGCGGATGATCGATGGCACGGAAGGCGCCGGAGGCGATGGGCCGTTGACGCCTACGAGGCTTGGAAGCATACCGCTGATGGAGACGGCAGGATATCTGGAGAGCCACACGCCGCAGGAGCTGGAGGCGATGTGCTCTCGCTCCGGGGGCTTCGTCAGCCATTTCGGCACGTCCTGCGCCGACGCAGTCCATGCCATGGCCGAGGCAGGAGACGATCATGCCGCCCTCGTATGGCGCTCGATGATATACCAGATAGCGAAGGAGATAGGCGCGATGGCCGCTGTGCTGGAAGGCCGTGTCGATGCCATCCTCCTTACAGGAGGGCTCATGAGGTTCTCCGACATCTCGGAGGGGATCGGGCGCATGTGCAGCTGGATCGCCCCGATATCCGTCTATCGTGGAGAGGTCGAGCAGGAGGTGCTCTGCCACGAAGCGCTCAAGGTGCTCCGCGGAGAGGCGGAGGCTCGCGTATATACCGGGAAGCCCGTATTCAGCGGTTTCCCATGGGATGACTGAGGGGATTGGAGATATGCTCAGGGAACATATTCTTGGAAACTATGGTGCGGAGGCGGAGAGCGCCATACGCACTGCAGACGATGCCATAGCACAGCGCTTCATATTCGATCAGCGCTGGGACATGGAACGCACGTACAGGGCAGAGGTATTCGAGGGGGACATCGACTTCCTGCATCAGCCAGGAGGCGATCCCGAGTGGGTCTATGCCTTCAACCGCCTCAAGCACTTCATCGCGCTGGGGCAGGCCTATGTCCTCACCGGCGAAGAGGAGTATGCCGAATGCTTCGCTTCCCAGGCCGGGCGCTCCGCTTCCAGGAGCTGACGCCGCTCAGGCTCATCTCCTCCTCGGGCCTCCTTGTGTTCTTGATCGTCATCGCCGCCTCCATCCTCCTTTTTCTCATCTTCTCCGTGCTCCTGTCGCGCTACCTGACGAAGGCTTCGTCACACCTGGTGCGGCACATCGGCCACCTGATGGAGACGAAGGACTTCGGCGTCGTGGACAAGTCCATAGAAAGCGGCGATGAGGAGATCTCAGCGATAGGGCATGCGGTGAATGCGATGAGCGTCTCGATATCCGAGCTGCTGAAGCGCAACGAGGCGCTATTCGAGGACAAGAAGAGGATGGAGATCGATATGCTGCAGATGCAGGTCAATCCCCATTTCCTCTACAACACGCTCGAGTCGATGCACTACCTTGCGGAGGTGCAGCGCAACGACGGCATCGCGCGCATGAGCAGGGGGCTCTCAACACTGCTGCGCAACATGGCCAAGGGCACCGGCGACAGGATCCTGCTGTCGGAGGAGCTTTCGCTGCTCCATGACTACGATGAGATACAGCAGGTCAGGTACATGGGCATGTATGAGATCGCCTATGAGGTGTCTGAGGAGGCGATGGACCTCCTTG
>CALXXR010000117.1 GCA_944392735.1 uncultured Spirochaetaceae bacterium | reverse complement strand
GCCCTTGAGCGCTTCGATGATCCCCTCGTCGCTTGCCTCTGCCCTGCCCCAGGCTATGTTCTCGCGGATGGTGCTCTTGAATAGCAGCGACTTCTGCTGCACATACCCGATATGCCTTCTGAGCGCATCGCGCTTCCATGAGCGCACATCGTGGCCGAGCACGGAGACGCTGCCCGATGAGGCATCGTAGAATCTGGGGATGAGCGACACGAGCGTGGTCTTTCCGGAACCCGTTCCGCCTATGATCCCGATATGCTCGCCGCGCTGGACGGAGAAGGATGCGAGGGAAAGCGATGGCTCTCCACCGTCGCGGTAGATCATCCCAACATCGTCGAAGACGACTGCAGGCGCTGCTGGATCGGCCTCCTCGATGCCTTCCTCGCCGTCATGCATCGATGGCTCGATATCGAAGACGGAGTCGATCCTCCTCCAGGAGGCAACCGCCCTTGATATCGTGATGATGAGGTTTGCGAGCTTTATGAGCTCCGTGAGGATCTGGCTCATGTAGTTCACCAGCGCCACGATGCTTCCGATCGCCACCAGTCCCAGACCGTATCTGACGGAAGCGGCGCTGATGAGGGCGGCGATGGCTATGTTTATGATCGCGTATGTAAGCGGATTGAGGAGCGCCGATATCCTGCCCGATGAGAGCTGGAGATCCAGGAGCGCCTCCGTGTCGCCGGAAAACGCCTTCTCCTCGCTCTCTTCCTTGGAGAAGGCCCTGAGCACCCTGATGCCTGATAGATTCTCGCGCACGCGAGAGAGGATGCGATCGAGAGCGGACTGCACGGTTCTGTACATGGGAACGGTGCGCCTCATGATCAGATAGACGACGAGGCCCAGAAGAGGGATCACGATTGCGAATGAGACTGCAAGCGTGCTGTCGACGGTGAAAGCCATGATGGCCGCGCCGAATACGACGAACGGCGAGCGTATGAAGAGGCGGAGGAACATGTTGATGCCATTCTGCACCAGCATCGAATCGCTGGTGAGCTTGGTGATCAGCGTCGGGCTGCCGATCCTGTCCCTGTCGCTCTCTGAAAGCTCGGATATATGGCTGTACAGGGCGCTCTTCATCTTGGTGGAGAAGCCTATGGCGGCCTTCGCTGCGAAATACTGCGCCGTCACGGACGACAGGAGTCCGACGACGCCCAGGACCACCATCAGCAGGGCCATCATGAGCACATGGTGCATATCGCCTTTGGCGATGCCATCGTCGATCAGCGAGGCTACTGCAAGGGGAACGCAGAGCTCGAACACCGCCTCCAGGAGCTTGAAGAGCGGGGCGAGGACGGTCTCCTTCCTGTAGCTGCGGAGAAATGAGGAGAAGCGCAAGGCTATCAGCGGATGAAGTTCGTCTTCACCGGCTTCTCCGCCTCAGGAAGCGGAAGATCCGCTGCCTTCAGCGCCTTGATGACGTAAGCCATGTTATCCCCGAGGATGCGCATCGTCTGCATGCCCTCCTCATCCTGACGCACCTCCTCAGGCGTATTGCCATGGACCATGTTCCAATAGCTTGAGGAGACGACGATCATCTGGGATATCGTGAAGTACTTGTTCAGCACATCGAATGAAGATGCCGCTCCGCCGCGGCGGCATGATACGACCGCAGCCCCCACCTTCATCCTCATCTTCCTCGAGATCCTGTTGAAGACCTCATCGAGGAAGTATGTGACCAGCCCCGACGGGGAGGCATAGTAGACGGGAGAACCGACCACGAGGCCATCGGCTTCCACGATCTTCTGGGCAGCTGATTCGATCTCGAAGCGGTCGAAGCTGGCATCGATGATCTCCGTCTCCACTCCGCCGCGCTCAAGCGCGGAAGCGACCTCGCTGAGGGCCGTATATGTGCACATCTCCTTGCGGGGAGAGCCATTGACGAGTATCACGCGCATCATCAATACCTCCTGAGAATCTCGACGGCCTTGTCCGAGCATGCCTTGAGGAACGAAGCGAGCTTCGGCCCCTTGTCCTTGCCGATCAGGACCTGGTAGATGAGGCGGAAGAAATCAGCATTGTCCATGCCGTTGTCCGCCGCAGTCTGATAGATATATGCGGAGAACTCCTTCTCCGAGAGCTTGTCGAGATGCTCTGCAGCGAAGTCCGCAAGCTCCCTGATGGCAGCCTTCTCCGTCTCGGTTGCATCGTACATATCGCCATCGCTCCTGAGCGAGAAGCAGAACTCCTCCGGAGCATACTTCTGCAGCCATGCCCAAGCGCACTTCATGCGCACCCTGAGGCGCTCCTTCTGGCTCTCGGTGGCGTCCGGCAGCCTCTCAAGCACCTTCTCCATGTCTCCGGAATAGATCTGGAGGTAGTTGCAGAGATGGCGGAACGGGATCTGATAGCCCGGCTCCATGGGGATGCTATGGCCATCGACCTGGGAAAGCTCGTAGATGCGCCTCTCCTTCTCCGCCTTCTTCTCGTTCACCTGCATCAGTCCGAAGTAGATGCGCTCGGTGTTGTCGTAGTCCTCGTAGATCTTGAGCACATCGAGGTCGAAGGAGATGGCGAACTCGGCAGATGGTCGCGTGCCGACGAAGAGGTAGCGCACGATCTCGGGCGGGTAGACCTCAAGCACATCGTAGAGATCGACGACATCGCCGCTCGAGGATGATATCTTTCCGCCATGGCCCTTGATCTGCACGAAGTCGTAGCGCATGGTGACGGGCGCCTCGCCTCCGAAGACCCTTACGACGTTCTTGGATGTATCGTATGAGCCGCCTTCGGTCAGGTGGTCCTTTCCGCCCGGCTCGAAGTCCACGCCCTCCTTCACCCAGCGCATAGGCCAGTCGATGCGCCATGGAAGCTTGGTATTGGGGGTCGTGCGGATATCGATCGTCTCGGTCCTGCCAAGCTCATCGTCGCGATATGTGATGCCATACTCGCCATCCCATCCCAGGACGGTCGTGGTGTCCTTGTTCGTGAAGGACGAGAAGACGGCCACCGGCCACCAGTCCTCGGGAAGCGGCTCCGTCCTGTACTCGTTGAGGATGGCGCGGATCTCATCGCGATGCTCGAGCGCATGCCTTATGTCCTCCGCATAGCGGTTGGATCTATACCTCTCCGCCTGATAGAGATACTCGGGATGCACGCCGACTGCGGGCAGGATGTCCTCGACGGCCTTCTCATTGCCCCTGGCGTAGTTCTCCGCGCGTCCGGTGGTATCCGGCACGAGCGTGATGGGGAACCTGAGGTACTTCTCCAGAAGCTCCGGATCGGGCATGTTCCTGGGAACCTTCCTGAAGACATCATAGTCATCCCAGCTGTAGATGAACCTGACGTTCCTGCCCTTCTCGCGCAGCGCGCGGACGACCAGCTCGACTGTGATGATCTCCCTGAAATTGCCGATATGGACGGTGCCTGACGGGGTGATGCCGGAAGCGCATGTATAGAGCTCCTTGTCACCCTTCTCGCGTATGATCTTATCGGCCATTATATCGGCCCAATGCGTACTCTGGTTCTGTATTTCGCTCATATATCGGATTATGCACAGAAGAGCATTGGATTTGCAACACGCCGGAGATGGACGCCGGAGGTGGCTGCAAATATAATATGGATCATGAGAAGACCGCTTTCCATCGCATTCGCAGCCCTGCTGCTCGTTTCATCGCTCCATGCCGAGATGGCTTCATGGTACACGGCCACAGAGCCTGGCTACTTCACGGAAAGCGGCACGCTCTTCAACGATTCGCAGAAGGGTGCGGCCAGCGATACGCTTGCGATGGGAACGGTCGTCGAGCTCTCCAATCCCGCAACAGGCGTCAGCACCGTCACCACGATAATCGACACGCTTCCGGAGCTTCCCAAGGGAAGGACCCTCGCGATCACGCTTGCAGCTGCGGATGAGCTGAGCATGCTCGATACGGGGATCGCGGACCTGAAGGTCTCGGTGATCAGGGAAGGCACGATATCGAGGCCGGCATCCGACAACACCGGCTGGTACATGTTCGATCTGGGGACCTATCACGATACGGACGATGCGGCGCTGAAGTACACGAGGCTGATGGAGAACGGACTCCGCCCATACATAGAGGTGGAGGATGGCTCCGTCCATCTCTACGTAAGGCATGTCGTGGCCTATCGGCTGGATGAGGCGGAGGATCTCATAGCCCTATCCGGCATCGACCCGACAGAGCCGATACCGGAGCCCAACCCCTATTCCTGATCAGAAGTCGAGGAAGAAGGTGAACGACCCAACAAGCGGGGTATCGCCCTTGGCGAAGTTGCGGCCATCGCCGATCAGATACGCGAGCTGGTATCCAAGATCTATGAAATCGAAGATCGATAGCGTGAACTGCGCGCCTGTCGATGAAAGGAACTGTCCGCCGATTTCATCGGTATTGAAGTAGCGGCCGCACGCATAGCCCATGTCGAAGAAGAGGTTGATCCTCACGGCAAGCCCATCGACGCCCATATCCGGGCCAGTTAACCTGACATCGAAGTTGTTGACGATCTGGAATTCCATTCCATACGTATAGTTGCTGTATCCCCTCACCTGGCGTCCGAGCGACCCGAGCTTTCTCGCATACGTCGGAACGGCATCTCCGGAGAGCCAGTTGGCCCTGAGGCGGTCGATCACGACAAGCGAGAACCAGTTCATGTCATCTGCCGTCGCATACTGATAAAGCGTCTTGGCGGCAACGCCTTCAAGCGTCAGCCGGTGAAAATCGGCATAGCCATCCAGCGCGGAGTTGAGGAGCCTCGGAGCCCAGTCGGCATTGAATTCGATCGCATAGCCATCATTCGTGGACAGGGTGTCCTCCATGCCATCGAGGAAGAAGTTGAAATAGAGGTTCGTCCCCAGATACTGATGGTTGCCGGCAAGATCCGGATAGTACTTCTCCCAGTCTCCGGTGCCAAGGAACGATTCCATCGTCTGCACCGGTCTATCCATTCCCCAGCTCTGCTTATCCTTGCGTCCTGCGATGCGGGAATCGAGGGACTTCTCGTACTTTCCCTCATATCCAACGGAGAGCGTGATGAAATCCTTTCCACCAACCGGCGAGTCGAGGAATCCCTGGCTGAACTCAAGCCCCCAGTCGACCACTGCCGCATCGAATGTGAGCGGATCCATCTCACGGTACTCAAGACCATCCTTCGGGCTGTTCCAGAACCTTCTCTCTATATATCCAGCACCAGCTCTGAGCGTGAACTCAGTCGTATCCCCCTCCAGTAGCTCGATGCCGCTGTACCCTACTCCGCCGGAGACATATGTGGGCAGGAAGCCGATCAGGATCGTGGGGTGCTGGTCGATGCCATCGACGAAGAAGCGGAAATCGGAAGCTCCGACTCCCGCAGCGGCGAAGATCATCGCCATAGCCAAGGCAAGCAGTTTCCTCTTCATTGCAATCCCTCCCTAGGTGAAAAAGCAATCTACGGTGCCATTATCGAGGATTATGCAGAATCATAGCAATAGAAGATGAATCCATGTGCAAAGAATACGGCTTGTGATACGATTGGACGCATGGAAGACAGAACTATCAGGCTTATAACCACGGGCGGTACATTCGACAAGCATTATGACGCCGTGAAAGGCGAGCTCACTTTCAGGGAGAGCCATCTCCCGAAGATCCTCAACCAGTCCAGGGTCACCCTTCCGATCCATCTCGATGCGCTCTTCGCGGTCGACAGCCTCGTGATGACCGAGGAGCAGAGGGAATCAGTGGCAAGCAATGCCATTGCATCCGTCGAGAAGCTTGTCGTGATCATCCACGGCACGGATACGATGGTGAAGACCGCCAAGCTGCTTGAATCGAAGCTCCCTGCTGGAGACGACCATGTATTCCTCTTCACCGGAGCGATGATCCCATATGCCCTAGAGGACAGCGATGCCGTCTTCAATCTCGGATGCGCCATCACGGCAGTGCAGCTTCTCCAGCCAGGCGTCTACATCACGATGGGTGGAAGGATCTATCCAGCCGATGCAGTGAGGAAGAACCGCGAGAAGGGAATCTTCGAATCGATCTGAGCTCTTGCCCAACGAACAGCTTGTATGCTAGTATCACGAAGCACGGGCCTTTAGCTCAGCGGTTAGAGCAAAGGACTCATAATCCTTGGGTCGCCGGTTCAAATCCAGCAGGGCCCATCAACAAACACAAAAGGTGATACAAAGCCTTTTATTGCAAAACGAGGAGCGGTATTCCAAGGAGCCGCTCCTTATTTCTTTATATGCAGTTTTTAGAATCAGGTTATCGGTTGGAGCCTATCAACAACCCAGAAATCAGACGTTTCCAAGACTTATTCCGGCAACCTCTGTATTTTGTCATCCCTCTTAGAATTTCATCTAATTTATCGAGTTTTGCCGAATAGGGTGAAAACGATAGAATTTGTTGAGAGTTGGCGTCCTATTCTGTAATAAGCAAGATTTACTATAATAGGCATATGGAATATCAGAATATCCTCGCATTTACCACAAGGCACGAATTCAGGAAATGGCTTGAAGAGAATTCATCTGCAGAATCTGAATGCTATCTTTTTTTTAACAAAAGGAAAACCTGTGGACAATGAGCATTTCTGGTATCTCGATGCTGTGGAAGAAGCCCTCTGTTTCGGCTGGATTGATAGTACCATCCGTATGATATCAGGAAAGGCCATGCAGCGCTTCTCGCCAAGAAGGGCGACATCAGGCTGGACAGAGCTCAACAAATAGAGGGTACGGAGACTGGAAAAACTTGGATTGATGACAGAAGCGGGCAGAGCCGTGCTTCCTCCGATGGGGCAGAAAAGCTTCACCCCAGACAAGGAAGTCGTGGCCGCATTGAAAGCAGCAAGAGTCTGGTCAAGATTCCGGACATTCCACCCTTTATATCAGCGTATCAGGCTTTCAAACCTCGCCTTCTGCAAAGTCCGTCATCCCTCTTCTTACGCAAGGATGCTTTCTCATGTAATAGAAGAGACGAGAAAAGGAAGGATGTATGGCAGCTGGAATGATTACGGGAGGCTCCTGGATTATTAACAGGAAGTAATCAACGCTCCTCCTATGAAGGAACAAGCTCGGGCATCTCTCCTGTCCTCAGATTCTGGCCGCAGTATGCAGTGCCGACGACAAGCCTCTCATCCGGTCCAGCCTCATCAGAAGTTCTTTGGCTTTCATCAACGCCTCATACACATCGAGATAGATCCATGTCCAAGTGTCAAAATTGTTTCCGAACTCGACACAAACCGCTTTCACTACGCGGATGTGATCCGGTCTCTGGTATTTCTCTGACATAGGAAATCATAGGCATGTATCTTGAATTCGATTTATGTGCATTGCATTTGCAAATTCAGTAAACAATGCTATATCTTAATCAGGAGAGTATAGTATGCAGACACAGAAAAGCAATCTTACTATTCGCATAGAACCGGAACTTAAAAATGAGGCTTCAGCTCTTTTCAGGTCTTTAGGTCTGGATCTGAGCACGGCAACAGGCATTTTCTATCGTCAGGCCCTCAGGTGCCATGGACTTCCATTTGAAGTCAAATTGGATGAACCCAATGAGATTACATATAAAGCAATGGATGATGCGGAAAATGGCAGAGATATGCATGGACCATACAATAGTGTGAAGGAGCTCATGGAGGCTCTCAATGCTTAAGCCTGAATTCACAGGACAGTTCAAGAAAGATTATAAACTTGCAGTGAAAAGAGGCTGCAAACCAGAGAAGCTGGAAGAGGTAATCACTCTTTTATGCGAAGAGAAGCCTCTTCCTGAGAAATTCAGGGATCACCAATTGCAGAATTCACGGAATTACAAAGGCATGAGGGAATGCCATATAGAGCCAGACTGGCTTCTGATATACAGGATTGAAGCAGAAAGGCTTATTCTTGAACTTATCAGGACAGGAACACATAGCGACTTATTCTGACAAAACGTAAAATATGGCCCCATCAGATAACTCCAGCTCAATGAATATGAACTGAAATCCTTCTGTAAATGAGAGCATGGATAATCACCACAAGCCACATTAGATTATTTCAGCCATATGTTAAGACATTCCGTTTGAATGCATCATCAAGTATGTCCATACACATCAATAAACAAAAAGATGATACAAAGCCTTTTCTTAGCAAACAGGGAGCGGTATTCCAAGGAGCCGCTCCTTATTTATTCGTGTAGGTGGCGAGACGCGTAGCCACCGGAGCGCTGGGTCCAATACCCCGGTGCTTGCGCTGGGGGAGCCTGAATCCTAGAATAGGATGAGGGGCGGCGCCAGATGGAAGAAGAGAGCGGATACATACATTCAGCACACAACGTATCGAATCTCATATACCATTTTGTCACACCCACG
>CALXXR010000116.1 GCA_944392735.1 uncultured Spirochaetaceae bacterium | reverse complement strand
GGTCCATATACTCCGGATTCAAGCCGGTTGAGCTGCCTTCTGGCATCCACGGCTTCGTCCGCGACTGGAGCATCACGTCCCTCATCTGGTCCTCCATCTCGGGATACCCATGCGACAGCGACTACCGCGACTTCTACAGGGATATCGGCTACTACCTGCCGATCGACTATGTGCGTCCATACATCCATGAGCCTGAGGTGAGGGTATTCACCGGCTTCAAGTACCATGCCATCACAGGCAGGACGGAGAACAAGGCATACTACTCACGCGAGAAGGCGATGGAGAAGGTCGCTCTCCATGTCGAGAACTTCCTCTACAACATCAGG
Organism: uncultured Spirochaetaceae bacterium; assembly: GCA_944392735.1. Classification (GTDB taxonomy): domain Bacteria; phylum Spirochaetota; class Spirochaetia; order Sphaerochaetales; family Sphaerochaetaceae; genus Ornithospirochaeta. The sequence continues at coordinate 23,382 of CALXXR010000116.1, read as the reverse complement.
CGCAAGGGATTCGCCATCGGCAGCGCGGGCATCGAGGATCCCGTGTTCAACCTCTGCTTCGACGCCGAACTCTTCGGACATAGGTGGTATGAGGGCATCGAGTTCCTCGAGGGCATGATGAGGAAGGCCGATTCATCCGACGAGTTCCTCTTCACGACGCCTACATCCGTCATCCTCTCCAATGGCGAGAGCGAGAAGCTCAGGGTCAATGAGTCGTCGTGGGGGACGGGAGGCTATTCCGACACCTGGATCGATGGAAGCAACTCCTGGATCTACAGGCATATCTTCAAGGCGATCGAGCGCATGGGCGAGCTGACGAAGCGCTTCCCGGACCAGGGATCGCTGAAGGGCAGGTTCCTCAACCAGGCCTGCAGGGAGCTTATGCTCGCCATGTCCTCCGACTGGCCGTGCATCATGCACGACGGCACATCCGTCTCCTATGCCGAGAAGAGGCTCAGGAGCCATCTGGGATCGTTCAACGTCGTCTATTCGGCGATGAGCAGGAACACGGTGAACACCGAATGGCTCATCAATGCCGAGCGCAGCAGCGAGATATTCCCCGATATGGACTATCATCTCTTCGAGCCACGAGCCAAGGACTGATCGATATCCATTCCGCTCATCTGCCACTGCATGAAGCAGTGGCATTATTTTTGACACTTTACGGTGCAAGTGTATTTGTTGCACGGTTTTCACGAAAATCATTGCCATATTTCCCAACGTAGTGTAGAGTGGTGGCAGAAAGTGGGATGGTTTCCCACTTGGTGGAGTGGTTGAGATGCAGCTTCTTACAGGAATGTACAATGCAAGGATCGATGACAAAGGGCGTCTTTCCCTGCCAGCAAGACTAAGGACCGCACTCGCCGCTGAGCAGGTAGTTGTCCTCCCCGGATTGGACGAGAACCACCTGATGATCATGAGACCTGAGTATTTCGAAAAGGATTTTTCCGAGCCTATTCTCTCATCCCCAATGGCTATGCTCGATAAGAAAAAGCGCAACCTGATCAGAAAGCTCATCTCTCCTGCCATCTACGTGGACATCGACGGTTCAGGGAGGATCAACATCCCTCCGCAGATCAGGGAGAAGTATGGGCTTGGGAACAGGTCCGATGCCCTCCTCGTCGGAGCCGGATACACCGTCGAGCTCTGGAATCCATCGGTCTTCGAGGAGGCCGATGATGGAGAGTCGCTGGCGGAGCTTGCTCAGGATCTGTTTGAGGAGAAGGAGTGATGGAGATCGTCCATTATCCCGTGATGCACAGGGAAGTGCTGGAGAACCTTCCGATACCTCAGGGAAGCTCCACGATGATCGACTGCACCACAGGGGAGGGCGGGCATACATCCCTCTTCCTCTCCACCTATCCGTCGCTTACCGTCATTGGAATCGACAGGGATAGGGAGATACAGAAGAAGGCAACAGAGCGTCTTAGCGGTTTCGGAGGCCGCTTCCGCCCTGTGAACGCCTGGTTCGACGAGTACCTCTCGCAGGCGCCGTCGGACTCGGCAGATGCCATCCTCTTCGACCTTGGCATCTCCATGTTCCATTACGTGGAGAGCGAACGGGGATTCTCGTTTCGGAGCGATGAACCCCTGGATATGCGCCTTGACCAGGGCCATGGGATGAGCGCGGGTGATGTCGTGAACGGATACAGCGAGGAAGCCCTCGCCGACGTCATCTACAGATACGGTGAGGAGAGGTATTCGCGTCGTATCGCCCGCGCCATCGTGGAAGAGAGGAGGACGGCAACGATAGAGAGCTCCAGCCAGCTGGCCGAGATCATACGAGGCGCGGTGCCGAAGGAGTACAGATACGGGAGGCTGCATCCAGCAACCCGCACCTTCCAGGCGCTGCGGATCGAGGTCAACAAGGAGCTGGACAGGATCACTCCCGCGCTCGAGGAAGCGATAAGGGTCCTGAAGAAGGGCGGGAGGATCGCGGTGATCACCTTCCATTCATTGGAGGACAGGAAGGTGAAGTGGTTCTTCAAGGATGAGGCGGCGCGTGAGGACGCGAGGATAAGGATCCTCACCAAGAAGCCCATCGTTCCTTCATCGGAGGAGGAAGAGGAGAATCCGCCATCCAGGAGCGCGAAGCTCAGGGTGGTGGAACGCATTTAGGAGGGCCGGCCAGTCCGGCAGCGTGCTATGAACGATTTTGAGGTATCGAGGACAATTTCCAGGCCTGTAAGAGGCGCGATAATCGTGATGCTCGTTCTTGCCTTCATCGTGGCTTTCATCCCGCTATGGCAGCTCGGAGCATCCAGCTCTGGGGCTGCGGCGGTAGCCTCGGCTGAATCGCGGGAGGCCGACATCGATAGGGAAGGCAGGGCCCTCAGGGCGGCCATCGCCGCAGGCATCCCTGCAGTCGACGAGGATTTCATCGTCAGTGCGGGAAGCAGCTATCAAAGCTGATTGCTCTCGGTTATAATCCTGTTATGCCGAAGAGCGAACTCAGAAGCTACGACGACTATCAATACTCAGCAGTAGGAAAGGAGAAAGAGAGCTCAGGATCCCTTTCTCCCTTCACTTATCTATGCACGATCCTCATCATCGCGCTTCTCGGGCTCACGGTCCTCTATTCGGCATCCTATACGAAGGCGGTATCGCTCGATCTGCCGCACTACCACTACTTCTTCAGCAATCTCATCGCTGGCTTCTCGGGGCTCGCCGCAGGATCGATCCTGCGCCTTGTACCCGCGAAATCGCTCAGGAAGGGATGGGTCATCCTGATTCCTGCCGCGGTCATCTCCCTGATCCTCTCGATCGTTCCATCCTTCCACGATGGAGCGTATCTCACGATATCAGGCACAAGGCTTCTGATCCCATCATCGCTTGCCATGCTCGCATTGCCGTTCGCGGTTGCAAGCCTCTATGACGAGGACCATTCGAAGGGCTTTGTCCTGACGATCGCCGTCTCTGCCTTGGTCATGCTCCTTTCGCTCTTCTCCGGCGGAGCCGGCTGGTACTTCATGCTCTGCATCGAGCTTGCGATCCTCCTTCGCGTGCGTGGTGCCGGAATCGTGAGGACGATCGCTGTCTTCGTTTTCTCCATCCTGCTCGGCATCGCTATCATATGCTTCCTGCCTGAGCATCTCATGGCTCCGATCGCATATTCGATCATGCCGGTCCTGGATGCCTCCCTCTACGATCCGCAGCTCATAGCCGCGGCAAGCGCTATATCGGAAGGCGGCATCGCGGGCGTGGGGCTCGGCAACGGAGCGTATAAGCTAGGCGCCCTGGCAGAGCCTGAGGGCAGCCTCATATTCTCTTCGTTCGCTGAGGAGCTTGGATACCTGGGAGCCCTCGCGCTCCTGCTCCTGCTGCTCCTTGTCGCCATACTCGGCTCCAGGGCCGTCTCCAGGGCACGGAGGCGCTCCGACGCGTCCACCGGCGTGCTCGTTGCGGGATTCACGCTCTTCATCGTGCTCAGGTCGCTCTTCAGCATCGGGAATGCCTGCGGCCTCATACCGTTCCCGGGCATCCTCCTGCCGTTCTTCAGCTACGGTCCGGCGGATGAGTTCATGACGGTCCTCTCCGCGACGGTGCTCTACCGTCTGATCTATCTCCTGGGGAGGGCGCATGAGAAGAGGTGAGTCTTTCTCGATCGCGCTCGGCGCGATGCTCCTGACAGCCGCAGTCGCCGTCATCGCCGCGATGCATCTGCCCGTGATGGAGATCTCGGCAGTCGAGAGCCGCGGTCTTCCCATGACGCCTTCCATGGCACGGATCGCGCAGAAGGCCATAGGCTCCTGCTATCCTTCAATCGACAGGCGTGGGATCGTCGAGGATATCGAGGCGCTGCCATACATCTCATCGGCGTACCTCTCATATAGCGATGGAGCGCTTCTTCTGTCCGTCGAGCCTGAATCCGGAGCCGCCCTCGTCTTTCCCGACAGTGCGGCATTCACCGATGGCACGTCCTTCTCGTCGATGGCGATCGAGGATGCCGGCGCGCTTCTCGGCATCTATCCGCTGATAGCCTCGAAGGAGGGAGATCTCGATGAGGCATTCGCTGATTTCATTGCCACTGCAGTGCCTCTCCTCCTGGAGCAGGAATCCGTCCCCAGCTTGATATCATGGATTGAATATTGCAATATAAACGATGATGGGCATGCTGTGCTCAGATCAGCCATTCCGGAGCTGAATGCGGTCATCACCGTCGAGTCCCCCGAAGCTGTCGGGCGGATCGACGACTGCATCGGCATCATCAGGGATGAGAATCGCCTCTCTCCGATGAGGACGGTCCTCTCCCCACCTTCGGAGTATGGCCTCCACAGCGATAGGCTCATGAGGATCAAGGGGTAGTTATGGCGCAGGATAAGACTCTTGTCGGACTCGATATAGGAACAAGCTGGACGCGCTGCGTGATCGGCTCAGCCACCCGCGATGGACAGCTCATGATCGAATCGATCGCCGAGCGCCCCAGCGAAGGCGTGAAGTCCGGTTCGATCGTCAACATCGAGCAGACCCTGAAGGTCATCAATTCCGTCGTATCGGATGCGGAGCTCCAGGCCGGGACGGAGGTGGGCTCCGTCATACTCGGCGTCGGAGGAGACCATGTAAAGGGCATCCAGTCGAGCGGAGTCGTAGGCATACAGAGCAAGGACCAGGAGATAAAGAGAGAGGACATCCGCAGGTCGATCGATGTCGCCAGGGCAAGGGACCTCCCGCAGGATACCGAGATACTCCATACGCTCGTGCAGGATTTCCAGGTCGATTCCAGATCCGGCATCAAGGATCCGATCGACATGCTCGGACACAGGCTCGATACGCGCGTGCTGCTCGTCACCGGCTCATCATCGATTTGCCAGAACCTCAGGAAGTGCGTGCAGAAGGCGGGGCTGCAGGTGCAGCGCATGGTGCTCCAGTCCCTCGCCGACAGCGAGGTCGTGCTTGGGTCAGATGAGAAGGAGATGGGCGCTCTTGTCATCGACATCGGAGCCGGCATGACCAATGCCATCGCATATGTCGGGGGAGCTCCTGTCTACACAGGCGCGATCTCGCTCGGCGGAGACAACGTCACCGGGGATATCGCATACATGCTCCAGCTTCCGCGATCGGCTGCTGAATCGATCAAGGTCGCCGACGGCTGCTGCCATACGCCATCGGTCAGATCAGACGAGATGATCGTCACTCCAGCCGTGGGCGGAAAGCCATCGATCAGGCTCCCTCGCAAGGAGCTTGCTAAGCTCATCGAGCCCAGGATGGCCGAGATATTCAGCATGCTCAGCTCCGAGCTTGAGCGCAATGAGGTCTCCGGATCGTTCGGAGCCGGCGTCGTGCTCGTGGGCGGCGGCTCGCTGCTGTCGGGTGCTACGGAGCTCGCTGCTGAGATCTTCCACATGCCTGCGCGTATAGGATTCCCGGAGGCGATCAATGGACTGGACAGGCTCTACATCGATCCGCGCTACTCGACGCTGCTCGGGCTGCTGAGGATCGAGGCGAAGAAATATAGGGAGGCTTCCTCGATGCCGGGAAGCGGAAACGAGAAAGGCGGCATAGGCGGGAAGGTCAAGAAGCTTTTCGGCCGGCTTTTCTAAGGGAGAGTGCTATGGATTTTGATATTTTCGACATTGAGGATGCAACCGCAGGGGGAGAGGCGGCACCTACCATCATCAAGGTTGTTGGAGTCGGTGGAGGCGGCGGGAACGCCGTGAACCGCATGATCGCATCGGGGCTGAAGAAGGTCTCCTTCGTTGCCCTCAATACCGATGTCCAGGCACTGCAGCGCTCGAATGCGCAGACCAGGATCGCCATCGGCAAGGAGCTGACTGGCGGACTTGGAGCGGGTGGCGTCCCCGAGGTCGGGGAGAAGGCAGCCATCGAGTCCAAGGAGGAGATCAAGGCTGAGCTCGAGAATTCAGACATGGTCTTCATCACCGCCGGAATGGGCGGCGGAACAGGCACAGGCGCCGCGGCGGTCGTCGCGGAGATATCCAAATCGCTGGGGGCTCTGACGGTCGCCGTCGTAACGACGCCGTTTGCATTCGAGGGCAAGAAGAAGCTCCTGCTTGCACAGCAGGGCATCGAGAGGCTCAGGAAGCAGGTCGATACGCTCATCCTCATCCCCAACCAGCATCTGCTGAAGGTCGTCGAGGCCAACACTCCCATCAAGCAGGCATTCCTCATCGCCGACAGCGCGCTGCTCCAGGCCGTGCAGGGCATCTCCGACCTCATCACCGAGCCGGGAGAGATCAACATCGATTTCGCAGACGTAAAGACGATCATGAAGGGCAAGGGCGACGCGCTCATCGGACTCGGATTCGGCGAAGGTGCGAACAGGGCAGTCGATGCCGCCAAGCTCGCGATCTCCAATCCTCTGCTCGAGAACGCATCGATCGAAGGCGCCAAGTCCGTGCTCGTCAACCTCGCAGGCGGAGACAACCTCACGCTCCAGGAATACCAGGATGTCGTAGAGGTCATCACCGAGAGCTGCGCCGAGGACGCGCTCATCATCGCGGGCCAGAGCTACAACCAGGCGCTCGGCGACCGCATAAAGGTCACCGTCATCGCAACAGGCTTCGAGCACCGCGAGGTCTCCACATCGTTCGATCCCGATACCGATGTCTTCAGGAAGAAGCTGGAGGAGAGCGAGAGGAGAAGGGATGAGGCTGAAGCCCCGGCCCAGGAGGCTCCACAGCATAAGGAAGCGCCGAGCCAGGTCCAGCGCCAGGGCTCCGATCCAGCAACCATCACCGTCAACAGATGGCAGGACCTGCAGCAGCAGCTTGGAAAGAGGAATGCTTCCCAGAGCGACTACTCGATCCCGGCAGTCCTCAGGTACTCCAGGAACGATGACGAGAACAGCTGAGCTATCTCCTGCCATGCGGGAGGAGCTTAGGGACTTCTCCCGCTACATCATCTACCAGCGACGCCTCTCTGATAAGACCAGGGAGGTCTATTCGTCCGAGGCGGAGCGCTACCTTGTGTACCTTGCCTCCCAGGGCAGGGACATCGATGGAACGGATGCCGACGATGTCGAGGCATACATCATGCAGCGGCGTTCGGAGGGGGCAGGCGAGCGAACGGAGGGGCGCATCCTTTCATCGCTCAGGGCATTCTACAGATACATCATCTTCCGCGGAGGTGCGGAGGGCAATCCCGCGGAGCTTATCGACAAGCCGCGCGAGAAAGAGCATCTGCCGCGCGTGATATCCGTGGAGGAGGTGGACAGGCTCCTTGATTCCTTCCCCAAGGACGACATCCTCTCGAGGCGCGACTACACGCTCTTCGAGCTCATCTACTCATCGGGCATGAGGATATCAGAGGCCGTAGCGCTCGATGTCTCCTCATACAGGAAGGACGACGGCGTCGTATCCGTCATCGGCAAGCGCGATAAGGAGCGGCTGGTCTTCATCGGCGAAAGCGCCAGGAACGCGCTCGACATCTACCTTGCTGATGTCAGGCCAAGGCTTGTGGCCAATCCCCGCGAGACGGCTCTCTTCCTCAACAGGCGGGGCGGACGCATCACGCGCCAGGCTGCACATAAGCGCTTCCATGAGGCGGTGGGGAGGATAGGGTTGGATGCGACGATCCACACACTCAGGCACTCCTTCGCCTCCCATATGATCGAGAACGGTGCGGATATAAGGTCGGTGCAGGAGATGCTTGGGCACAGCGATGTGCGCACGACGCAGATCTACACCCATCTCGATACATCCTCCCTCCTTGCCTTCTTCGACAGGTATTCTCCACTGGGGGATGCAGATGAGTGATATCTCGATGCTTATGAGGGTGTTCCTCGCTCTGGCGACGTTCCTTGCAGGCTTCGTCGATTCCATCGCAGGAGGAGGTGGCCTCATATCCCTTGCAAGCTACTACGCGGCAGGGCTTCCGCCTCTCTATGCAATCGGCAACAACAAGTTCTCCTCTACCTTCGGAACCGTCGTCGCAGCCATCGAATACGGCAGGAAGGGGAAGATACTATGGAAGAGCGCCGTGCTCTCAGCAGCTGCTGCGCTTGTAGGCTCATCCATCGGCGCTGAACTCGCGCTTCGCTATTCCGACCTCGTCTTCCTATATATGCTCATCATCATACTGCCGATCCTCTCCGTGCTTACGATCAGGAAGCCGAAGGTCGAGGGAAGGGCGTTCAGCGATTGTGCGGTCCTAGCGCTCTCATCTGCCGTCTCCTTTACAGTAGGCATGTACGACGGGTTCTTCGGACCTGGGACGGGCATGCTCCTGACCCTCGGCTTCTCGTTCATAGGCTTTCCGCTCATCAACGCAGCCGGCAACACCAGGATCGTCAACGCTTCATCCAACATCGCAGCCCTCGCCGCATTCATCGTAAACGGCAACATCATCTACTCGATAGGCATTCCCTGTGCGATCACTTCGATACTGGGCAATGCGCTGGGAGCGCATTATGCAATCAGGAAAGGGGATAGGGCCATCCGTCCGCTTCTCATCGTAGTCCTTGCACTCCTGTACATACGTGTAATATATTCGATATTTATTTAATATTATCTATCGATAATAGCAATTCATAAATATATTGAATTAATATGATTCAGATGTCGGATCATATCATCCTGATATCCCTTGCAACGTCTTTTGGCAGGAATCGCCTCATGCGGCGTATATTCTGCAGGAGGCATCATGGACCGAAGGGCATTCCTGTCGCTTTTGGGCACTGAGGAACGGAACATAGCGGAGAAGGCGATCGATGACGGCGCATCGCATGCGCTGGTTTCATCATGCCCCGTGCTCTACTACGGCACGCTTCCGTGCCATGGTCTCCTCCTCTCATCCCTTGGCGCGGATACAAGGGAGACGGGCAGGGAGCTCTACATCTCTGCATTGGAGGCAGCTCTGTCTGGAGTGGAGATCATCTCGTATGCCTCCGGAAAGGGCCAGCTGTCCGTGCTCTGCGGCGCAGAGGATGGGGAGGGGAGGATCCATCTGATCCCCGCCGATGGACTCAGGCGATTCCTATCCTCTTCCCGAGATCGCATGCGCCGTGTGCTCCTTACAGGCGGAAGCGTCATCTTCCCCTCCATCTCCGGCCGCGATCCATCCCTTGCCATCTCGCTCTCCTTTGCCCTCTCCGATGCCGCGCTCGTCTCGCTTGGCAATGGATTCGGTAGGTACGTATCATCGATGCTTGACGAGGGAAAGGATGCAGCGCTTCTCAGATCATCCCTCTCCAGCCGCGACGGGAGGAGGCTGGCGCTGGAGGGCTGTCCCGTCGTCGACTCCTTCAGCATGTGCTTCTCCGATGCCAGGGCGATCGTCCATCCCCATCCAGAGGGGCGATTCAGCTTTCTCTCAGAGTGCTTCGATGCGCTCCGGCTTTGTTGACGAAGGCGGCGTTGGGTGGGACAATCGCACTATGGATCTGATCGATGGCTTCATCTCATACATATCATCTGTGCGCGCTCTATCGGAGAACACGGTGAAGAACTATGCGATCGATCTCGAGCAGTGGCGGCGCTACATGCGCGACAGGGACCTCGATCCCGTCTCCTTCACCAAGGAGGATGCCGCCCTCTATGCCGAATACATCGAGGAGCAGTTCTCCGAGCGCTCGGTGCTGCGGAAGCTGACGGCGCTCCGCACGTTCTATGGCTATCTAGAGAGGAAAGGTGAAGTGAAGTCGGATCCCTTCCGGGATATATCCATGCGCCAGAAGTCGAGGCGGCTGCCATCGGTACTGACCGAGGATGAGGTGAAGGAGCTGCTCTCCATCGAGCGGCATTCGTTCCAGGATGAGCGCGACCATATGCTCTTTCTATTCATCTACAGCACTGGATGCAGGATCTCGGAGGCTATCTCGGTGGATGTCGATGCGATCGAATTTTCAAAGCGCCGCATCCTCATCAGGGGAAAGGGCGGGAAGGAGAGGTTCGTCTTCCTCCCCGTCAGCACGGTCGGAGAGATAAGGGATTATCTGGATAAGCGCGTAGCCTTCCTTTCCGAGAAGGGAATCAGCGGAGAGAAGGCATTGCTTGTGGGGGATAAGGGCGGCAGGTTGCCCTTCAGCTCCGCCCATATTATCTTTGATAGGTACAGGGCCCTGCTTGGCTGGCAGAAGGAGTTCACGCCCCACACGCTGAGGCATTCCTTCGCAACCCATCTGATGGATAGGGGTGCGGATATCAGGCTGGTGCAGGAGCTTCTGGGGCATGAGAGCATCTCGACGACGCAGATCTATACGCACGTCTCACGCGGACGGCTCCAGAAGGTCTACGAGGAGACGCACCCTCATGCGAAGGAGTAGATGATGGAGATTCATGGGACTACGATATGCGCAGTCCGAAAGGGGAACCAGGTCGCTATAGCAGGCGACGGGCAGGCGACATCCGGAGAGGGCGGAATGGTCATCAAGGGCAACTGCCGCAAGGTCAGGAGGCTCTACAATGACAAGGTCATCGTAGGATTCGCGGGATCGACAGCCGATGCCTTCACGCTCTTCGAGCTCTTCGAGGGCAAGCTGAAGCAGTTCAGCGGGGATCTCACCAGAGCCGCCGTGGAGCTGGCGAAGCAGTGGAGGACGGACAGGGCGCTGCGCAACCTCAATGCGATGATGCTCGTCTCCGACGGGTCTAAGCTCTTCATGATCACGGGCACGGGTGATGTTCTCGATCCCGAGGGGGATGTCATGGGAATCGGATCCGGAGGAAGCTATGCCCTCGCAGCGGCCAGGGCCTATCTCGATGCCGGCGTCGACTGGAGCGCGGAGGAGATCGCCAAAAAGAGCGTCTCCATCGCAGCCGACATCTGCATCTATACAAACCACAATATCATCGCAGAGGTGCAGAATGCTGGAGAATAGGAAGAGTCTTGATGACATGGTTCCTTCCGAGATCGTGAGGAGCCTGGATGAGTATATAGTAGGGCAGGATGAGGCTAAGCGCACCATCGCGATAGCCATCCGCAACCGCGTGCGCCGCAAGAGGCTGCCGGAGGACATCAGGGACGAGGTATCCCCCAAGAACATCCTGATGATCGGTCCCACGGGTGTTGGCAAGACCGAGATCGCAAGGCGCATCGCAAAGCTTGCGAATGCACCGTTCATCAAGGTCGAGGCAACGAAGTATACCGAAGTCGGATATGTCGGGCGCGATGTGGAATCGATGGTACGCGACCTCATGGCCGCTTCCCTGGCAATGGTCAGGGAGGAGATGGCATCGCAGCGCCGCGAGGAGGTGGTGAGAAGGGTGGAGGAGAGGCGCCTTGACCTTCTGCTGCCTGCCATCGACAAGGATAAGAGCTCCAGCGACGTCGCCGTCGGTGAGACGCGAGAGCGCTTCCGCCAGATGCTCCGCTCGGGCGTCTTCGATGAGAAGGAAGTGGAGATGCCGGTGGATGTGAAGGCCCATGTCGGCTTTGAGCTCATGGGATCATCGGGAAGCATGGAGGACCTGCAGAACGCACTGTCCAGCCTCGGCGGCATGTTCGCCAACAATGGACGCAAGACCCGCAAGCTCTCGATCAAGAGGGCAAGGGAGGTCATTGAGGAAGAGGAGCTGGATAAGGTCATCGACCCAGACAAGGCCGTCGATGAGGCCAAGACGAGGGCGGAGGAGATGGGCATCATCTTCATCGATGAGATCGATAAGGTCGCCTCGCACAACAGCACATCCAACTCCGATGTCTCCCGCGAGGGCGTCCAGCGCGACATCCTTCCCATCGTGGAAGGCTCCAAGGTCTCGACGAAGTGGGGCGTGATCGACACGACGAACATCCTCTTCATCGCTGCCGGTGCGTTCTCCTTCTCCAAGCCCTCCGACCTCATTCCGGAGCTGCAGGGAAGGTTCCCGCTCCGCGTCGAACTGCACGACCTGACGGCTGAGGAGTTCTACAGGATCCTCACCGAGCCGCAGAACGCCATCACGAAGCAGTACAGGGCCCTTCTCTCCACGGAGGGGGTGACGGTTGAGTTCGAGGATGAGGCGCTGCGGGAGATCGCACGCATCGCTTCGGAGGTCAACCAGACGAACGACAACATCGGTGCCAGACGGCTCTACACCGTGATGGAGAAGCTTCTGGAGGAGCTGGCATTCTCCGCCGATCAGCTCTCCGGGCAGCGGGTTGACATAACCAAGGGCTATGTCCGCGAACGCCTTGGAGATATCGTAGAGGATCAGGATCTCTCGAGGTACATACTCTAGTGCAGTACTATACGGTCGTAGGCGATTCATATGACGATGCAGTGAAGAAGGCGCGCTCCCTCTACGGGGATGGGATAAGGATCCATTCCCGCAGGGACTATACGACTGGGGGCGGCCTCTTCACCAAGCGCCGCCAGCACTGCGAGATCGTCTGCTACCTCGCGCACGGCGGCGGGAGCGGACGCTCCGGGGAGAGGGACATCTCGGAGTTTGCCGCTGAGGCCAAGACCCCCGATCCATCCACGCTCACCACGAGCGAGATGCTCGACACGGAGATACACAGGACGCGGACGGAGAACCCGGAAGCGGCGAGGATGCTGGACCAGAACCACATAACCGATCCGCTTCGGAGCGCGCTCCTTGAGTCCTTTCCAAGCGATGGGGATGCCGCGATGATCCTCTCGGATCGCATCCTCAAGACCGTTGGCATCGACTACGGCAAGCAGATCCATCCACGGCACTTCGTCGTCTTCGTCGGTCCCACCGGATCGGGGAAGACCACCACGCTGGCCAAGGTTGCATACCTCTATGGCCGCGAAGAGCGAAGCGTCGGCATCATCACGCTCGACTCGTACAGGACCGGGGCATACGACCAGATCGCGGCATTCGGCACGGCGCTCTCGGTACCGGTGCTATCAGCCGGAGCCGAGGATGAGCTCATCAGGGCAACGGAGAAGTTCTCCTGGAAGGATACGATCCTCATCGATACGATGGGGCTTTCGCCTAAGGACAAGGAACTCAACCTGAGGCTCAGGGGCTTGCTCTCGATGCTCGACGGCGACAGGACGGACTACATCATGACCGTAAGCGCCAGCATGAAGGAGGAGGACATCATGGACCAGTACACGGCGTATGAGCAGTTCTCCCCATCGGCGCTTGCTGTGACGAAGCTCGATGAGACGGAGACGATCGGCAATGTCCTCTCGTTCTCCTACAAGGTGGGTGTTCCCGTGCTCTTCTTCACCGATGGCCAGAAGGTGCCTGATGACATCGAGAAGGCCTCCGGCACCGTCATCCTGAGCCATATGAAGGGCTTCGGGCTGGACATGAAGCGCTCGAGGGCTCAGCTATCGCTCGACTGAAGAGGGATGTGGTAGACGATGAAGGGGGCGGAGTACCAGTCGTACTTCTCCTGCCAGCCATACTCCTCATCCCCGATGGAAAGGACCATCGATTCAAGCATCGCATCATCGGGAGTGCCTCGGAATGCAAGCACCTCCCCATCCGCGCTGATGATCGCGGCCGTCGAGGGGCTCGTCTCCTCAAGCGCCTTCTGGAGATCCATGTCGATGCTGAGCCTTATCGTGCGGCCCTCCGCTATGGGATCGGTCGGCGTAGGGCGGGGCGAGAGGGCATCGTCGAAGAGCCTTTCCATGCCGCTGACGATGGCGTGGGATGCAGGGGAGGGCTCCAGCCTCATCTCGATGCTTCCCGGCTCGATGTCGTCCAGGAGCCCGAGCTCGCGGATCCTCTCCTCTGCTTCCATGATCTCATCGGATGAGAGTATGCGGCCAAGCGGTATGAACTGCGCTCCCTGCTCTATCTTCTCCTCGATGGAGATCGCATTCTCCGATGTATATGCGGATATGGAGGAGGCGGCTTCTCCCGCCGAAGCATCGCTGAGGTGGATGAAGAAGCCGAACACCGGCGCCTGGAGCGCAAGATAGTCGCCATTGCGGTCGACGATGCTGCCGCGCACGAGCGACTGGGAGAGTTCGGGGTCGATGTATGCCTTCTGCACGGGCTCCCTCCACTCTGCGAGCATCAGGATCCAGAGGGCCAGCGCAGCGATCAGGACGGACAGCACCGCAGCCATGAGCCAGCTGCCGCCCTTATTGCCATTTTCCGACATATGTAAAATAATAATCTCCAGTTTGAGGATTGTCGATAGATGAGCAGATACAGCTACGATGACATGCCACCTGAAGGGTACCGGGAGAAGCACCGGGGAAGCGGCAGGATGACAGCTGCGATAGCGAGCATCGGCGTGCTTCTGACCCTCATAGCGGTCATCATCTATCTGCTGTTCGCCCCCCAGAAGGAGGCCTCCGAGGAGGATCCTGGCAGGATCTCGTCCATCGCAGTCACGCCTGCTCAGCCCGAGATCATAGAATCGATGGAGCAGAGCGTCGAGCTTCCTCAGGCATCAGAGGCTCCGAGGGAGGAGAGGATCGTGGCGGCCTCCGACAGATTCCAGCAGATCCCATTCACCGACTATACCGTGCAGGATGGCGACACGCTCACATCCGTAGCCGAATCGTTCTCGCTCTCCACGAGCACGATCGTATCGGTCAACGGACTCACTGAGACGACGCTCGAAGCGGGGATGGTGCTTCGCATCCCTCCCGTGAACGGCACGCTCTATGAGGTGGAGGAGGGCGATACGCTCTCGGCGATCGCAAGCATGCGCAACCCGGAGCTTTCCGCCTCCGATCTTGCAGCGCTCAACGGCAAGCCATATACGGCGGTCGTACCCGGCGATGAGATCTTCATACCAGCCCCCGGCACGCTCGTGCAGAGCTCTGCGCATATCTTCTCATCGCCTCTTCCCGGAGGCACTGTCATCGCGCGCTTCGGGGACCTTGTCGATGGCCATCCCCTCGATGGCATCGTCATCTCATCAGCCCCAGGCTCGGCGGTCCTCGCAGCAGCCGACGGCGTCGTCGTGGATCTCTTCTCGGATGATGAGTTCGGACGCTCCGTGCGCCTTCTCCATGAGAATGGATACACGACCGACTACCATGCGCTTGAGTTCATCTCCGTCAAGGTCAGCCAGAGCGTGGAGGCAGGCGACGAAATCGGTGCGGTCGGAACCATGAACGGCATATTCTCTGAGCCTGCGGTCGTATTCGTGACGGAGCAGAACAGCGTTCCGCTCGGTCCGGAGAATCTCACTGATTTCTGAGCATGGAATGGAGGATCATCCATAGGCCTTTCTCTCTGGCGATCCCGAGATGCGCAGGAACGAGAGCGATGATACTGCCCGCGATGGCTTTTTGAGTGAGATCTGGATATCGTTCAGGAAGATGTGAGGCCTCTGGCTTGGAGGCAATCAGCTACGGGAAGATCCTCGTTTCTAGGCTATGTTCTTAGATATTCGGGATGCTCTTTGATATAATCCCGCAATGCGTCATTGATCCTTGTCTGATAGCCTTTTCCTGTCGATCTGAATGCATCGAGTATATCGCTGTCTAGGCGGAGGCTGACAGGGGATTTTGTCACCTTGACTTTGTAGGTGCTATTTCCTTCCGGATGGATTTCGTACCAGGGCCTGAATTCCTTCAGCTGCTCTTTGGACATGATTGGACAGTCTTCATCGGGCATGTCCCTGAACTCCTTGATCTCCTTGAGCCTCTTGTCTGTGAGTGGAGGCATTTTCTTTATCTCATCTAGCGTCATAGTCACGATAGTACTCATCGATCTCCTCCTTCTCCGCCTTTCTCACGGATATTATCCCTATCCTGCCATTCCTGTCGGTGTAGACACCAAATACAAGAAGGGAATCCCTTACGCGTCCTATGATATCGACTCGCTCCTCCTCCGGTGTCGAGTGGATCTCATCGATCCTTTCTATTCTTTTAGGGTCGAGGAAAGCCGGTAAGGCTTCACAAAAGCCGATTCCATGCTTCTTTCTGTTAAGCCTGTCTTTCGCTTCGTCCCATTCGAATTCCATTGGCATTTTCTCCTGTATTTATAATATTTGTATATACATTTAATGTCAAACATTCGATATGGAATATCCGGAATCCGGAGGAAGGAATCGACCACCGATCGATGGTCGATTTGGGCCATTCAAAGGTCTTGCAAGGAAAAACCCTGTATTATTGGTTTCTGCCGCAGCAATGCTTATACTTCTTGCCCGAGCCGCACGGGCATGGATCATTGCGTCCGATCTTGGGTGTGCTCCTCACGACGGTTGTCGAGCTTGCCTGGGATGCTGAGGAAACCGTAGTGCGCTGATCCTGCCTCTGGACCATCGGTGCCCCTGGTGCATGATGCACGTTCTGGAGCCTCGGTCCCTGGCCAGCCGGCCTCGGCCTGATCGTGATCCTCACGGCATTGACGGTCCTGACGACTGTCTCCGTGATGGAGGAGATCATCTCATCGAAGGCATCGGATGCGGTGTTCTTGTACTCCACGAGCGGATTCTTCTGCGCATAGCTCATCAGCGATGCCGCGTCCCTGATATCCTCGAGCGCGTCGAGGTGGTCGACCCATCTCTTGTCGATGTTCCTGAGGTAGACGAAGCGGATGAAGCTGTTGAAGTTGGCCTTGCCGACCTTCTCCTCCTTCTCCCTGAGGCTATCCTCAAGCGCCTTCTTGATCGCCTCGCGGTCCTCCGCCAGCTTCTCGTCGGGGCGCACGGCGAAGACGCTCTGGTAGTTCTGGGCGAACTTCTCCTTGTCTCCAGCGGCGGCTTCCCAGGCCTCGTCGACGAATTCCTTGGTGTTGTCCACGACGCGGTCCAGGAGATCCTCGTCGGAAAGGATCCTGTCGCGCTCGGAGTAGATGAAGTTCCTCTGCTCGTTGAGCACGTCATCGTATTCGAGGAGGTGCTTCCTGATCTGGAAGTTGCGCTCCTCGACCTTCTTCTGGGCATTCTCTATAGCGCTGTCCAGGAGCTTGTGGTGGATGGGCTCCCCATCCTTGAGGCCGAGCTTGCCGATCATCTCCTTGAGCCCATCGCGTGCGAAGAGCCTCATCAACGGATCGTCGAGTGAGATGTAGAACTGGCTCGTTCCCGGGTCTCCCTGGCGTCCTGAGCGCCCGCGGAGCTGGTTGTCGATGCGCCTCGATTCATGGCGCTCCGAGCCGATGATATAGAGGCCTCCGAGGGCCTTCACCTCCTCATAGGCCTTCCTGTACTCGTCCTTGACATCCTCCATGGCCTTCTTCAGCGTCTCGGGATCGGCATCGGTTCCGACCTTCTTCAGCGCAAGGTGGAGAGGAGATCCTCCGAGCTTGATGTCCGTGCCGCGCCCAGCCATATTGGTGGCGATCGTCACGGCGCCCTTGGAGCCTGCCTCACCGATGATGAATGCCTCTCTTGCATGGTTCTTGGCATTGAGCACTTCATGCCTGATGCCTTCGCGGGTGAGGAGGGCGGAAAGCTTCTCGCTCTTCTCGATCGATGCAGTGCCGATGAGTACAGGCTGCCCCGTCGCATGGATGCGCTTGACGTCGTTGACGATGGCGCGGAACTTCATAGGCTCGTCATAGAACGTGAGGTCCGGCAGGTCCTTTCTCTGCACGGGGAGGTTTGTGGGGATCACGACGACATCGAGGCCGTAGATCTGCTTGAACTCAGTCGCCTCCGTGTCGGCGGTTCCGGTCATGCCGGAGATCTTGTCGTACATCCTGAAGAAGTTCTGGAAGGTGATGGTAGCGAATGTCTTCGACTGTCCGCGCACCGAGACGTTCTCCTTGGCCTCGATCGCCTGATGCAGGCCTTCCGAGTACCTTCTTCCCGGAAGCACGCGGCCTGTGAACTCATCGACGATCTGGACCTCCCCATCCTTCACGAGGTAGTCGACATCGCGCTTGAAGAGATGCTGCGCCCTCACAGCCTGCGTGACGTAGTGCACGAGCTCGAAGTTCTCGTCGTCGTAGAGCGAGGATGACGTATTGCCTTCCTCGTCCTTGGATGAGGCGAGCGCACCCTCCTTCCTCAGGAGCTCCTCCATGTGAGTCATTCCCTGCTTGGTGAACGTCACCTTCTTCGACTTCTCGTCGAGCTTGTAGTCTCCCTTCTCGTCGAAGGCGGCATACGCCTCCCTGTCGAGCTTCTCCATCGCCGTAAGCTCGTAGTAGTCGCCCGTCGCCGGATCTTTTTCGCATTCCTTGAGGTAGGGGACGATCGCCTTGGCGGCCTTGACCTTGGGCGTATCGTCCTCGGCCTGGCCTGAGATGATGAGAGGCGTCCTCGCCTCATCGATGAGAATCGAGTCGATCTCGTCTATGATGCAGTAGTGATGCTTCGGCTGCAGCTTCTGCTGGAGGGAGACCTTCATGTTGTCCCTGAGGTAGTCGAAGCCGAACTCGTTGTTCGTTCCGTATGTGATGTCGGCCGAATACGCCTCCCTCTTCCTCTGGTCGTCTTGGCCCGCGATGATGCAGCCCGTGGTCATGCCGAGGAACGAGTAGACGCGCCCCATCCATTCCGCGTCGCGCCCAGCGAGGTAGTCGTTGACGGTGACGATGTGCACGCCTTCGCCCGAGAGCGCATTCAGGTATGCTGCGGGGACGGCCGTGAGCGTCTTTCCCTCACCGGTCTTCATCTCAAGGATCGATCCCTGGTGCAGCACGATCGCGCCCATGATCTGGACATCGTAGTGCCTCTCTCCAAGGACCCTGCCGGAAGCCTCCCTGGCCAGCGCGAACGCCTTCGGGAGAAGCTCGTCCAGGCTCCTGCCGTTCCTGACCTCCTCCTTCCACTCGGCCGTGATCATGGGGAAGTCCTCATCCTTGAGCGACTCGGCCCAGCCGTATTCCTTCTTGACGCTCTCCACGATGGGGCGGAGGCGCTTCATGTCCTTGTCGTGCTTGGTCCCTCCGAAGAGGGCTGCAAAGAAATTCGCCATAGCCTGAAAGTAGCACAGAAACGGCGTGAAGGGAAATGCGGCCGCTCCTCTACAGCAAATCGGGTTTTCAGGCTATCATGATAGCTATGGATTGGACTTACACGATCGGAGCCGTGACATTCGGCATCCTCGACATAGCAGTGCTCGTCATCGTCCTCATCGGGGCGGTCTCCGGCTGCATCACCGGCTTTGCCAGGCAGGTTGCCAACCTCGCAGGCTTCGTCATCTCCATACCCGTGGCGCTTCTATTCACGCGCCCTGTGGCAGCGGTGCTCTCCGAGAACACCGGATTGGATATCCTCTGGGCCTCCCTGGCATCGTTTGTCGGGATCTGCCTTGTCGTCTTCATCATCGTCGCCATCTTCGGCTCGATGCTCAAGAGGGTCCTTGAGACGATCCCCGCACTGGACCATGTCCTCGGCTTCGTCTGGGGCCTTGCCGCGACCGCCGTCTCGATATCGATCATCCTTGCGATCCTCAACTATCAGTCGTTCATCGACATCTCGGGAATCACGGGCTCAAGCGTCATCGTCAAGGACCTCATAGAGCCGCTGTTCCCGACCCTTGTGGGTGTCGTCAGGAATGCTTGAAGGCCTTTCCAGAACGCAGCCTGCAGCCGCAGCGGAGATCTCATCGGCGCTTTCTTCCGGGATGCTGCCGCAATCCCTCCTTCTTTCTGGAAGGCGAGGCTCTTCGCGGCTGACGGGCGCTCTCGATCTCTCGTTCCATCTTACAGGTGAGGAGGAGAGGAGGGATGTGCTTCGATCATCATCCGTGCTCTACATCGCCTCCCGCGATCTCATGCCGCGATTCCGAGCTGCGCTCTCTCTTTTCAGGCGCCAGCGCACCGATAGGAGCAGGATCTTCCTGATCCAAAGCGTGAGGACGGGGCTTCTGCAGTACCATCAGGCTACGGCGCCGCTTTATGAGGGGAAGAAGTCCTCCGTAAGGTTCCGCGATCAGGATGGCAGGGGCGGAACGATCGTATCCAACGCGGATGCAGTCGATGCCCTCATGATGGAGCTCGAGGACTGCCGCGACGCAGCGGGAAGGGATGCTGGCCGCATCGCCGATGAGCTCGAGAAGAGGATAACGCCGGAGTTCTTCTCGCTTGGAAAGCGCACGCTCGGCGCGACGATCGATGAGATCAGGGCGATACAGGATTGGCTGGAGGAGGGCGTGGAGGAGAAGTGCGTCATACTCGAAGGTCCCGAGGACTTCACGGAAGGCGCGCGCAACAGCATGCTGAAGATGCTCGAGGAGCCGCCGGCCCACAGCCATCTCATGCTCATATCCGCAAACGCTTCGCGCATAATGCCGACGATCCTCTCGCGCGTGAGGCGCATACAGTTCCCGGATCTTTCGGAGAAGGCTGTCTCATCCCTCATCGGCGATATCTTCTCGATCTATGGAAGCTATCGCACATTCGATTCCTTCTTCTTCGAGGAGGGATCGGCGGAGGAGGACAGGCACGCCATGGATGAGGCCGTCTCTGCCTATTCCGAGGCGCTCATCTCAGGGCGCAGGATGGATCTGGAAGAGGAGGAGAGGCTCTTCTCGTCGCTTGAGAGGATATCCGGATACGGATACTTCCGCGAGCAGCTGTGCCAAGCGCTTTCCCAGGCGCTTGGAAGCGGATGCCCGACGGCGCGCATGAAACGCGTGTGGCATTCCCTCTCTTCCTCCCTTTCATCGAGCGATTCATACAATCTGAGCGTGCGCTTCGCGCTCGATGCCGCACTCAGGGAGGCCAGCGATGCCGAATAAGCTTCTCAAGAAGGTGATGGGGGATCTCTCATCGCTGCCTGAGCCGGAGCTCAGGAAGCTCGTGCAGGATCAGATGGACGAGGCAGATCTCGTCGAAGGCGTCCTCGATTCGCTGCCGGAGGGGCATATCATCTTCTCGCCACAGCAGAGGACGGTGCGCATCA
Source organism: uncultured Spirochaetaceae bacterium (assembly GCA_944392735.1). GTDB lineage: Bacteria > Spirochaetota > Spirochaetia > Sphaerochaetales > Sphaerochaetaceae > Ornithospirochaeta. The sequence continues at coordinate 2,754 of CALXXR010000116.1, read as the reverse complement.
ACAGCGCCGCATACCACCTCCTGCCATCAGACAGGAGGGGTAGGCTCAGGAAGGGGCAGGGCATCGACGATCTGATGATCGATGCCGATGTGCGCAGGTTCATCAAGGATGTATTCACAGGCAGGGAGAAGCCGGAGCCGCAGGACTTCGCGATCCCCGCAGGCGATGGCGTGAGGACGGTACGCATATCGTTCCGCACGCTCTCCCTCGATTCCGGAAGCTACACCGATGTCATCGTGAAGGACACCACGGAGGAGATCCTCAAGGAGACGAGGCTCCGCCGCTCGGAATCCCTTGCCTCGATGACGACGATGGCCGCAGGAATCGCTCATGAGATCAAGAATCCGCTGGCTGCGATGAAGATACATCTCCAGCTCATGCGCAAGTCGCTTGCGAAGGGGCCCTTGGATGCCGAGGGCGCAGACCGTTATCTTTCAGTGCTCGATGAGGAGATCGACCACCTGAACAAGATCGCCGTGGACTTCCTCTTCGCCGTGCGGCCCATGGATATCGAGCTGAGGCTCGGATCGATATCATCGGTGGTGGAGGACCTAGTGACGTTCCTCACGCCGGAGGCGGAGGAGAAGGGCATCGACGTCTCTGTCGACATCGAGCGCTTCCTTCCCCGCATCGAGATGGACGCTCGCTATCTCAGGCAGAGCTTCCTGAACATCGTCGAGAACGCCTTCGCGGCGATGCCGGGAGGCGGCCGCATGAGGATCTCGGTCAAGCTCGACGGCAACTACGAGACCATCAGGTTCGAGGATACCGGCACCGGCATCGACGATGAGCACCTAGCGAAGATCTTCGAGCCGTACTTCACGACGAAGGCTTCCGGGACGGGGCTGGGGCTTACGGTCGTGTACAAGGTGATCAAGGAGCACCGCGGGGACATCTTCGTCTCCTCGGAGCCTGGAAAAGGCACTATATTCACTATAAAGCTCCCCATTCCATCAACGGAGCGGAGGGCCCTTGGCGATAAGGAGGAAGATGGTGGCGACCCTGCTGATTGCAGATGACGAGAAGAACATCCTCTCCGGATTGAGGCTTGCATTCGAGGATGAGGGATATACCGTCATAACGGCATCCGATGGCAACGAGGCATGGGCGAAGCTGCAGAAGAGCATCGTCGACCTCGTCATCACCGATCTGAGGATGCCGGGGATGGATGGCTATGAGCTCCTAAGGCGCATCTCCGCCTCCTATCCGACGCTGCCGGTCATCGTCCTCACCGGCCATGGCACGATCGAGACTGCGGTGGAGACGATGAGGGACGGAGCCGTAGACTTCTTCACCAAGCCGGTGGATATAGACAAGCTTCTGCTCGTTGTCAGGAAGAGCATAACTGCGTCCGACCTTCGTGAGCAGAACAGGAAGCTTTCCGAGGAGCTTGCAAGGCTGAGGAAGGAGAACGTCTCTGCAAAGATCATCGGACGCTCGGAGAAGGTGATGCAGATGATGAGGCTGATCGAGCAGGTCGCCGACACAAGGGCGACGGTGCTCATCACCGGCGAGTCGGGAACGGGCAAGGAGCTCGTGGCCGATGCGCTCGTGGCCCTCTCATCCCGCTCCGACAAGCCCTTTGTGAAGGTCCATGCCGCCGCGCTCTCGCCATCGCTTCTCGAGGATGAGCTCTTCGGGCATGAGAAGGGGGCATTCACAGGTGCCGTCTCGGCCAAGAAGGGAAGATTCGAGCTCGCCGATGGGGGAACCATATTCCTCGATGAGATCGGCGAGATCGATGCAGCGACGCAGGTCAAGCTCCTCAGGGTGCTTCAGGAGCGTGAATTCGAGCGCGTGGGAGGAGAGAAGCCTGTATCCGTCGATGTCCGCGTCATCTGCGCCACGAACCGCAACCTCGAGGAGGAGGTGAGGAAGGGCGCGTTCCGCGAGGATCTCTACTACAGGCTCAATGTCGTACACATCGAAGTGCCGCCGCTCAGGGAGCGCAAGGAGGACATAGATCTTCTCGTCACATCCTTCCTTGAGACGTTCAACAAGGAGGACAAGAGGAAGATAGAGGGCTTCACGCCAGCGGCCCGCAAGGCGCTTCTGTCATACTCCTGGCCTGGGAACATCAGGGAGCTGAAGAACGCGATCGAATCGGCGGTGGTCCTCTCGCGCGGGAAGTACATAGACAGGGATGACCTGCCTCAGCAGGTGAGGGATTCCGGCAGCGGAGCGAGGATAGCGTTCGATCTGCCCATTACGCTCGATGAGGCGGAGAAGCGCCTCATACTCGAAACCATCTCATACGCGAAGGGCAACAAGACGAGGGCTGCTGAGCTCCTTGGCATCGGACGCAAGACGATAACCCGGAAGATGCATGATCTGGAGATAGGGGATGAAGAGGGCGATTGACATCGACTCCGTCTTCTCTCCGGGAGGCGGGCTCGATGCCGTCCTTCCATCCTATTCATTCAGGGATGGTCAGCTTGAGATGGCCGAGCTTGTATTATCGGCGCTGGAGGATCATGCCCATGCGATAATCGAGGCAGGCACGGGAACGGGCAAGAGCTTCGCGTACCTCGTTCCCGCCATCATCTCGCTCGAGGGCGACAGGTCCAGAAGATTCGTCTGCGCAACAAGCACCACCACGCTCCAGAAGCAGCTCTACGATAAGGACATTCCTCTTGTACAGAAGGCGCTCGGTACCGAGATCGAAGCCGCCATCCTCTATGGACGCCAGAATTATCTCTGCCTGAGGCGCTTCAGCGAGGCCCGGAACGAGAAGAGCGCCCAGGAGCTCATCAG
>CALXXR010000115.1 GCA_944392735.1 uncultured Spirochaetaceae bacterium | reverse complement strand
TGGACGAAGGACAACGAGCCTCCGCGCGGAGCCGCAGGGCACTTCAAGGTGCTCTATGGCACGCAGGTAAGCGCCAATCCCGTGCGCTTCCTCTTCTTCGTCAACCGCGTGCATGCCTTCCCCGATTCATATGTGTCGTATCTGAAGAACATGATCAGGAGGGACTTCGGATTCAGCTACATCCCCGTCGAGATATCCCTCAGGGAGAGAAAGCGCAATCCGAGCCTCAACGAAAACGGTCCATCGAAGGCGGAGGCGCGCATCCAGAGCGTGATGAAGTCCAGCACGTCGACGAAGAAGACGGCCAAGGGCGTCTCGCGCAAACCGGGCGGAAAGGCGAGGATGGGCAAGGCACGCGAGAGGGCGGAGACCATCGTCCGCAACTCGAAGCAGAAGAAGTCGAGGGGGAAGTGATGGGATACGCAGCGGATAACGGCATCAGGGCCCTCTGCTTCGATATAGACGGAACGTTCTATCCGAAGCGCCAGATGATGGTGCGCCTCGCGCTCTCGTCCATGCTGCATCTCCCCTTCGCCCTCAGATACAACTCCATGAGGCAGCGCCTCAGGGAGGAGACGGGCTTCTCGGAAGGGAAGTCCATGGACCTTGCATCCCTTCAGGCCAAGGAGAGCCTCATGCTCTATCCGGGGAGGGATGAGTCGTATTTCATAGAGAAGGAGAAGCGTGTCTTCCGCAGGCCATGGGAGAGGATGTTCGCCAGCATCCGGCCATACCCGGGGCTGAGGGAGACGCTCGAGAAGGCTGTGGAGGAGGGATTGATCCTCGCTGCCCTCTCCGATTTCCCGATAGGCTCGAAGCTCGTTGCCCTCGGGATCGAGGATCTCTTCTCATACGCGGCCTCGGCTGAGGAGTATGGCGCCCTCAAGCCATCCGTGAGGCCTTTCAGGATGATGCTGTCCGAGCTGGGGGTGAGGCCGGAGCAGGCGCTTTACGCCGGCGATAGCCGCAGCAAGGACATCGACGGAGCCAGGAACGCGGGGATGCATACGGCTCTTATCTCACGCTCTGTCAGAGTGTATAATAATGCTGACATCATCTTCTCCTCCTGGGAGGAGTTCGGGAAGGTGGTGCTTTAGAGGTCCCTTATGCAGATTGATTCCCAGATGCTATTGTTCGGAGCTCTCATACTCCTCGTATCGTTTCTCCTGGATCTTATCGTGGCCTTCCTGGTGCGCAGGAGCATCAAGAACGACAGGATGTCGAAGATGATCACGATGCAGCAGGCCGCCTTCAGAACGGAGTCGGCTGCCACGCTGGACAGGATGCGCACGACCGCGAAGGAGTGCCAGCAGGACGTGGAGATGTCCACATCCCAGGCCGAGGACATGGTCAGGCAGATCAGCGATTCGCTCAAGACGCTCTCCGATTACCAGGAGGATCTCGCTGCGCTGCAGTCCGTATGCGCCGAATACAAGAGCGCGCTGGAGAAGCTGAGGATCGCGACCGATCAGGCTGAGGCAAGGATATCCGCGGTGCAGCAGGAGGTCAGGAAGGTCGAGGCCGCGAACGAGAGGATGGATAGCTTCCGCGGCGAGGCGGAGCGCAGCATGAACCAGTTGCAGGATCTCAAGGCTGAGTATGTGCGCCTCGTGGCTGCGACGCAGGAGAGCCTCAGGAGCGCTGCGGAGACGCAGAAGGCGGAGAACCAGGAGATGCTCTCTTCCTTCCAGCAGCAGATCGACAGGGCCAAGGAGCTCTTCGGTTCCTTCGTGACGCAGGAGAGGATGGACTTCAAGGCATTCGCGGACAGCGAGATGAAGAAGGCCGAGGATCAGGCCGTCGATACGGAGAACAGAAGGGACAGCATCATCAGGAGCCTGGAGGAGGGCAAGGCGGAGCTGGAGGCATTCAGATCCGACCTCTCCAATTCCATCGGCGAACTCTCGACGCTCAGAGACTCGATCAAGAGCGATGGAGAGGAGGCCTCGAAGGCATTCGAGGAGACGATAGAGAGGAAGAAGGGCGAAGCAGCGGATGCCGCCACCTCATCGCTTGAGGAGGCCAGGAGCGCAATCGACAGCCTCATAAGGGAAGCATCCATCGGCATGGAGAAGAGGAAGGATGAAATCTCCGATGGCATCGATGCCCTCTCTGGACGACTGGATGGCCTGATGAAGGAATGCGAAGGCAGCATCGATGCATTCATCCAGGAGCGCAAGGGGCTTCTCGAGAGCGATTGCGATGCCCTCACAGCACGCTTCGGAGAGGAGAAGGAGGCGATCTCATCCGCACTTGCCTCCTTCGAGAGCCAGCGCACGGAGGCTGCGGAGAATACGAACGCAGTCGTGCAGGAGGCCCTCAGGAGCATAGAGTCCGCGCGCCTTGCGCTCGATGGGGAGCGCAGCTCGTTCGTCGAGGCATCGAAGGATGCGGTATCCAAGAGCTTCTCGGATATGCTTGAAGGCGTGAACCAGCGCTATGAGAGGATGAGGAGCGAGGGTGATGCCTTCGTCAAGGCCATCGCTGACCGCATCAACGATACGCGCGAGACCATCACGCTGCTGTCCCAGGGAGAGCAGGAGAGGATACAGGATTCCGTGGAGAGGCTACAGGAGCTGGACAGGAAGATCAGATCCTCGGAGGAGCAGCTGCAGAAGCTCTCGGAGACGATCACGGCAAGCCGCGAGGAGCTTTTCTCTGTGCAGCAGGATAGGGGCAGGCTCGACAGCGAGATCGAGGAGCGCAACAAGACGCTCAGCCATCTCAACGACGAGATGCAGAAGTCCAAGAGCGCGAGGATCAGCGAGGAGGCTGCGCTGGTGCGCCTGAAGCTGCAGATCTCCAACCTCGAGAAGGAGAGGAAGCAGTCAGAGATGAAGAAGGCCGATGAGAAAGCCGAGAAGCCTTCGGAGGAGCAGGGAGAGAAGAAGGAGATCCAGAAGAAGCCAGAGGAGATGATCGAGGAGTTCCCCGACGACATCTTCACAGGCAATGTCGAGGAGATCGATCTGGACGACGAGGATTGACGATCAGGGCTGGAGGGATCCAGCCCTTTGCTATCTCATAGCTTCTGCAATCGTGTTGGGCGAGGACAATGGCCCAGCCTTCTGCCGCAGCCCGATTGCGGCGATGGCTTCAAAGGGCTGCTGGCATTGAGGGGAAGTTCCGCCTCTGTAGCGGCAGCGGTCACGGCTCCAGCTTATCGGAGGTGCAGCTATCCTCGCCGGCAGTGCTCTCCTGGTCGGCATCCATCTGAGGAGCCGCGGCATCTTCTGCAGGCTGCTCTTCCAATGCTTCAGGCCTGCTATCCGCGCTCCCTTCTTTCTCTGCAGTCGGTTCCGGCGCCACGTAGCGCTTCTTCTGCCACACTATGCCGATCGTAGCCAAAGCGCAGGCTGCAAGCCTGGCTGCAGTGGCGGGATCGGCCAGGTAGGCCCTGAATCTTGATGTCAGGATCAATATCTCGATGATCGCGAAGATGGCCATGGAGACCCCTGCCCACAACGGCATTCTCTTCTTTACGATGAGGTACATGAAAGCCCCAAGCGACAGAACCGGGACGAAGCGGAAGAAGAGATCCCTCAGGACACGTGGCAGGAGGCGCAGCGATGTGAACATGGATCCATAGACGCCCTGAGTGATTCCATCATAGATCACGACCTTCACCGCCAGCAGTCCGATCAGAGCCAGGGCTGCGATATGCAATTGTCGGAGCTCCGGCTCTTCGTCCCTTGCGAGAAGCGGCAGGATGAGGACGAGCAAAGCGAGAATGAAGGCGCTGGCATTCTCCATGAATCCGTATACATACAGCACTGAGCATGCGATGTCGAGGATAAGCGAGATGAATCCGAATATCGCATACAATCTCATCCGGGAGGCGATCAGGAAGCCGAGCGCCAAGACCAAGGACAGCACATAGAGCGTATATAGGTTCGCTCCCATGTCATAATTGATGCTGAAGGCAATGAAGAAGGCCCAGATCGCACCAGCGG
>CALXXR010000114.1 GCA_944392735.1 uncultured Spirochaetaceae bacterium | reverse complement strand
AGAGCGCCCAGGATCTCATCAGGAACGACGGAGAGATGGCATTCGAGGAATGGGTCAGCGAGACCGAGACGGGAGCGCTGCAGGACATACCCGATGGAGTGCCGTCTAAGATGTTCTTCGAATACTCATCGGATGAGAAGGACTGCCTCGGCTATCGCTGCCCCTATGCCTCCTCATGCTTCTACTATTCGGCAAGGCGCAAGGCGCAGAAGGCGAGGCTGCTGGTGACGAACCACCATCTGCTCCTCCTTGATGCCAAGAACAGGGCAGAGGAGGCCATGGACTATGAGGAGGATGCCGTGCTTCCAGGCTACTCGGTGGTCATCATGGATGAGGCGCACCATCTCGAGTCCGAGGCGACGGAGGTGCTTTCGCGCATCTTCTCCGCTGCAAGGGCGGAGCGCATCCTCGACTATCTTACACGCAAGGAGAAGCGCTTCGGATCGGCTTCGATCATAGACTTCCTCTCCGTTGAGGAGAAGGAGCGCGGATTCGGCCGCAGGCTCAAGGAGGAGATCGCACACCTGCGCACGATGCTGCAGAAGTTCAATTCGCTCATCTCATCGATCCTCGTGGGATTCTCCGATGAGGAGGTGCTTTTAACGCCGCAGTTCTACTCGACGCATTCCGACGCGATCAGCCAAGGGGAGGGACCTGCTGCTGAGATGGCGAGGATAGGGGGATCGATCGCGAGTGCATACAGCGAGAGCCCTGCCGAATCGAATATCGTCCATGTCGAGCTCATCAAGCGCTACGGCATCACGCTCATGCACCTTTGTGACACACTCCGCGACTGGATGCGCTTCAGCGCATGGGATGAGGAGATACCGTACGCCGTGAAGGAGCCGGACGGGACTGCATCGCTTCATCTCGCTCCCATGAACACGGGCCCCGTGCTTTCTCGCGTCCTCGTCTCCCATATGGATTCCGCCATCTTCTCCTCCGCTACGCTCTCCGTAAGCGGCAGCTTCGACTACTTCATGAAGCGCTCAGGGCTCTGGGAGGAGAAGGAGAGGGTAAGAAGCGGCATCTTCCTCTCTCCCTTCGAATACAGGAAGAGCCTCATGCTGCTGCTTCCGCAGGATGGCGCCGCGTTCTCCAATGAGCAGACCGAGAGCTATACGTCATATGTCTCGGAGGCGATACGCTCTGCGATCTCCGCATCCGGCGGCGGCGCCCTCGTGCTCTTCACATCCAAGCGGATGATGAAGGATGTCTACGTCAGGCTTCGCGACGAACTGGATGCTCTCATGATCCAGAGCGACAGGATCCCCAAGGGCAGATTGCTGAAGGCCTTCCGCGAGCGCAGGGACAGCTCCCTCTTCGCCGTTTCCTCGTTCTGGGAAGGCATCGACGCACCCGGGGATACCCTCAGGCTCGTGATCATCGTGAAGCTTCCCTTCACGGTTCCATCGACGCCGATCGTGAAGGCGCGCTCAGAGGCGCTGGACAGGAAGGGCGGCTCATCGTTCATGGAGATGATCGTGCCGGAGGCGACGCTCAGGCTCAAGCAGGGGCTTGGCCGATTGATCAGGACCGAGACCGACAAGGGCGTCGTCCTCATCCTCGACGGACGCATACTCCGCAAAGGCTACGGTAGGGTGATGATCTCATCGCTTCCCGAGTGCTACATCCCCGATGACACGATGCTGTCGAACATAGGAGACAAGATCGAGAGATTCCTGTACTGATCGATTTTCAACACATCTTGGCGTTTTGTAGTAAAACTACGAAATTTCAAAATATTTTTTGCAGTTTCATAACTTCCATGCTATACAGTAGCTAAGGCAAGGTAAGCCTGAACAAAAGGACAAAGAGGTTGTTATGAAAAAAGGAAAATGGATCATCGCGATAATGGTTCTGATATGCTCAGTCTCATTGTTCGCACAGGGAAGCGGAGAAGCTTCTGATTCCGGAAAGACCACGATCACGGTCTTCCACTACATGACTCAGAACAGCAAGCAGGCTGGTCTTGAAGCAGTAGAAGCGGAGTTCATGGCGCTTCATCCGGAAGTGGAGTTCGAGAACATCGTCTACAGCCAGGGAACGGATTACTTCCCGCAGCTCACGACCGCAATCAATTCCGGCGATGTGCCTGAGATCATCATGGGCAACCCGAGCCTCTATCCTGAGCTGATCGAGAACGGAATCGTCATGGACATCACAGGCGACAGCGCAATCGAAGAGCTCGGCCTCAGCGCTGCAGACCTCGGAGACTGCTCATTCCAGGGAAGGGTATATGCGTATCCTCTCGACTACAAGACCTGGGGCGTATTCTACAATACGAAGGTGTTCGAGGAGCTTGGACTTGAGATCCCGACGACGGCAACCGAGCTCGAGGAGGTGAGCAAGGCGATCGAAGCGGCAGGATACGATGTCTGGGCAGACTGGTACAGCGATGGAGCTTCCGTCGATATCCAGACAAGGCCGATCATCTGGACCGCAGGCATCATGAACGGAGACACCGACCTCTTCGAGCAGCTGATGAACGGTACGCCGATTACGGATTATCCATATATCCAGGAAGCGCTTGACGACTGGGCCAGAAGGCTTCAGTTCAACAGGCCGGATGCGCTCTCCAACTCACAGGACCAGGCGATCGAGCTCTTCGTCAGCGGCGTATGCCCGATGATGTACATGGGTTCATGGGCAATCGGAGACATCGAGGCCAAGGCAGCCGGCAACCCCGGATTCAGCTATGGATTCTTCCTCTGCCCGGCAACCGAGGATCCTGCAGATACGATCCTCCAGATCCAGGTCGATGACGCATTCATGGTCAACCCGAACAGCCCGAATGCGGATATAGCGCAGGAGTTCATGCGCTACTGGATCACTGAAGGCGGCCTCACATGGACGGAAGTCTCCAGCCAGCCTCTCATCAGCGGCCAGTCCTCCGACTCCCTGCCGCAGGTCGTACGCGATATCGCAGCCATCAAGCAGGCTGGAGAGTATGTAGGCTATGGACAGTACACGATGGCATACACATCCGAGTACACCTCCGCATGGCGCAGGGGACTCACGGAGTGGGCAGAGAACATCATAACCGGAGGATCGGTGACATCGGATCAGCAGATCGCAAGGATCCAGCAGCTCTTCGATGACATCAGAGCTCTGAATTAGGCTGTAGCCTTTGATTTCCCGCGGGGGAGGTCCTCCCCCGCATTCATGAGGTAGCTATGGGTAATATCGATCTATCCCTTTCCCGTAGGAAGAGGGAGAGGCGTAAGCTTATCATCAACATGCTCTACATCGCGCCGGCTTTGATCTTCCTGCTTGGTGTAGTCATCATTCCGTTCCTGCAGGCGATCCCATATTCGTTCACGAATTGGAGGAGCCTCCTGAGCGACAAGCGCGAGTGGGTGGGCTTCAGCAATTATGCCACGCTCATCAAGAACGAGCGCTTCCTGATAACAGTAAGGAATACATTCGCCTATACAGTGCCGTACATCATCATCACGAATGTCATCGGCCTTGGGCTTGCGCTCCTCGTCAAGAGGGGGAATACATTCAACAACTTCGGAAGGACGATATTCTTCCTCCCGTTCACGGTCTCCACCGTAGCTTCCGCTATCGTATGGAACTATGTTTTCGTCGACATCTATTCGGCGATCACCGGAAACATAAGCCCGTTCGGACTCTCCAACCAGGTCATCGCAGGCATGGTCGTCGTCGGCACTTGGAGGGATATGGGATACTGCATGCTCATATTCATCGCAGGCCTGCTGGCCATTCCAGACGACTACTACGAGGCTGCCATGATCGAAGGTGCCGGAGTCTTCTATAGATTCATCCATATTACGCTTCCCCTCATCGTGCCGGCATTCACATCCAATGTGACCCTGCTTCTGGCATGGGGACTCAAGCTGTTCGATCTTCCGATGGCCATAGCAAGGAACATGCAGGCTGCGGAAACGGTGACGATGTTCGTCTACGACAACATCTTCTCATACAGCAGGGCAGGATTCGGGCAGGCTGCCGCGATCCTCTTCACCATAGTGCTCCTGATCCTAACGAGGGTCATCACATGGCTCTTCAGGAGAAAGGAGGTTGAGCTCTGATGACAAGGAATACGAGAATAGCAAAGAAGGCAGCGCATACGATCGTCGTCATCGCTCTGATGGCCCTCATCCTTGTGCCCTTCTATGTGGCTATCATCTACGCCTTCAAGCCGAAGGCCGAGGTAGGCGTCAACCGTCTCGCGCTCCCGGAGCACTGGACGCTTGAGAACTTCCATCAGGTCATATTCCAGAACGACTCATTCCTCGTTGGATTCAGGAACAGCTTCCTGACGACGGTTCCATCCGTCCTCATCCTGCTGCTTATCACATCGATGGCCGCGCACGTGCTTGCGAGGAACAAGGGCAGGCTGTACAGCATCCTCTATACGGTGCTCACCGTCGGCATCCTGATCCCGTTCCAGTGCATCATGCTCACCGTCTATGTCGATTTCTTCAATGCAGGCCTTACGAGCACGAACATCGGCTACATCATCGCAAGGATCGGAATGCAGGTGTCGATCTCGATACTCGTCGTGACCAGCTTCGTGAAGACGATTCCATATGAGCTCGAGGAAGCGGCTACGATCGATGGGGCGGGGATCAATGCGGTCTTCTGGAAGATCGTCCTGCCTTTGATGAAGCCTGTCAACGTCACGCAGCTTGTGCTCAACACGCTGTTCATGTGGAACGACTACAACGTCGCTATCGTCCTGCAGCGCACGAAGGAGTCGAGGACGCTTCCGCTTGCGCAGATCATCTACTTCAATGAGAACACTTCCGAGCTGAACTATGCATTTGCATTCTTCGTGCTAAGCATGATACCGATCCTGATCCTCTACTTCTGCATGCAGAAGCACATCGTGAAGGGCATCATGAGCGGTGCAGTGAAGGGGTGACGGATGGACGGAATCAGAGTCGGGATCATCGGCATGGGATTCATCGGCAAACTGCACCTCGATGCGCTGCGGAGGCTCGATGGCGTCGAAGTCTCTGCCGTATCGACAAGCCATCCCAATGCGGAGTTCGGATGCCGCATATGCAATAGCTGGCAGGAGATCATCGATGATCCCTCGATAGATGCAGTCCACAACTGCCTTCCCCAGGCAATGCATCGGGAGGTGAACATCGCCGCGATGGCAGCCGGCAAGCATATATACAGCGAGAAGCCGCTTGGAATGGACACCTCGGATGCGATGAGCCAGCTGAAGGCCCTGAAGGAGCATCCCGTCGCTGCAGCGATCGGGCATCAGTACAGGGCGAACGCTGCAGTCGCTGAGCTCAGGGAGCGGATAAGAAGCGGAAGCGCAGGCAAGGTCCTCTTCTTCTCAGGACGGTATTTCCAGGATTCCCTTGCCCATGGCGACGACTATTCTGAAAGGAGGCTTCCCGAGAACAGCCCTGCAAGGACCTTGAGCGATCTTGGCAGCCATCTGCTGGATCTCTCGGTCCATGTCCTTGGATCGAGGATCAGGAAGGTCATGGCGCTCATGCAGACCCATTACAGCGAAAGGCAGGGCCATCCGATACACAGCGACGATACGACGTTCCTTCTTGTCGAGATGGAGAACGGGGTTTGCGGGACGCTTGCTGTATCCAAGGCCGCACACGGCCACAAGAACGATCTCTTCCTTTCCGTCTCCTGCTCAGAAGAGGAGCTCTCATGGAGCCAGGAGATGCCTGATAGGCTTTCCATCTGGTCGAGGGAGAAGGGCAATGCTGTCCTGTTCCCTGACAGCCGCTTCTTCTCGGATAAGGCCTCGAGGCTCACAACGCTGCCGGCTGGCCATGTCATGGGCTGGGCCGACGCGCTGAGGAACAGCATGGCTCTCTTCCACAGCTCGATACGGGATGGAAGCTGGAGAGGCGACGTCGACTATGCGACATTCGCCGATGGCTGCCATGTCTCGGCCGCAATCGATGCAGCCGTTTTGTCATCGTCGTCCGGACGATGGGAGGAGGTGGAAGCATGAGGATACACGTATGGGCGGAGAACATGCCCCTCGAGATCCATGAGAAGGAGATGCGGAGGATCTATCCGGACGGCATAGAGGGAGCGCTTGCCGCATTCCTCTCCAAGGAGGATGGATTCGAGGTGACGGTCTCCAGAGGCACCGATCCTGGTTTCGGGCTCTCTCCGGAGACGATCGGCAAAGCGGACGTCCTTGTCTACTGGAGCCATAAGCATTGGCGTGACATCCCCGATGAAGCCGTGGAAAGGCTTCAGGCCATGGTCCTGGATGGAATGGGGCTCGTGCTTCTGCACTCTGCGCATGCATCGAAGATCTTCTCGAGGCTTGTCGGAACGAAGACGCAGGCTCTTGAATGGCATGAGGATGGGGAGAAGCAGCGCGTCGTGTGCACGATGCCGAGCCATGAGATCGCAAAGGGGCTCCCAAGGTCGTTCATCATCGATTCGGATGAATCATATGGCGAGTACTTCGACATACCGCAGCCGGATGAGCTGGTGTTCATCACCGTCTCCGAAAGCATGGATGCCCTCAGGAGCGGCTGCTGCTTCCGTCGCGGCAAGGGAAGGATATTCTACTTCTCCTCAGGCCACGAGACATTCCCCGTGTATTATCAGCGGGAAGTTCAGACTGTCATATCAAACGCAGTCAGATGGGCTGCGCCAAAGCATGCGGATTGGCCTGTGATGACCATCGAGAAAAGGAGGAACGACGCATGATGGATTACAACCTCAGGATCGGACTCGTCCCTGTCCGCAGGGATGTGACTCCCCGTCCGGGGATCTTCAATTGGGAGAAGGCAGAGGCCCGCGGAAGGCTTTTCACGAAGAGGATAGAAGAAGCCTATTCCGATGACCGCATCTCGTTTTCAAGGATCGACGGGATCAACAAGGAAGATCTCCTCTACAGCGAGAACGATGTTCCGAAGGCTGTGGAGATGCTCAAG
>CALXXR010000113.1 GCA_944392735.1 uncultured Spirochaetaceae bacterium | reverse complement strand
ACTCTTATAAGACCAGCACTTGGGCGTGGATCATCTCTCCACTTTGTCTGGAAGTGATAGACAAGGAGCGGAAGCCTCTTGTAAGAATCAATGAGATTCATTGCAAGATCTGTAACAGCCTCTTCATGCGTCATCGCAAGAACCATATCGCGGTTGTTGCGGTCCTTGAAGCGTCCCATCTCCTTGTCGATGGAGTAGAACCTTCCTGTCTCCTTCCAGATATCCGCGGGGTTGACAACGGGCATCATGAGCTCCTCGGCTCCGATCCTGTCCATCTCCTCCCTGATGATCCTCTCTATCTTCTCCGTTGCCCTGAATCCAAGCGGCAGGAGCGAGAAGATGCCCGCTCCCATCTGCCTTATATAGCCAGCCCTCAGAAGGTACTCATAGCCTTTCGTGTCGGCTCCGTTGGGCGCCTCCCTGAGGGTTCTCGAAAACATCCTGGACATTCTCATAGCGATCGTCTCCTAAACAGCTCGGATTATATTGTTCTGGCCATAGCGGGGCAACAGCCCCGCATGTCGCCTCAGAGCCTGACGATTCCGTCGATCGGGACAAGAGTGCGCCTGCAGCTTCCGCCCTTGCCGTCGGAATCGATGGCGATGACGCTCTCGATGCTGCTGTCCTCGAGCTCGATCGAGCCGTCATGGACGGCTGCGATTCCCTTCAGGGCTGCAGATGAAGCATTGCAGGCTATAAGGCTCCTGTGCCCATCCTCCTCGACTGGGATGAGGGAATCCTCTCTCATGTACAGCGGGAGCGAGAGGAAATCATAGGTCCTTTCGATCCAGCAGGGGCCTTCTGCCGAGCTGCCATCGATGAGAGATATCCATCTTCCCTTCGGGAGATAGAACTTCACCTGCCCCTCCTCGCTGAAGACCGGCGCAACGAGCAGCGATGGGCCGAGCATGTACTGCCTGTCCAGGAACTTGATCATCTCATCGTCGGGTCCGAACTCGAGCACCATCGGCCTGAGGATCGGGATGCCTGAGGCGTGCGCCTCCTCTGCGCATAGCCAGAGATATGGCTCGATCCTCTTCTTCAGGTTGGCGAAGAAGGCCGCGACGCGGCATGCTTCCTTTCCGAATGCCCAGGGCACTCTATAGGACGTGCTGCCATGGAGCCTGGAGTGCGAGGACAGAAGCCCGAATGCGAGCCATCGCTTGAAGAGGTCGGGCGATGTCGATTCCTCGAATCCTCCGATGTCATGGCTCCAGAATCCGAAGCCGGAGAAGGCGAGGGAGAGTCCGCCCCTGAGCGTCTCAGCCATGGACGAGTATGTCGCAACGTTGTCTCCTGCCCAATGCACGGGGAAGCTCTGGCTTCCGATCGTTCCGGATCTCGTGAATACGATGGCATCGTCGCCCTTCAGCTCCTTCATGAGGCTGAAGACCGCTTCATTGTAGATATATGTGTAGCGGTTGTGCATGAGACGCGGATCCGAGCCGTCGTACCACTCGATATCATCGACGGGGATGTTCTCGCCGAAGTCTGTCTTGAAGCAGTCGATCCCCATCTCGGCAAGCGGCCTGAGGTTGTCCTGATACCATTTCCTCGCTTCGGGGTTGGTGAAGTCCACGATGGCCATGCCCGCCTGCCAGACATCGCACTGCCAGACGCTGCCATCCCTGCGCTTGAGGAAGTATCCGTTCCTTACGCCCTCGTCGAACTTCGGGGACTTCTGAGCGATGTAGGGATTGATCCATACGCTGACGCGGAGTCCTCTTTCATGGAGCTTCCTGATCATGCCTTCCGGATCGGGGAAGAACTTCGGATTCCATCTGAAGTCCATCCACTGCAGCTCCTTCATCCAGAAGCTGTCGAAGTGGATGACGGAGAGCGGTATGCCATTCTCCTCCATCCTGTCGGCGAATTCGAACGGCGTCTTCTCGTCGTAGTCGGTGGCGAATGAGGTGGAGAGCCAGAGCCCGAACGACCATCGCGGCGGAAGGGCGGGGCGTCCTGTGATCGAGGTGTAGAGCGAGACGACGTCCTTCATCGTGCCGCCGGCGATGATGCAGTACGAGATCCTCTCGCCTGGCACGGAGAACTGCACGCTGCTTGCGACCTCGCTTCCCACCTCGAATGATACCTTCCCGTAGCTGAGGACGAAGATGCCGTAGCGGCGCGAGGAGACGAGGAACGGCACGTTCTTATGCGACATCTCGCTCGAGCAGCCGCTGTCCAGGTTCCACATCTCGACCTTCTGTCCATTGCGTGGGAATGCCGTGAACCGTTCGCCCAGTCCATAGTACGTCTCCCCGATGCCCGTAGTCAGGTATTCCGCCATGAACCTGCCATTTGCTGTCGTCATGCAGCCTGATAGCCTGGAGAACCTCCTCGTGAGCTCCCTGCCATTGCGGCTGAAGATGAGCTCTCCATCCTTCAGCTCCGCTTTGAGCGCTCCTGCGGATATATGGAAGTCCCCCACCTCTGCATCGCAGCGTGGGATCTGCGGGAACGGCTTCTCCGGATTCCCTCCTTTGTGATGGTATGCATCCACGCGGAGGATTCCATCCGCGACCGCGGTGATCTCCGTCGTTATGACTGGTTCGTTGAGCGTGTCGTCCCTGCGTACTGCAGGAGATGAGCATGCATAAAGCGTGAGCTTGCCGTCGCTCGCCTCCGCTTCGATATAGTGCCTGTTCGAATACAGCGATACGTCGTCATCCAAATGCCAGAACCCATTCCTGAATCTCATTGTCCTTCGGCCCTTGCCGCCTCCTTCGGGATGGATTCTAGCACGTTCCTGCGCATCGATGGCTGTTTTCCATCAATCCCTGGCGATGGCGCATGTGCCCCTGAAGACGATGCTGCTGGGAAGCACCGTCCGCTTCTGGGGCATGCTGCAGTCGGATATCGCGGCCATGAGCTGCAGGATCGCGCTGCGTCCCATCTCCATGAACGGCTGCCGGACCGTCGTGAGATCGGAGAATGCTGCTGAAGGGATATCGTCGTAT
The DNA here is from genome assembly GCA_944392735.1 of uncultured Spirochaetaceae bacterium. GTDB lineage: Bacteria > Spirochaetota > Spirochaetia > Sphaerochaetales > Sphaerochaetaceae > Ornithospirochaeta. Next base: position 37,477 of record CALXXR010000113.1, on the reverse strand, counting down.
CCGATGATCGAGACATCCTCCGGAACCCTCTTCTTCGCCTCCCTTATGGCCTTGAGCGCGCCGAGGGCCATCACGTCGTTGGCTGCCGCGATGGCTGTATAGCCGAATCCTCCGACGGCGATCAGATCCTTCACCGCCTCGTATGCAGCAGAGGCGGAGAAGCCCGCATGGAGCTCTCCTATGGCATCGCCATGGATGGAGGCATCGGCCATGGCCTCCATGAATCCCTGCCAGCGCAGCATCTCGGTCGATGTTCCTTCGCTGCCGCCGAGGTAGAGGATCCTGCGGTGCCCAAGCGTGGCAAGGTACCTCGCTGCCTGAAGCATCCCGTTGCGGTTGTCGGTGGTTATGAGTGCAGTTCCGGGAATGCCGGGATCCCTGTCCAGGAAGATGACTGGAAGGGATTGGGAGGCGATCGTCTCCTTCAGCAGGGGAGGGGCCGATCCTGAAGTGATGTATATGATGCCGTCGACTCCGATATCCAGCAGCTTCCTCAAGGCCCTCTCCTCAGCCTTCATCTGCCCGTTGCAGCTGCAGAGCATGACGGTGCAGCCGCTTTCGCTGCCTTCGCCCTCGACGCCGGAGAGCATCAGAGGGAAGAATTCATTGGCGATATCGGGGACGATCATGCCTATGAGCCCGCTCCTGCCCGAGCTTGACTTCTGCCTGAATTCCCTGATCGCCGCCTCGATGCGCATCCGCGTCGCCGGCCTGACCTTGCCTGGATTCGATAGGGCCCTCGATATCGTCGCCATCGAGACGCCGGTCATCGCCGAGAGCTCCTTGAGCGTTGGTCTGCTGTTCATGGCTACATTCTGCAGGCGTTTGCAGATTTTTGCAAATTCAATGATCGGAATTTCATTGATTTTGCATTATCTTTCATGAATTTTCATGAACAACCCATGATCGTTTCCGATAACTGGATATATCGACAAGAGATACGCAAATCTGTACATTTTCTGCTTCTCCCTGCGTTTTCTCTGCCATTTTCCTGTTGCAATTTGGTGGAGATGCTTTAAAGTTTATGTATCAGCTTTTTGCGTTTACGTTAACGCCAGAAACAATAGGAGGAAATATCATGAGAAAGGCGATAGCAGCGCTTCTGGTTCTCGCAGTGCTCATCGGCGGCGTCTTTGCAGGCGGCGCAGAGGAAGGAGGGCAGTCCGGAACCGTCAAGCTTACATTCGTAGAGACGATGACCAGCCCGTCGCGTACGCAGGTCATCCAGGGCATGATAGATGAGTATGAGGCTCAGAATCCCGGCATCGAGATCGAGCTCATCTCCCCACCGTATGAGCAGGCAGACAACAAGCTCACGATGATGCTCAACAGCAACCAGGAGCTCGACATCATCGAGACCAGGGACTACACGGTCAAGCAGTTCGTCAACAACGGCAAGCTCACCGACCTCACTCCGTACCTCGAAAACTGGGATGCAACGGATGACTGGATGGACCTCACATGGGAAGCGGCAAAGACAGTCAACGATACTCCTTACTTCGTTCCCCAGTTCTTCTATGTGAAGGCTCTCTTCGTTAGGACCGACATCCTCGATCAGTATGGCATCGAGATCCCGACGACGATGGATGAGCTCTATGCTGCATGCAAGGAGCTTACTGGAAAGGCTCCTGGACAGTATGGACTGGCATTCAGGGGCAAGGCCAACACCTATAAGATCAGCGATATGATGCTCCTCGGCGACGTAGGCAACGTCAACGTCGACAACTTCCACGAGGGCCTCGACGGCAAGTTCTTCCTCGACAACGAGGCTGGACGCGAAGCGCTCGCCAAGTACGTGGATGTCTTCAGGACAGCATGCCCGCCGGATTCGATCAACTGGGGCTTCAATGAGCAGATCAATGGATTCGTATCCGGAACGACTCCGTTCCTCATCCAGGATCCCGATACGTTCAGCTCCTTCGCAGGCCAGCTCGATCCTTCGCAGTACACGGTCGTTCCCCTTCCGGTAGGAACAACGGGCAAGAGGTATCTCGACTATGGCTTCAACGGACTTTCGATCCCGACGACCAGCAAGCACCCGCAGGAGGCCTGGGACTTCATCAAGTGGATGACATCCCCTGAGAACAACGCGGCATTCTGCAAGGCATATGGTCCGCTCCCGATCTACAACTCCGTATTCCAGGAGGATCCATACTTCAGCACCGGTGGATACCAGGCTTGGGCTGAGGAGCTCAACGATGAGAACACCGTATTCGTGAAGTACCCGCTCGACGCACCGGAGTACCCGGCATGGGCACAGGTGCAGGAGCAGTCCATGCAGTCGCTCCTCCTTGGCAACATCACCATCGACGAAGCGATCCAGACATGGTCCGACTACTGGGGATTCTGATCTTCACGCAGTTCTAGATGACGAAGGCCTGGGAGACAAGGGGGTTCTCCTAGGCCTGGTTTTCCCAAAAAAGGAGGATGGCAGGTGAAGAACAAGTGGTACATTCTGATGATGATCCCAGCATTCCTGCTGGTTGTTGCTTTCCTGTATTTCCCTCTGGCACGCGGCATCGTGATGGCGTTCCAGAACTATAACATGTTCGATCTGACCAATGTCCATTTCATCGGTCTCGACAATTTCAAGGCGGTCATCGGCAATCCGAATGTCAGCTTCTGGCAGATACTCGGCAATACGGTCATATGGACCATCTTCTCGCTGATGTTCCAGTTCCTGCTCGGCTTCGGCCTGGCGCTTCTCCTGAAGAAGCCCTTCGCTGGCCGTGGCGTCTACTCCGGATTCGTATTCTATGGATACGCTCTCTCTGGATTCGCAATCGGTCTTCTCTGGTCCTGGCTGTTCAATGGCCAGTTCGGACTCTTCAACGATATACTCACGAGGATCGGGATCATCGATGAGCCGATCGGCTGGCTCTCCAATCCGAAGATCGCCATGTTCAGCGTCATCGTGACGAACGTCTGGTATGGAATCCCGTTCTTCGGCATCATGCTCCTCGCAGCGCTGCAGTCGGTTCCGAACGATCTGTACGAGGCGGCTGTCATCGATGGCTGCGGAGTCGTCAGGCAGCTCTTCTCCGTCACGATCCCATACATCAAGCCGACGATCATCAGCACGCTTCTGCTCCGCACGATGTGGATCGTGAACTTCCCGGACATCATCTACGCTATGACGAATGGCGGTCCTGTCAACAGCACCAACATCCTCGCAACGCAGATGATCAACACCGTATTCAAGGAGTATGACTATGGAAAGGGATCAGCCATCGGCGTGATCATCATGGTCATCCTCTTCGTCTATTCAGTCATATATCTCAGGCTGACGAAATCCTCAGGAGATGACGTATGATCAACAGAAAGAAGAAAATGGCCTACAAGGTCTTCAGGGTAGTCATGCTCGCCCTCTACCTCTTTGCGGCGATCATCCCTCTCTACTGGATATTCATCACGAGCATCAAGAGCGGCGATGAGATCTACACCGTTCCGCTCACGCTGATCCCATCGAAGCCGTCGCTGGCAAGCTATGAGAAGCTCTTCTCGTTCAGCAACTTCGGCGTCTACTTCAAGAACTCGCTGATCATCTCGCTCTTCGCCTCATTCGGCGCCATGGTCATAGCCATCATGAGCGGATTCGCGCTCTCTAGGTTCACCAGACAGCGCATCAAGGGCGTGATCGAGCTGGTTATGTACTTCACGCAGACGATACCTACGTTCATCATCATGGTCCCGCTCTTCAGGATATTCTCAGCGGTCCATGCCGTGGACAACAGGGGAGCGCTTGGAGTCGTCTACATCGCAACGGTCGTCGCGTTCTGCACCATCATGAGCAAGAGCTTCTTCGACCGCATCCCCAAGAGCCTCGAGGAGGCTGCCGAGATCGATGGGTGCAACCTCTTCCAGTCGATCACGAAGGTCGTCCTTCCGATGACGCTTCCGGGAATGGCTGCGATCTTCTGCTTCGCGTTCATCAACGTGTGGAACGAGCTCTTCCTCGCTGTCATGCTCATCAACAGCAGCAGCAAGATGACCGTCCCCGTCGCGCTCAATTCGTTCATCTCCAAGGCTGGAATCAGCTGGGATGTCATGAGCGCAGGAATCGTCGTTGCGCTCCTTCCGACGATCATCGTCTTCGGAATCGGCCAGAAATACATCGTCGCAGGTCTCACGGACGGCGGCGTCAAGGGTTAAAGGAGGAATCCGGCTATGAATGCTGAGCAGTATCCGGTCAGCGAGATACTTCATCATCTGGGAGAGAGGGACTTCCCGTCCAACGCGGTCGCACCGCCGATCTTCCAGACTTCGATCTTCTGCTTCAAGTCCTTCGAGGACTTCCAGGCGGCTCTTGCCGACGAGGCGCACAAGTTCATCTATTCCAGAGGCAACAACCCGACGGTGAACCTCTGCGAGAGGAAGCTTGCGGCACTTGAGCATGCAGAGCGCGCAAAGCTCGTGGGAAGCGGCGTCGCCGCCATCTCCTGCGCGATCCTGGCTCAGGTGAAGTCGGGCGACCACTGCGTCGTCGTGGACAACTCCTACAGCTGGACCAGATACATGTTCAATGAGTATCTTCCGCGCTTCGGAGTGACAGCGACATTCGTAGAGGGCACGAAGATTGAACAGTTCGAGGAGGCCATAAGGCCCAACACGAAGGTCATCTACCTTGAAAGCCCCGCGACGTTCACCTTCAAGCTCCAGCCTCTGAAGCAGGTTGCGGAACTCGCCAAGGCGCACCATATCAAGACGATCATCGACAACACATGGGCGACTCCGATCTACCAGAATCCGATCGACTATGGCATCGATATCGTCGTGCATTCGGCGACGAAGTACCTCGGAGGCAACTCCGATCTCATCGCCGGTGCCATCATGGGATCCGAAGAGGATATCACGCACATCTTCAATACGGAGTTCCTTCCGCTCGGACCTGTTCCAGATCCCTTCATGGCATGGCTGATCATGAGGAACATCCGCACGCTGCACATCAGGATGCCGGTCCATTATGCCAACGCGCTCGGGCTTGCCAAGTTCCTGGAGGAGAGGGATGACGTGGAGAGCGTGCTCTATCCGCTCCTGCCATCGTTCCCGCAGTACGATCTTGCGAAGGAGCAGCTGCGCGGAGGAAGCGGACTCTTCTCCTTCCGCCTCAAGACGAGGGATGTCGAGAAGATCAAGAAGATCACGAACAGCGTGAAGTTCTTCAAGCGCGCAGTCAGCTGGGGAGGATATGAGAGCCTCTTCGATCCGGCAGCGACGCAGTTCGCTCCCGGCAAGCCGATCCCCGATGACAGGGTCTCGCTCATCAGGGTCCATGCAGGCCTTGAGGATCTGGACCTGCTCAAGGCAGACCTGGCACAGGCTCTGGATTCAGTCCGCTGACGCGGAGATGCAGGCCCCGGGAAAGGGGCCTGCTTGCTTAAAGGGGTTTTCATGTCTTCAGAGAGAATGCTTGTCCTCGGTTCCGAGAACATCGATCTCGTATACGGAGTCGACCACATCGTCAGGGCTGGGGAGACCATCTCCAGCACCGGATTGAAGCGCTCTGCGGGCGGCAAGGGAGCAAACCAGTCCGCCGCGCTGGGGAAGGCTGGGATGCCTGTCTTCTTCGCCGGTAAGATCGGGCGCGATGGCGTCTGGATACTCGACCTTCTCAGGTCGTTCGGGGTCGATGTCTCGCTTACGGTCATAAGGGACGATGTCGATACCGGACAGGCCATCATCCAGGTCGATGCCGACGGCCAGAATTCAATCATCCTCACTCCCGGAGGCAACAAGGCCTTCACGGAGGATGAGATCGATTCCATCCTCTCCTCGTTCGGGGAGGGGGACTCCATCATCCTCCAGAACGAGATCAACCTGATAGGCTATGCGATGGAGAAGGCTTTGGAGCGCGGCATGCGCATCATACTCAATCCATCTCCGTTCGACGGCACGATCAGGGATCTTCCGCTCGATCTCGTGGACATCTTCTTCGTCAATGAGATCGAGGGCGCTGAGCTTGCTGGACTGTCCGAGACGGATGACGATGAGGGCTTCAGGCGCATAGCAGGGGAGCTCGTGCGCCTCTATCCCAAGGCTTCGATCGTGCTGACGGCAGGGAGCAGGGGAGCATACTATGCGACCTCCGATGGCATATGGCATGCACCGGTCGTGCCATGCGAGGCGGTGGATACGACAGGCGCCGGCGATACGTTCTGCGGCTACTTCCTTGCATCGATGCAGGATGGGCTCGATCCGCAGGCTTCGCTTGCCAGGGCAAGCAGGGCTGCTTCCATCACCGTGTCTCGGCCTGGGGCGATGCTGTCGATGCCGCTGAAGTCGGAGGTTCTTTGAAGAGGCTCGGGTGTGCTAGTATCTTCATATGGATCTGACTGAAGGAAAGGACGCAGTCGCTGCATTCATGGCAAGATGCTATGCCCGGGGCCTGACGACAGCCACCGGCGGCAATGTCAGCATGCGCATGGGGAAGACCATGCTCATAACGCCATCCGGCAAGGATAAGTCGTCGCTCTCGGCGGATGATATCGCAGAGGTGAGGATCTCCGATGGCGCGAACCTGACGCCTTCGCTGAGGCTCAGCATCGAAAGCGATATGCACAGGCGCATATACCTTGCGAGGCCGGATGCCGGCGCAGTGGTGCATTCCCACCCGCTGTTCGCCTCGCTCTTCTCCGCCTCAGGGGAGGAGATCGACACGGCGATCATAGCGGAGGATTGGTATCTTCTGGATAAGGTCGCGAAGGTGCCGTATGCTTTGATGGGGACGGAGGCTCTTGCAGAGGCTGCTGCCGCCTATGCAGCAGACCACGATGCGCTGCTTCTGGAGAACCATGGAGCGATTGCAGTCGGCAGGACGCTCATCGAGGCGTTCGACAGGCTTGAATGCCTTGAGCAGGCTGCGAAGCTTACGTATCTTTCCAGGACGGTCCGCGTCCGGAGCCTGGATGAGGAGAAGAGGGCGGAGATCGCCCGCATGAGATAGGAGATCAGTATGGACAGATCGATGCTTGATGCCCTGAAGGACAGGGCATTCGAGATAAGGTGCAGCACGATCCGCGAGATAGCTGCATTCGGATCGGGGCATATCGGCGGAAGCATGTCGATAGTCGAGATACTCGCATACCTCTATTACAAGGAGATGGATACGGATCCCCAGGATCCGAAGAAGGAGAGCCGCGACAGGCTCGTCGTATCGAAGGGGCATGCAGGCCCTGCCGTCTATGCCACGCTTGCATCCAAGGGATTCTTCCCCCAGGAGTGGCTCAAGACGCTCAATCAGGGCGGGACGAGGCTTCCATCCCATTGCGATATGACGAAGACGCCTGGCGTGGACTTCACCGGCGGATCGCTGGGGCAGGGCTTCTCGGCAGCAGTCGGCATCGCATTGGGGCAGCGCATCAGGAAGCTCGGCGCGAGGACGTTCACGATCATAGGCGACGGTGAGTCGCAGGAAGGGCAGATCTGGGAGGCTGCGGAGGCTGCCGGAGCATGGAAGCTCGACAACCTCTTCGCGTTCCTCGACCTGAACGGACTCCAGCTCGATGGCTACACGAAGGACATCATCCCACAGATCCACATCCCAGAGCGCTGGGCTTCGTTCGGCTGGGATGTGCAGGAGATCGACGGACATGACTTCGAGGCCATAGATGCCGCCATCGAGAAGGCGAAGGGCGTCAAGGGCATGCCGCACATGATCATACTCGATACGATCAAGAGCTATGGATACATCCCCGGTGAGGGAATCAAGGGCAACCATTCGATGCCCATCACGCCCGAAGGCGCCGAGGAGGCGATCAAGGCGCTCAGCGAAAGGGAGGGAAGAGCATGAAGGACGCACACGCATACTCGCATTACAGGGATACGGTGATCGGCGCAATCGTCGATCTCGCAGCAGAGCATCCCGAGATCGTCTTCCTCGATGCCGACCTCTCGTCGTGCATCGGCAGCACGGCCTTCCAGAAGGCCTATCCCGACCGCTTCTTCAACTGCGGCATCGCGGAGGCGAACATGACAGGAGTCGCGGCAGGGCTTGCATCCACCGGTCTTGTGCCGTTCATCCATTCATTCGGCTGCTTTGCCTCCAGGCGCGACTACGATCAGCTCTTCATCTCCGTGGGCTACACGCACCAGACGGTGCACGTGATCGGCTCGGATCCGGGCATCACCGCCCAGTACAATGGCGGCACCCATATGCCCTTCGAGGATATCGCGCTGATGAGGCAGATCCCGAGCATGGTCATCGTCGAGCCGTCGGACGCCCAGTCGCTCTATGAGCTGACGCAGCAGATCTACTTCAACGGGAAGTCTTCGTATATCCGCACGCCCAGGAAGGGCATCAACTTCAGATACACAACCGAGGATAGGATCGAGCTTGGGAAGGGCATCGAGCTCAGGGATGGCCAGGATGTCGCGATCATCGCCACCGGCGTCCTGATGGTGGATGCCGCGCTCGAGGCGGAGAGGCTCCTCTCCGAGAAGGGCATCAAGGCGACGGTCGTCGATCTCCATACGATCAGGCCTCTCGATACGGAGCTTATCGAGAAGGTGGCTTCCCGCTGCGGCCGCGTGCTTGTCTGCGAGAATGGACGCTATGCAGGAGGAGTGGGTGAGATGATCGCCGCTCATCTTGCTGCTGTCTCTCCCGTGAAGATGGGATTCCTCAACGTCGGCGAGCGCTTCGGAGAGGTCGGCAACCTCAAGTATCTTGCGCTCGCATTCGGATTCACACCCGAGAACGTCGCCGCCAAGGCAGAGGGGCTTCTGGCAAGGTGAAGCTTCAGCTGCAGCTCGAGACGATCCCTGTATGGGATGGCGTGAAGGAAGGGAGCGAATGCTTCCTCTGCACATTGATGAAGAAGGCCGAGGAGGATGGCATCAGGTACTATCTCTCCTCGGCGGTCATGACGCCCGAGGTCAGGGTGGAGATGAATGAGCACGGCTTCTGCCCCCACCACTCCGCACTTCTCGCCGAGGGCGGCAAGCCGCAGGCTCTGGCTCTGGCCATGGACACCTACTACGATGAGAACAAGCGCCTCTTTGCGCCTCTCTATGGAAAGGTGATGGATGCGGGTAATGCAAGGAAGGCCGAGAAGGCCGCCGCTGCGCTCTTCGAGGAGGCCCATAGGAGGGAGTCGGGCTGCCTGGTGTGCTCTAGGATGGAGGAAAGGCTCCTGAGGTATGCCTACACCGTCGCCTCGCTCTGGCGCGACGATCAGGATTTTTGCAAGGCGCTCGAGGATTCCAAGGGCTTCTGCCTCCATCATACCGAGTCGCTGATCCGCATCGCCCCGGAGGCGCTCTCCGGAGATGACCTGAGGGATTTCATCAAGGCGATGGTTGAGCTGCTGCAGAGGAACCTGGACCGCGTCCAGCATGACGACTGGTGGATGACGCAGAAGTACAAGAGCGAGAACAAGGACAAGCCGTGGAATGGCGCAGAGGATGGACAGAAGCGCGCGGTCTACAAGCTCATAGGCGAGGGCAGGGTCATCGACCCCGTGCGGAAGTAGCCTTCCTCCTCCTCAGCGATAGCCGGAGCTGTCCGTCATCGCCGATCTTCCCTTCATCGATGGTGCACCTTCTCAGGATATCCTCCGAGAGGGTGCTCTTGTCTATGTGCAGGTAGTCTATGTATCCCTTCTCGATCCTGTAGACGAGGAAGTGATCCTTTCCAGGGAATAGGGAGACGGCGAGCGTGAGGGGAGGCGCCTCCTTCTCATGGAATGCGATCGCGCGGAGCCTCTTCTCCTTCGAGCAGTAGGACGAAGACCAGAAGAGCGCAAGCTGCGCACCTTCCTCGTTCCACACGAGGATGTCGGCGCCGAGCGCATCGGAGTCGGTGCTGCAGCCGGGGAAGAACGGCGCGAGGGACCTGGCGATGCGGCCGGATGTGCAGCCGCGCCCGGCCTTCAGGTGATGGGGCACTTCGGGAAGCATGAAGTAGCTCTGCATCCCGCAGCGGAACGAATCGAAGAGGTCGAGTATCCTTCCATGTCCCTTCATTCGGCGAACTCCACCCTCCATTCCATGCTGCTGACGCACTTCAGCGTATTGTAGATCGAGCACTCATCTGCAGCTCTCTCGGCGAGCTTTGAAAATGCATCCTCATCGCTTGCTCCGTGCACCAGGATCGTCAGAACCGTCCTTTCAAGCGTAGTGGGCGTCTCTGTGCGCTTTATGCCTTCCACGCCTATGTCCATGCTTTCCCATGTGCAGTCCGTCTCGAATGACGAGAGCGTTGAGTGGAAGCAGCCTGCAAGAGCCCCGAGAAGATACTCGTAGGGACCTGTTGAGGATGTAAAGTCGAACTCCCTTCCCAAGGAATTCTCAAAGAAGCGCCTCGATCGATCGAAGTGTGCCGATATCGTCCGTATCTGTCCCATGCCCAGATTGTAGCACGGAAATCAGGCGATGCAGACCTTTATCCCCTTCGCCTCCAGCTTCTCCACCGTCTCGCCGTCGATGAGGGAGTCCGTGACGATCGTGTCGACCTTCTCGAAGGGAAAGGCCAGGCAGAAGCCCCTGCGGCGGAACTTCGTGTGGTCTATCAGCAGGATGCAGCGCCTGGAATGCTCGATCATGAGCTTCTTCAGGCGCGCTTCATCCGGGATGGCGGCATAGCAGCCTATCTCGGGTTCGGCGCCGGTGACGCTGATGATGCATTTATCGACGAAGTACTTCATAAGGTGCTCCTCGGCATCGGCTCCTGAGACCATGTGTGTTCCCCTCAGCAGCTCCCCTCCGATGAGCACGACATGGCTGTCCTCGGAAGCTAGCATGATTTCTGCAATCCCCGGGGACGTGGTAACCGTCAGCAGGTTGTGCCTGTCGCGGAGGTGGCCTGCGAAGATCTGCGTCGTGCTTCCCCCGTCGATCATGATGCTCTCCCCATCGTTTATCAGGGATGCCGCATATGCGCCGATGCGCTCCTTGAGGTCGGTGTTCTTTCCCATGCGGCTGCTGATCGTCGTCGTCTGCCAGATCGATTTTTCGCGTTCCTTTCTTATTGCGCCGCCATGAGTTCTGACGATCATCCCGGATTTCTCGAGCTGCACGAGATCCCGCCTGATCGTATACTCGGTAGCACCGATCAGCTTCTCCAGCTCCGATATCTCGGCTCTCCCGTTCGCCTCTATGTACTGCGCGATGCTGCGCCGCCTCGCTTCGATCCTCTCGCGTTCCGCCATACTGGGAGTATCGAGGGAAAATCATCTGCGGTCAATGCAAAAATGCTAAATAATGCAAAAATCTAGCATAATGCTTATTTTCCTTGCGTTATATCTAGCATAAATATGTAAAAATTTTTGTTTACAACTCCCGAAACGGCACTTAACATAGATTTAACATTCAGGGAGGCACTGACTATGAAACTCGTTTCCGCGAAGGAGATGCTGGAAGAGGCCTGCAGGGGCCACTATGCTGTCGGACATTTCAATCTCAACAATATGGAGAGCGTGAGGGCATTCCTCCTCGCTGCTCAGGAAGCTTCGTCGCCGATCATCCTCGGCGTATCCGGAGGCACCGCCAAGTACATGGGCGGATACCGCACCATCGCCGATATGGTCCAGGACTTCGTCGATTTCCTGAAGATCACCGTTCCGGTTGCGGTGCATGTCGACCATGGCAAGTATGCCGAGGCGCTGGATGCCATCGAGAACGGATTCACATCCGTCATGTTCGACGGCTCGTCCCTTCCGATCGAGGAGAACCTCGAGAAGACCAGGACCGTCGTTGAGCTGGCGCACGCAAAGGGCATCTCGGTGGAGGCCGAGGTCGGAGGAATCGGAGGAGAGGAGGATGGCCACATCGCGATGGGCGAGTGCGCTGATCCTTCCCAGTGCAGGGCGATCGCGGATCTCGGCATCGACTTCCTCGCTGCCGGAATCGGCAATATCCATGGAAAGTATCCTGCTGACTGGAAGGGGCTCAACTTCGACCTGCTGAAGAGGATCAAGGAGGAGGTGGGCGATCTTCCTCTCGTACTCCATGGCGGATCATGCATCCCCGACGATCAGATCAGGAAGGCGATAAGCCTCGGCGTGAGCAAGATCAACGTGAATACCGAATGCCAGATAGCATTCACCGAGGCCACGAGGAAGTACTTCGAGGAGAATCGCGACCAGGAGAGCAAGGGCTATATGCCGCGCAACGTGCTCGCACCCGGTCTCGAGGCCACGAAGGCGATGTGCCTGAAGAAGATGGAGCTTTTCGGCAGCGTCGGAAAGGCCTGATCGGAGGTTTGTATGGATGTATCCGGACTGAAGGAAAAGGCAAGGCAGCTTAGGCTGGATGTGCTCGACATGGTCCTCAAGGCGGGATCCGGCCACATCGGAGGCTCGTTCTCCGCTGCGGATATCGTCGCAGCGCTCTACTACAGCGTCATGAAGCTCGATGGAGAGGATAGGGATCTCTTCGTGCTCAGCAAGGGCCATGCAGCCCCTCTGATCTATGCCGTGCTTGCCGACAGGGGAATCGTCGACAGAAGGGAGAAGGATAGGCTGAGGGCATACGGCAGTCCGTTCCAGGGTCATCCAGACAGCAATAAGTGCCCAGGCATCGACTGCAGCACAGGATCCCTTGGACAGGGCGTCTCCGTTGCCGTCGGCATGGCCTACGGCCTCAAGGCCAAGGGCAGCAGCGCGCATGTCTATGTCCTCACGGGCGATGGCGAGCTGCAGGAGGGCATCTGCTGGGAGGCCTTCATGGCTGCCAGCCAGCAGATGCTGGACAACCTCACCGTCATCGTGGACCGCAACCGCCTCCAGCTCAGCGGATGCACAGAGGACATCGAAGCCCTCGGCGACCTCAGGGCGAAGGCGGAGGCGTTCGGCTTCGATGCGGAGGAGATCGACGGGCATGACTTCTCGGCGATCATCCCTGCGCTGCAGAGGAGGGCGGAAGGAAAGCCCCGCTTCATCGTCGCGGATACTGTGAAGGGAAAGGGCGTCTCCTACATGGAGAACCGCTATGAGTGGCATGGCAACCTCCCCAAGGGAGACCAGATAGCAGAGGCATACAAGGAGCTTGGAGGTAGGTACGATGGGTGAGAAGAAGGCTTCAAGATTCGGATTCTATCTCGGGCTCACGGAGCTCGCGGATGAGCATAGGGATATCATCGTTCTCGACGCCGACCTTCCAAAGACGACGGGATCGGAGGCCTTCAGGAAGGCCCATCCGGAGCGTTTCCTGAACGTCGGGATCTCCGAGCAGAACATGGTCGGCATGTGCGCCGGCCTCGCGCGCGTTGGATACGTCCCCTTCTGCGGGTCGATGGCTGTGTTCGCGGCAGGACGCGCCTTCGAGATCATACGCAACAGCGTCGCATATCCATCGCTGAACGTGAAGATCGTCGGAAGCCATGGCGGCATCACCGCCGCAGGCGATGGCGGAACGCACCAGTGCATCGAGGATCTCGCCATAATGCGCGCGCTCCCGAACATGGTCGTCCTTTCTCCCTGCGACAGCAATCAAGCGGCGAAGCTCGCCAAGATCGCATACGAGCATGATGGCCCTCTGTACGTCAGGACATCGAGGGAGCCGACCGAGGATATCACGACGATGGATGACGAGATCGAGCTCGGCAAGGCGCAGAAGCTCCTCGATGGAGAGGATCTGTGCATCGTGTCGACCGGTATGATGTCCGTCATCGCATATGAGGCCGCGAAGGAGCTTCAGACCGATGGCATATCATGTTCGATGCTCAATATCCACACGATCAAGCCATTCGATTCCGAGGCCGTGAGGAAGGAGGTCGCAAGGTGCCATGGGCGCGTGCTCGTGGCAGAGGAGCACAACTGCATAGGCGGACTCGGGGATGCCGTTGCCAGGAGCCTGGTGGGCATGGATGGCATCTCGTTCGAGCATATCGCGGTCGAGGACCGCTTCGGCCAGTCGGGAGCCACGGCTGAGCTTCTGGCGGCGTATGGAATGACGAAGGAGAACGTTGCCGACAAGGCACGCGCTCTGATAAAGGGATGATGGAAGGGAAGCTGCAGATAGCAGGCGTCGGACACAGCTGCCTCGATAGGCTCTGCACCATAGAGAGCTATCCGAGGGAGGATGATTCGACGCACATCACATCGATAGCAGTGCAGGGCGGAGGCGCCGTCGCTACGGCGCTCGTCGCCGCGTCACGCCTCGGCGCCAGCACGGCATGGATCGGCAATGCCGGCACCGACATCATATCCTCGGAGATCCTCAGGCTGCTGGAGGCTGATGGAGTCTCGACGGCATATGCCGCAAGACGCCCGGATGCATCCGGACTGGAATCGTTCGTGATGGTCAATCCTCAGAACGGTTCGCGCACGAAGTTCCCGGAAAGGGATGCGAATCCGCCCATCGAATGGACGGAGGAGCTCTCCGCTGCGGTGCGCAGCGCGGACATCCTCCATCTCGATGGCACGAACTGGGTGAATGCCTTCAACGCCGCCTCGATCGCGCGCGATGCGGGCGTAGTCGTCTCATTGGATGGCTGCTCGATGCAGGCGGACAACGAGCGAAACAGGAAGCTTGCCTCGATGGCCGACATCCTCATCATGAACAGGAAGTATCCTCTGAGGGTATCCGGGCTTCCGAGCTATCCTGAGGCGCTTCTGGAGATGGCCTCCTGGGGACCGAGGATCGTCATGTGCACCCTCGGGGATGAGGGGGTTCTTGCCGTGATCGACGGCAGGGTTGAGAGCTTCCCTGCGTTCGAAGTGAAGGCGGTGGACACGACAGGCGCGGGCGATGTCTTCCACGGGGCATTCCTCAGGGGCTACCTGGATGGAATGGACCTGAGGAGCTGCGTACGCTTCTCGTCCGCCGTCGCCGCGCTCAAATGCACGAAGATCGGAGGCCGGTCAGGGATCCCGACGATGGAAGAAGCCATCGCCTTCATGGAAAGGAACATCTAGCCGTAAGGCTATGAGATAAAAAAGGAGAAGAAAAATGAAGAAAGTCCTGAGCATTGTTCTTATCGCACTGCTTGCCATCACTGGCCTCGCGGCCAATGGCGCCAACGAGACCAAGGGCGCAGCAGGCTCTGGAGAGCTTATCCTCTATACGACTGTTGCCGACGCACAGTATGATATGACGATAGCTGCATTCAACGAGCTCTATCCGGACATCACCGTATACTACACATACGGCGGTGCTGGCGACTGCAAGGCTAGGATCCAGGCAGAGGCAGCCAATCCGCAGGCTGATGCCATGTATGGCGGACTCCAGTATGCGGATATCGCAGTATACGGCGAGTACTTCGAGTCATACGTAAGCGCGAACGACAGCGAAGTGCAGCCCGGATTCGAGAACACGACCGGAAAGATCACGTTCCACGACTCCCAGATCCCATGCCTCGTAGTCAATGACGCGCTCGAGGACGAGCTCGGAATCGAGATCACGGGATGGGAATCCCTCCTCGACCCAAGGCTCAAGGGCAAGATCGCTACAGCCAACCCGACATCATCCTCATCTGCATGGAACAACCTCCAGTGCATCCTCACCGACTTCGGCGGCTGGGACAGCGATGAAGCTTGGGATTACATCGCCAAGCTCATGCAGAACGGCCTCGTCATCGTAAGCTCGTCGTCGACGCCTGCCAAGGCTACGTTCGCTGGCGAGTATGTCGTAGGCGTTACATATGAGCCTCTCGTAGTCCAGCTCCTCGATGGCGGCTCCACAGGCGCGCACATGGTATTCCCTGTCGAGGGAACGACATCCGTAGGATTCGGCTCTGCAATCATCAAGGGAGCCAAGAACCTTGAGAACGCAAAGCTCTTCATGGACTTCCTCCAGAGCGATGCTGGCCAGAAGTGCTATCTCGAGAGCGGTGCACGCCCTGTCACGACGCACCCGATCGAGGGAGGCAGCCCGAACATGGTCGACCTTTCGACGGTCAACGTGAAGGTCGCCGATACAGCAGCCCTGGCTGACCACAAGGCAGAGATCTGCGACAAGTGGAACGAGTACTGGGCAATGTACGGAACGAACTGAGCCTGGACTCGGTTTGAATCCATGCGGCCCTGTCCAAGGCAGGCAGGGCCGCGATTCTTAGGTGGAGTGTGAAGATGAACGTCAATATACGAATAGAGCATGCATTGAAGAAATACGGTGATTTCGTAGCTATTCCAGATCTCTCTCTGGAGATCCGCCCTGGGGAGTTCTTTACCCTTCTCGGTCCTTCGGGCTGCGGAAAGACCACTCTCTTAAGGATGATCGCAGGTTTCAATTCGATCGAGGGCGGAGATTTCTATTTCGGAGAAAGGCGCATCAACGACCTGGATCCGGCGAAGAGGAACATCGGAATGGTGTTCCAGAACTATGCGGTGTTCCCGCATCTTACCGTGCGCAAGAACGTTGAGTTCGGTCTCAAGAACAGGAAGCTCCCGAAGGAGGAGATCCGCGAGAAGACCGACAAGTTCATGAAGCTCATGAAGATCGATGAATATGCGGACCGCCTTCCGGAGAAGCTCTCCGGCGGCCAGCAGCAGCGCGTCGCCCTTGCGAGAGCGCTCGCCATCGAGCCTGATGTGCTTCTCATGGACGAGCCGCTCTCCAACCTCGATGCGAAGCTGCGCGTCGAGATGAGGGAGGTCATAAAGGAGATCCAGAACAGGCTCGGCATCACGACTGTGTACGTCACCCATGACCAGGAGGAGGCCATGGCCATCTCCGACCGCATCGCGGTCATGTCGAATGGCGTGATCCAGCAGATCGGAACGCCCAAGGCGCTGTACCAGAGGCCGGCCAACAGATTCGTCGCCACATTCATCGGCAGATCGAATGTCATGGAGGCGAGGATATACGCTGAGAACGGAGAGAAGGGGCTTGAGTTCAAAGGTGGATTCAGGCAGCCGATGCATAACCTTGGGGATGTGCAGAACGGACAGCCAGTCGTCGTCTCCGTGCGCCCTGAGGAGCTCATCATCAAGGGCTTCGGCAATGATGTCCGCTCGGCCATCAAGGCGAAGGTCGTCTACAGCACGTTCCTCGGCCTGAACACCCACTACATGGTCGAGTTCGAGGATGGAGGAAGGGCTGAGATCATCCAGGAGTCCCAGATCGATGACATCATCTCCAACGGCACCGTGATCGATCTTGGCGTCAATGCCGAGAAGATCAATGTCTTCACCGAGGATGGACTGACTCCTCTCATCGTATAGGAGGGTTCTGATGATAAGGAAGAAAGGTTTCAATTTCTGGGTCATAGCCAGCCTCGCGATCCTTGCCCTGTATCTGCTCTTCATGGTCTATCCTCTATTCAAGGTCATGTCGCAGTCGGTCATCGATGCGGATACGGGCGGGTTCTCCCTGCGCTACTTCAAGCAGTTCTTCAGCCAGCCGTACTACTCAGGCACGCTGATCAACAGCTTCAAGGTCGCAGTCTCCGTGGCCATCGTGTCCCTTGTCATAGGAGTGCCCCTCGCATACTTCTACAACATGTATGAGGTGCATGGGCGCAAGACGCTTCAGCTGCTGATCATCCTCAGCTGCATGTCGGCGCCGTTCCTTGGAGCCTATGCGTGGATCCTCCTTCTCGGAAGGGCTGGTGTCATCACGCAGTTCATCCAGAACGTCTTCGGCTTCACCATCCCGAGCATCTATGGATTCAAGGGCATACTCCTTGCGCTCTCGCTCAAGCTCTATCCCCTCGTATTCCTCTATGTCTCCGGCGCGCTGAAGAACATGGACAACTCGCTGCTCGAAGCTTCCGCGAACATGGGATGCACGGGCATGAAGCGCTTCCTGAAGGTCGTCCTTCCGCTCTGCATGCCATCGATCCTCGCAGCGGCTCTGATGGTGTTCATGCGCGCTCTTGCCGACTTCGGCACTCCGCTCATGATCGGAGAGGGCTACATGACCTTCCCCGTCATCATCTACAACTCGTATGTAGGCGAGGTGGGCACGAACCACAACTTCGCAGCCGCCATCAGCGTCATAGCGATCATCATCACGCTCTTCTTCTTCCTGATGCAGAAGTACCTCTCGAATAAGTACAGCTTCTCCATCAGCGCCATGCACCATGTGCAGAGGAAGAAGGCCTCGAGGCTTGGAAGCTTCTTCATCCACCTCTTCGCGTACGGCATGGTCGCGCTCTCGCTGCTGCCGCAGGTCTACCTGATCTATCTCTCGTTCAGGGAGACATCGAGCGCTGGAATCGTCTTCCTCGATGGCTATTCGCTCAAGAGCTACCAGCAGGTGTTCAGCAACATGGGCAACGTCATCTGGAATACGATAAGGATATGCGGATCGGCGCTTGTGATCATCATCGTGCTCGCCATCCTCATCTCCTACCTCGTCGTCAGGAGGAGGAACATGATCAACGGCCTCATCGATACGCTTTCGATGATCCCGTACATCATCCCCGGCGCCGTCGTCGGCATCTCGCTCATCCTCTCCTTCAACAACAAGTACATGCCGCTTGTGGGAACGGCCACGATCATGGTCGTCTGCATGTGCATCAGGAGGATCCCGTATACGATACGAAGCTCAGTCGCGATCCTGTCGCAGATCCCGATCTCGATAGACGAGGCTGCGGAATCGCTGGGAGCCGGAAGGGTGAAGACGCTCGTGAAGATCACGATACCGATGATGCTCAACGGAATCTTCTCCGGCGCTATCATGAGCTGGGTCACGCTCATCACGGAGCTCTCGTCGTCGATCCTCCTCTATTCGTTCAGGACGCAGACGCTCAACGTCGCCATCTATACGATGGTGTCGAAGGGAGCCGATGGCAGGGCCTGTGCGCTCTCCACGATCCTGATGCTATTCACGGTCATCTCGCTCTTGATCTTCAACAAGTTCTCCAAGGACGGAGAGATCATGATGTGAGGGAAGCCATCATCCTGGAGGCCGCCGGAAACGGCGGTCTTCTGCACTCTGCATGGAATGCGAGGCGATCCATGCGGTGGCGAATGCCCATGTGAGGCTGTATCCGCCGCAGTCTGCATCGACATCGATGATATCGCCGGCGAAATAGAGGCCCGGAACGATCTTCGATTCCATCGTCGACGGATCGATGGAGGATGTCTCCACTCCGCCCGCGGTCGACATCGCGCTTGCCGCGATGGGGGAGGCGGTGCAGGGGAATGCGGATAGAAGCTCCTCTGCTCTTCGTGCTTCGGATGCTGAGAGGTTCGCGATCCTCTTCTCCGCAAGAGGACCGAGAATCGCCGCTGCAAGCCTTGGAGGGATCGGCAGCGCATTCTTCATCAGCGATGCGCCGCTTTCCCTCCTGAGCTCCTGGATGCTGGTCCTGCAGAAGCATATCGTGATGGGCTGCCGCCCGATGATGAGGTGCGAGAAATCCTCCGCGCATGGTCCTGAGAGGCCTCTTCTCGTGATGACGGCAGAGCCTGAGACGGTGCTTTTCCCAGTTTTCAATGATATCTCCGCGGTGATTCCTTCCGCGGCGCTGAGGCTTGGGACGATATCGAGGGCGGATAGTGCAGGATGCGGCGGTGCGATCCTGTGCCCCATCATCCTCGCCAGATGGTATCCGGATCCATCGGAGCCCGTGTGCGGATAGGCGTTGCCGCCTGTGGCGAGGAGGATGCTGCCAGCCTCGATGGTCCGTCCATCATCAAGCGTGACGATGAATGAGCCTCCATCCTTCCTCATCCCCGCTGCCTTGCCGTCGATGATCCGAGGTGCGTGGGAGGAGAGCGCATCGAGCACCGTGCGCGCATCTCCCTGGAGCGGGAAGATCTTCCCGTCCTCGTTCCCTGCTTCTATTCCGAGAGCTTCGAATCGTTCGATGATGTCCTGGGGCGTATGGGCATAAAGAACCTTCCGTATGAACGGAAGGCTCCCATGGTAGTGCGCTATCAGCTCCGGTACGGGAAGAGCGTGGGTATAGTTGCAGCGTCCGCCTCCTGTAAGCAGGAGCTTCCTGCCGCAGCTGCCGCTTCCCTCGAGCAATGCGGCATCGGGAAGGAGCGACGAAGCGTAGAGGCCAGCTGCTCCCGCACCGATGATGAGCTTATCGATCATTCCTTCTCTTCGACGATGGAGAGATGGAGTTCATCGAGCTGCTTCTGCTCCACGTATGACGGACTGTCGTCCATCGGGGAGAGGGCTGCCGTGTTCTTCGGGAATGCGATGACCTCCTTGATCGACTGCTCGTTGGCGATGATCATGCAGAGCCTGTCGATTCCCGGAGCGATTCCTCCGTGCGGCGGTGGGCTGAAGCGGAATGCGTCGAGAAGGAATCCGAAGCGCTCCTTCGAGACGTCGTCTGGGATATTGCAGATCCTGAAGATCCTCTTCTGGAGCTCGACATCATGGATCCTTATCGATCCAGAGGCAAGCTCGTAGCCGTTGAGCACGAGATCGTAGAGATCTCCCTTGACGGAGCCTGGATCGGACTCGAGCGTGTCGAGGTATTCCGTCTGCGGCATTGAGAACATGTGGTGCGCTGCCTCCCAGTGGCCTTCATCCTCGTTGTATTCGAAGAGCGGGAAGTCGATGATCCAGCAGAATTCGAATCCCGGCTTGATGAGATCGAGATCCGCTCCGAGGCGCGAGCGTACGGCGCCCATCGACGTGCAGCATTTCTTCCAGTCCTTCTCTGCGATAAGGAGGATGACGTCGCCATCCTCTGCTCCCGTGGCCTCAAGCACTTCCTGCTCCATGCCCTGGAAGAACTTGGAGACTCCTCCGGAGATCGTCTTGTCCTCGCACTTCATCCATGCAAGCCCATGGGCTCCATAGATCTTGGCTGCGCTCTCAAGCTCCGAGAGGTACTTCCTCGTATACTCGTGGCCCTCGGTTTTGGGTGCCACGACGTACTTCACGTAGCCGCCCTCGGCGAGCGTGTCGGTGAATGCCTTGAAGGAGGACTTCGATGCGAAGGCAGCGGCGTCCTTGATCTCGATGCCGAATCTGAGGTCCGGCTTGTCGCAGCCGTATGTGTTCATCGCGTCATGGTATGCGATGCGGCGGAAATGCGCAGGAAGCTCCACGCCGAGGACCTTCCTGAAGACGCTTCCGAAGAGATCCTCCATCAGCGCAAGCACATCGTCGCGCTTGACATAGCTCATCTCGATATCGAGCTGGGTGAACTCGAGCTGCCTGTCTCCCCTGGGATCCTCGTCCTTGTAGCATCTCGCGATCTGGAAGTACTTGTCGAATCCCGAGACCATGAGAAGCTGCTTGTAGAGCTGCGGCGACTGGGGGAGGGCGAAGAACTTGCCGGGATAGATCCTCGATGGAACGAGGAAGTCCCTTGCTCCTTCAGGCGTGCTCCTGATGAGCGTCGGAGTCTCGATCTCGAGGAAATCGGTGCCGTAGAAGTATTCCCTGATGGCGCGCACGATCTCGTGGCGCATCCTTATCCTCTTCTGCATTCCGAAGCACCTGAGGTCGAGATAGCGGTACTTCAGCCGGAGGTCCTCCCTCGAGTTGTTCTCCTCATCGATCATGAAGGGGAGGGTGTCGCACTTCGAGAGGATCTCGATCCTGTCTGCCTTGACCTCGATCTCGCCCGTGGGCATATCGGGGTTGATCATCTCGTCCGGACGGCGGCGCACGATGCCGTGCACTGCGATGCAGTATTCGAGCTTGAGCTCGTTCGCCTTGGCCTGAAGCGCATCATCGGCGTCATCGTCGACGACTACCTGGGTGATGCCATAGCGGTCGCGGAGATTGATGAAATGGAGTGCTCCGTGGTTCCTGTTCCTGTGGACCCAACCGTTGAGTATTACGGTCCTGCCCTCGTCGGCTGCCTTCAGGCTGCCGCATGTAGCGGTGCGCTGCATGAATGCTTCTTCCATAGTTTCCTCCGGATATCGTGGATGATACCATCTCAAAGGACAAAAGAAAAGCGAGCATGCGCTGTTTGTCCGTGGGGGGATCTGAGGTTTTCTGCGTTCATGCTCGCTACCTGTAATATCGCATGTTTCACTGTTTTTGAAAATGAAAATCAGGTGAAGTTTTCGACAGGTTTCGATGTGATCGCAGGGCATGCTTTCGGGGTTTCCGGGCTGTTCATTTCACTCTCCTTATGAAAATCAGCCGTAAACCGGTTGGTTTTTCCGGTTTGCGGACAGCTGGGCCAATATATGCCCGGATTTGCATAATACTTTACAAATGTTAGGAACAAGAAGGCTCCGCTATGTTGCGGAGCCTTGGTATCAGCGATTCCCCCTCGGGAGCTCTCGGACGATGAACCGGTTCTCCTGCAGATAGCGGATCGCCTCGACTGCGGCCTTTGCCGCGCTCGTTGTGGTCGTGTAGGGGATGTGCGCCCTTACGGCCTCCGTTCGGATATCGTCATCGCTCTGCCTTGCCCGGAATCCCATTGGGGTGTTTATGATCAGATCTGCCTTGCGCTCCCTGATGTAGTCCACGATGTTGGGATGCCCGTCCTGCGTCTTCAGCACGACATCCGCGAGTATGCCTTCGCTGTAGAGGTCCCTTGCGGTGCCCTTGGTGGCGAGGATGTGGAATCCAAGCTCCTCGAGCGCCTTGGCGATAGGAACGATCGTCTTGCGGTCCTTGCTATTGACGCTTATGATCACGCGCCCTGATACAGGCAGCTTGTTGAATGCCGCAGCCTGGCTCTTGGCGTAGGCTTCTCCGAAGGTACGCCCATAGCCGACGACCTCTCCCGTGCTTCTCATCTCCGGTCCGAGCGCGGGATCGACATGCGGGAAGCGGTCGAAGGAGAATACGGCCTCCTTGATCGCCCATCCCGTGATGCAGCGTCCCTCGCCCCAGCTTCCCTCGCTCTTCACGAGGCCCTGGGCTACGAGATCCTCTCCCTGCCACACGCGGACGGCGGCATCCACGAGATCGACGCCGCTGGATTTGGAGATGAACGGAACAGTGCGGCTTGCCCTGGGATTGACCTCGATGATGTAGAGCTTCCCATCCTTCTCCGCGAACTGGATGTTCATGAGCCCCTGCACGTTGAGGTGCCTTGCGAGGCGGAGCGTCCACTCCCTCATCTCCTGGAGGATCTCCGGCTTGCTCTTGTAGGGCGGGAATACAGCGGCGCTGTCGCCGGAATGTATGCCTGCCGCCTCGATGTGCTGGAGTATGCCTCCGATGTAGACCGATCTTCCGTCCGATACCGCATCGAGGTCATACTCGAATGCATCCTCGAGGAACTGATCGACCAGGACCGGGGAATCCTCGGATACCGTCACCTCCGGCTTCTTCATGAACTCCTCAAGGCCGTCATCGTCGTATGCGATGAACATTGCCCTTCCTCCAAGGACGAACGAAGGCCTCAGAAGGACCGGGAAGCCTATCTCGTGCGCCTTCTCCTTGATCTCGGACACCGATGCGGCGCTTCTGTTCTCAGGCTGCCTCAGTCCGAGCTTCTTCACGACCTGCGAGAACAGTCCCCTGTCCTCGGTCTCGTCGATGCTCTTCAGCGACGTGCCGATGATGTGCGCGCCGTTCCTTTCGAGCTCCGCGGCCATGTTCAGCGGGGTCTGGCCTCCCAGCTGCACCACGACATCCTTCGTGCCTTCCTTCTCCATGATCGCCAGGACATCCTCCGCTGTCAGCGGAGCGATGTACAGCCTGTCGGATGTGTTGTAGTCCGTGGATACGGTCTCCGGATTGCTGTTGATCATCACCGTCTTCCTGCCCAGGCGGCGGAAGGCGCGCGACGAGAGCGTGCAGCATGTGTCGAACTCCAGCCCCTGGCCGATCCTGTTCGGGCCGGAGGCTACGATGATGACGGCATCCTTTCCCAGCCCCGTTCCCTCGTCGCCTTCTCCATAGGAGGTGTAGCAGTAGGGCGTGAGGGCCTCGAATTCGCCCGCGCATGTATCGACGTAATGGCGGGCCGGCACGAGATGCTGCGGCCTGCTGCAGCCCGAGAGCTGCTCGATGCGCTTGTCCGAGAGGCCGGCCTTTTTCGCCCTGAGGTAGAGATCGTCATCGAGGCTGCCCTTGGCAAGCTCGTCCTCCATCTCCTTCTCCTCGACAAGCAGCTGGAGGAAGTAGATGTCGAATCCTGTCGTCTTCGAGAGCTTTTCGAGATCCGTCTCGCCCTTCTTGATGGCAGTGAACGCGGCAAGGTATCTGAGCGGATGCGCCGACCTCAGCAGAAGGTCGGCATCGTACTTCGACTCATCCAATGGCATGATGCCCTCAAGCTTCTGCTCTGAGGATCTGAAGGCCTTGTTCATCGCCTCCAGCGCCGTCCGTCCAAGGGCGAGCGTCTCTCCCACCGATCTCATCTGCGTGCCGAGCGCCGATGCCTCGAGTGGGAACTTCTCGAGCTCGAAGCGCGGAACCTTCACCGCGACATAGTCCAATGCCGGTTCGAAGCAGGAGACGGACTCGCCTGTGATTTCGTTCTTCACCTCGTCGAGCGTGTAGCCGACCGCGAGCTTGGCGGAGATCCTCGCAATCGGGAATCCCGTGGCCTTGCTTGCCAGCGCGGAGGATCTCGAGACCCTTGGGTTCATCTCTATGACGATCATCCTGGAGTGGTCGGGGGAGAGGGCGAACTGCACGTTCGATCCGCCGCAGTCGACGCCGACGGCACGGAGGATCTCTATCGATGCTGTCCTCATCCTCTGGTATTCCCTGTCGTTGAGCGTCTGGATGGGGGCGATGGTGATCGAGTCGCCCGTGTGCACGCCCATCGGATCGACGTTCTCTATCGAACAGACGATGATGGCGTTGTCCTTGCGGTCCCTCATGACCTCCATCTCGAACTCCCTCCATCCGATGAGGGATTCCTCGATGAGGATCTCATGCACGGGGCTCATCTCCAGCGCATGCTCGCAGAGGGGGATGAAGTCCTCCTCCGTCTCCGCGATCGAACCTCCCATTCCGCCAAGCGTGAACGATGGCCTGATGATGAGCGGAAGTGGGATCCTCTCCTTTATTGCGATGGCATCCTCTATCGAGTGGGCGATGCCGCTTCTTGCGCTCTCATAGCCAAGGGATGTGACGATGTCCTTGAACTTGCCCCTGTCCTCTGCCTTCTCGATGGCATCGGCGGACGCGCCTATGACCTTCACCCCGTATTTGTCGAGGATGCCCTCCTTCTGGAGCTCCATCGTGAGGTTGAGCGCTGTCTGGCCTCCCATCGTGGAGAGGATCGCATCGGGTCCCACCTGATCGAAGATGCGCTCTATGTACTCCTTCTTCAGCGGCTCGAGGAAGATGTGGTCCGCAAGCCCGGGGGTCGTCATCACGGTAGCGGGGTTCGGGTTGATCAGGGACACTTCGTATCCCTCCTCCTTGAGAGCCCTCACAGCCTGGTTTCCCGAGTAGTCGAATTCGCAGGCCTGTCCGATGACGATCGGGCCCGAGCCTATGACAAGTATGTGGTGTATATCATCTCTTCTCATCTGGCTTTCTCCAGGAATGCATCGAATATCGCCTCGGCTTCCTCGGGTCCAGGAGCCGCTTCAGGGTGGAACTGCACCGAGCGCACGTTGAGCGTCTCGTCATAAAGTCCCTCGACCGTCTGATCATTGGCGTTCTCGAACCAGATCGACGTCGTCTTCGGAAGCGATGAGCGTACGGTCATGAAGCCATGGTTCTGAGCGGTGACGAAGGTGCGGCCCGTGACGGTGTCCCTCACAGGCTGGTTCGAGCCATGATGTCCGAACTTCATCTTCTCCGTCCTTCCTCCGATCGCGATCGTGATGATCTGATGCCCGAGGCAGATTCCCTCGATGGGGAGCTTCCCGATCAGGCTCCTCGTCATCTCCACCGCATCGGTGAGGAGTGCAGGATCCCCTGGTCCATTGGAGAGGAAGAGCGCATCGGGATCCTCCGCCAGCACGTCCTCGGCCGTTGCGTCGTGGGGGAGGAGCACCACGGAGACACCCCTCTTATAGAGGCATTCGATGATCGAGCGCTTGATGCCGTAGTCTACGAGCGCGAAGCGCTTGACCGGCTTCTCCGGAGCCTTGCAGAAGCCTTCTCCCAAATCGGGATCGACGATCCTATCCTTGACGGAGACGCCATCGATGAGCGCCCTCTCCGTGATGTCCGGGAATGAAGCAAGCAGCTCTTTCGCCTCTTCGCGCCTATCGGGCGTGAATATGGCGGCATTCTGCGAGCCATGGTCGCGTAGGTGGAGCGTGAGGGAGCGTGTGTCGACGCCCTCGATGCCCGTGATGCCGCTTCGGCTCATGAATTCATCGAGCGTGATGCGGCCCTCCATCACAGGGCCCCTGTAGAGCTTCTTCACAATAAGGGCAGCGGCTTTTATCCCGCTGCTCTCGTTGTCTTCCGCAGAAATTCCGTAATTTCCGATCATCGGGCTGGTCAATGTCACGATCTGCCCTGAATAGGATGGATCGGTGAGTATCTCCTGGTATCCGGGGATGCCGGTATTGAACACGACCTCCCCGATGCTGATGCCGCTGTCGGCACCGAAAGCCGTTCCGGTGTACTCCGTTCCGTCCTTTAGTCTGAGTATTGCCGTTCTGTCCATCGTTTTTCCGCACAATAGTACAGTGAATCGAATCAGGCCTTCAACAGCTTTGCAATAAAAGCAACAGCACGCAACAAAAGCGCAACAATCTGCCGCTTCAGCTTCCTCTACGCTCCTTCCGGTTCAGGCGCTCCTCCACATCCTTCATCCTGCGCCTGAGGTCCTCATACTCCCGTCTGAGCGACTCCTCATCGTCGGCTTCCTCGAAGGAGACATCGATCGGGTCTTCTCCGTCGACCTCATCGCCTGCAGTCTGCTGCGGAAGGATGATGGCAAGAAGGAGGTAGATGACGATGCCGGGGAATAGGCCAGTGAGCAGCACGATCAGGAAGACGATGATCCTGGTCATCCTCGGATCCAGATCCTTCCATTCCGCCAGCCCCGTGGCAACGCCGAAGATCGTGCCCCTCGGCGAACGCGTCCATCGTCTTGTCCTCATCGATCATCCTCCTGCCTCCATTGTGGCATCTTCGATGATGTTATGAAAGGGGATGATATGGAATATATGCTTTCCTCGGCGATTGAATGCCTCTGCCGCCTCCTGTAGAATCTGGTATATGGACCTATATATGGTTGCGACCCCGATAGGGAACCTCGAGGATATCACATACAGGGCAGTGAGAGTGCTTGGTGAGGTCGATGTGATCGCCTGCGAGGATACAAGGCATACGATGCAGCTTCTCTCCCATTATGGGATACGCAAGCGCCTCATCGCCTGCCATGCGCATAATGAGGAGGAGAGCTCGAAGGGCATACTCGAGCTTCTGGACAGCGGCCTGAACGTGGCCTACTGCTCCGATGCAGGCACCCCTGGCGTCTCAGATCCGGGAGCAAGGCTTGCAGAGCGCGTCAGGCAGGATGGCAATCATCGCGTCGTTCCCATTCCCGGGGCATCTGCTGTCGTGACGCTTGTCTCCGCTGCAGGGAACATCGGGAAGAGCTTCACCTTCGAGGGTTTCCTTTCGCCGAAGAAGGGCAGGCGGTCGAGAAGGCTTTCCGAGCTCTTCGCTGCAGGCAGCGCCTTCATCATCTATGAGTCTCCGTTCCGCATCCTCAAGATGCTGGAGGATGTCAGGGATGCCGGTGATTGCCGCGTCGTGATAGGACGCGAGCTCACGAAGGCGCATGAGGAGATCATCTGCGGAGACATCTCCGAAGCCATCGAGGCGCTGAAGGCCAAGGACAGGATAAAGGGCGAGTTCGCAGTCATAGTGGTCCCGGAGGTCGCTGATGATAACGCTGAAGAAGATCCGGAGCCTTAAGGCGAGGGTTCAGCTCAGGAAGGCCGCGGATGTCTTCCATGAAGCCAATACCGAGGACACGGAGCCAGGATTCCTGGAGGATGTTCTGGATATAATCGTCTCCTCGGATCTCGTCGATGCCGAGGATGCCTCGAAGCTCAGGAGGTTCTTCGAGAAGGGCAGGGGCGTTGGATACGAGGATATCTACTACCACGTGCTGTCGATCCTCGGCGACAGTCCGTCGGACTGGGACCGCAGGACGGAGGATGGCGAGATCGACTGGTCCAGCCGCAAGGTTCTGGATCATATGCTCTTCCTCGATCATCTGCGCTCCCCATATAACGTAGGAGCCATATTCCGCAATGCGGAGGCATTCGGCGTCAAGGAGATCGTCCTTGCACCGGGAACCGCATCCCCGGAGCACCAGAGGGCATACAGGACCTCGCGAGGAACCATAGACGCAATTCCCTGGAGGGAAGGCGAGCTGGATTCGCTTCCACAGAACCTGCCGGTGTTCGCGCTTGAGGTGGGCGGGTCTGACATAAGGGATTTCCGCTTCCCTGAAAGGGGCATATGCATCATAGGATCGGAGGAGACAGGCATCACGAAGGAGGCCAGAGCCTTGGCGGAATCATCTGCCGGCATCGTCTCCATCCCCCAGCTTGGCGCAAAAGGCTCGATAAACGTAGCCTCCGCGACAGCGATACTGCTGTATAAGTGGATCGAGAGCCTTAAGGTCTGAAGTCATCTGATTTCCGCGGCTTCGATCCAGCTTCGTAGCAGGAATGCGCAGAATGCAGGGAAGGTATATATTCCATCCTTTACGCCGATATTGCCTCCTGTAAGCTTTATTCCCATGCGGATATCCGGATAGTGCCTGCTCTCGATCAATGTCCTCAGTGATTTCGAGTATCCGTTGGCAGCCTTCACTTCGACTGGGATCAGGCTGGTTGCAGAGCGGATGAAGAAGTCCTCTTCAAGCGTAGAATCATCCTTCTTGAAGTAGAATAGGCCGTATCCGCTTTTTGCCAGCGCTTCTGCGGCTATATTCTCGTAGATGGCCCCTTTGTAGATTCCAAGGTTCCTGTTTTTCCTGAGGTCTTCCTGCGCCTCGTCATCGAGCATGGATATGAGCAGCCCCGTGTCTGCCATATAGAGCTTGCATTTTGAGTCGTCGTAGTTGCCTTTCAGCGGGAGCTCCGGGAAATTCAATGCATAGCATACATTGACGATACCGGCATCGGAAAGCCATTCGATGCACCCCCTGTAATCCCTGAACTTCGCATTCCTGTCGATCTTCGAAATCTGGAACTTCCTATTCTTCTTTGCAAGCTGTGCCGGAATATGATCGAAGACGTTGCGGATCCGTCCTTGATCGAGACCTTGGGCATACTTGGATATATCCTCCCTGAAGTCTTCGACAAGCTGTCTTTGCACATCGAGGGTGCCCGAGAATGTTCCGCTTTCGATGAATGAGGAAACGACAGCTGGCATTCCTCCGAGAATCGAATAATGGAGATGCATCAGGTGCAGCTGCTCATTGATGGCTTGAGACAATGGGATGGAACCGACCATATGGCTGAGCAGCGCCTCACTTAGGTCTTCGCCATATCCATTCGCCCACAGGAATTCCTCGAAATCCATTGAGCGCATCTGATAATCCGTTTTATATCCGACGCTGATGCTTTCGACTCTCTGGTAGCTGATTCCCAGCATGGATCCCGAGGCGATGACATCCACGTCGCGGCATGAAGCAAATGACTTGAATGATGTGGATATTTCAGGGAACTCCTGCAGTTCATCGAAGAATATCAGGGTCTTCCCTGGTATTATCCGCTTTGAGGGATCGATCAATGTGATATTCCGTATGATGTCTCCAGCTGTATACCCGTCCGATGCAATTGCCTTGTATTTCGGCTCGAGGATGAAATTGATTTCGATGAGCCTGTCGTAATGCTGCGAAGCAAAATGCCTGATGGATTCAGTCTTGCCGATCTGACGGCAGCCCTTTACGATAAGGGGCTTTCGCTTTATGTCTTCCTTCCAGGTCGTCAGGTAGCTGTCGATTTTTCTTCTCAGATACATCCTGCTCTCTGATTTAAGGATAAGCGATAATCATATTAAATGCAACGAATTGCCGAAAAAATGAGCCAAATTCTATGGATTTCTCCGAAAAAATGAGCCAAATTTTCCTGATTATTCCGAAAAGATGAGGGAAATCAGCCTTTCTCCTGGCTGTATCTGCATAGATTTCTCAGTCCGTCCTCTACGCGCCTGTTGAATGATGCAGGCGGGAAGGATCCCTTCCTGTCGCGGCGACCTCCCTTGATTCCCGTCAGGAGTTCGATGCCCTCATCGACTTCGGAGATGGCGTAGATGTGGAACCGGCCATCGTCCATGGCCTTCTCTATCTGTCGCGGGAGTATGAGGGATGAGATGTTCTGCCTGGGAAGGATCACTCCCTGCGTTCCCGTAAGGCCTGAGACGGAGCATGCATTGAAGAATCCCTGTATCTTCTCATTGATTCCGCCGACAGGCTGCAGTGCCCCCATCTGGCTCACCGATCCCGTAACCGCTATATCCTGCCTGATCGGTATCTCGGCTATTGCGGAAAGAAGCGCATAGAGCTCTCCCAGCGAAGCGCTGTCGCCATCGACCTCCGCGTAGCTCTGCTCGAAGCAGATGCCGGCGTAGAGCGATAGCGGGAAGGTCTGGGCATAGCGATGCCTGAGATAGCCTTCGAGTATCAGGAGGCCCTTGTCGTGGATGCCACCGGAAAGTCCGGCCTCATGCTCGATGTTGACGATCCCCTCGTTGCCAGGCGCCACCGTTGCGGATATCACGGCGGGGGTGCCGAACGAGGAGACGCCTCTGTCCATCACCGCAAGCCCGTTCACGATGCCAACGCGGGAGCCTGAGAGGGCTATGACCATGTCGCCCTTCCGGATCTCCTCGTTGATCGTCTCCTCCGAAAGCGATGCGTGCCAGTCGCGCTTGTGCAGGGCTTCCTCGACATCGCTCCTGCATATCATGTCCCCGCCTCTCGCCATTGCCTGGAGGTTCGCTTCCTCCAGAAGGTCACCCAGGAGAGACAGCTCCGTCGTGAGCCTCTCGCGGTCCTCCGCGAGGAGCGAGGAGTATCTGAGGATCTCCGTGTATGCGCCGTCATCGGCGCGGAGGAAGCTTCTGCCCGCAGCCTTGAGGTAGCTCACGGTTCCGGCCATGTTCTTCTCGCTGCGCGGCATCGTGTAGTCGAACTCGGGCGCGATGCGGAAGTAGCGCGTGAACTTGTCGTCCTTGTCTATGAGGCGGTTGTATGTCTCCTCTGTTCCTATGAGTATTATCTTCGTCAGGAGCGGGATCGGGGCGGGCCTGACGGTGCCGAGCATCTCTCCGGGAACGTTGTCGGCAGAGAGCGAGCGCTGGGTCATCTCAAGATAGCGCTTGAGCGTCTTCCAGAGGCTTTCGTCTCCCGTTACCTCCTCCGCGTTCATGATCAGGAACCCTCCTGCAGCCCTCTGGTACGATCCGATTTCGATCGACAGGTGCGGTGGGAGATTGTGCTCGACGAGGCCGAAGAGCGATTGATGCGACGGGTGCGTCTCGATGATCGCGGGCCGTGAGCCATCCTGGCTGTGGTCTATGACTATGTTTATCCTATATGCTTCGGGAATCTCTCCGAACGGAGGCAGGGAATCGATGAAGAGCTCGATCCTGCGCTCCGGCCACTTCTTCAGCAGGTCCTTCCTCCCAAGCTCCCCTTTGCCGTATGAGAGCAGATCCTTCTGGAAGGCAGAGGCCGCTCCACAGGGGAAGAGGAGCACGCGTATGCTCTGCGATTCCCCGGACCAGACGTATGCGGCATCGCGGATCATCCTAGGATCCTCCGGAAGCTTCTTCAGCTCCTCGAGCACTGCAGTGAGCCTTCCCGATCCGTCATCGCCGGAGAGGAAGATGTTGTATCCGACCCTGTCGATGGAGAGCCCGAGCCTGAGGAGGCTGATCGCCTTCTCCTGGC
Organism: uncultured Spirochaetaceae bacterium; assembly: GCA_944392735.1. Lineage (GTDB taxonomy): Bacteria > Spirochaetota > Spirochaetia > Sphaerochaetales > Sphaerochaetaceae > Ornithospirochaeta. The sequence continues at coordinate 5,859 of CALXXR010000113.1, read as the reverse complement.
CTGTTATGGCGGTGCCGGCAACGATGTCGGCAAAGGAGCATGATGGTTCGATGAGCCTGAGCTCTTCCGTTTCCAGTTCCCTGATCATCGAAGGAATTCTACTGCAAAAGAACTCCATTGTGTATTGGTGGATTAATCAGCGTCAAACGGATTATACTTTCAGCATGCTGGTAAAGGAATATGCAGACGAGCTTTCGAAGAGGCTGATGATCGATTCCTTCCCCTTCGACATCTCGCTCAATGGAGTGCAGATCGGCGCACCCGACAGGGAACTGGGGAAGGCGGCATTCGCAGTCGATGCCTCATTCGATACCATAGACAGGGCCGTTGAGGGCGGAGCGGACGTGCTTGTCGTCCACCATGGCCTCTTCTGGGGTTCTCCGATCCCCATCACGGATGCCCACTACAGGCGCATCAAGCGCGCAATCGACGGCGGACTCACGCTCTTCGCCGTCCATCTCCCCCTCGATGCCCACCCGATGTATGGCAACAATGCCCAGATGGCGCTGACGCTCGGCATGACCGAGTTCGATCCCTTCGGCGACTACAAGGGCATCAAGATCGGCTTCAAGGGCCATCTTCCGTTCCCGATGACGATCCCGGAGATAGCCAGGCTCCTCGGCTTCTCTTCCGAGACGGGGATGCAGGTGATCAAGTTCGGCGTCGATATGATAGACACCGTAGGCATCATCAGCGGAGGCGGAGGCGACGATGTCGATCAGGCGATCAGGGAAGGCCTCGATCTCTTCATCACGGGCACGGCTCCTCATGAGGTCTTCCATACGGTCAAGGAGAGCGGCATGAACCTCCTTGCTGGCGGGCATTATCGCAGCGAGGTCTTCGGAGTGAAGGCCCTGATGAGGCTTACAGAGAAGGAGTTCGGCGTCGAATCCTTCTTCATCGATGCGGAGACAGGCCTTTGAAAGCTAGAAGATACCTGCCATTCCTGCTATCTGCAGGCATAATCATCCTCGATCAGGTCTCCAAGGCCATCATCGTGCATCTCGTGCCTGAGAATACCGTGGGGGCAAGGCTCCTGGGGGATTTCCTCTGGATCTGCCATGTGCGCAACGATGCCGTGGCGTTCTCGCTCGGCTCCGGCCTCGATATCTGGCTCAAGTACCTTCTCTTCATCCTTGTTCCCGTCATCCTGATGGTCGTCCTATCATGGGCAATCGTCTCGAAGCGGCTGGATGCAGAGCTCTCGAATGCCGAGAGGTGGTGCCTGGCAGGCATCGTCGGCGGAGGGATCGGCAATCTCATCGACCGCTTCTTCCGTTCGCTGCGTGTCGTGGACTGGATCTCCACGAACAACTACGGATGGTTCGGAATGGAGCGGTTCCCTACATACAACATCGCGGATGCGGCAGTCGTCGTCTCCGTGATCCTTCTTATACTCATCATCCTTATCCAGGGAAGGAGGTCCCATGACTAAGAAAGCAAGGACAGTGCTTCTCATGATAGCGGCAACGCTCTTCAATATCGTCCTGATGATCGTGTTCTTCATCCTCTTCTCGCTTATCCTCTTCGGACTGCTCCCGAGCGTCTTCCCGAGCATGCTGGAGTCCCAGGCTATGGGCTTCGTGCTGCCTGTGCTCTGGATCGGCGGCACCATCGGATGCACGTTCTTCATCTATTCCAGGATGATCAGGTGGGCGTCCGCGAAGTTCGATCTTGAGAGCAAGCTCGATCCCATATTCCAGCCGAAGAAGGCAAGGCCTAGGAAGGAAAGGGAGGAATGAGCATTGCGCTTCGTTCCCTCAAGATCGCTTGACGGCCTGTATTGGTACTCATTCAACGATGAGCCGATAGCGACCGGCAATCCGTACCTCACCCCGAGGCTCTCCGACCCTACGTTCCTGCTTCCGGATGAGTCGCCGGATGCGCTCTGGCACCTCTTTGCGCATACATGGAAGGGCGTCGAGCACTACACGTCGACATCGGGCCTGGAGTGGAAGAGGGAGCATCTTGTGTTCTTCCTTGCCCATTCGCCCTTCATCTACAAGGAGGGGAGCATCTACTACATGCTCTTCGAGACGCATGCCAGGAACTTCAGGGCCAAGGGCGGCAACACCGCTTCCTCGCGCATCATGCTCTCCACCTCATCGGATCTTGCGCTGTGGTCGGCACCGAGGAAGGTGCTCGATGCCGCTGATATACCGCAATCATCATGGCGCGGCGGCAGAAGGCGCATCTCGCGTCCCCAGCTGATGCAGTGGGAAGGCCGCTACAGGCTCTACTTCGGTGCGGGGGAGGCTGAGATGTACGACAGCGGCGAGAAGACGGCTGCCCGCCTCATGATGGCCGAGTCGATCTACCTCGAAGGACCATACGATATCCATCCCGAGCCTGTCATGGCCCCGGATCCTGAGAGCAGGTTCAGGAACCTTGCCGCAGGTTCGGTGCGCATCCTGCCATGCTCTGATGCGGTGGCTGCAGTCAGCTGCACGAGGTTCTATGACAGGTCTGAGAATCGCTCGAAGTCCGTGATGCTGCTCTCCATGAGCAGCGATGGCGTGTCCTTCGGCAATGAAACAGTCATGCAGGTCTCTCCCAGCTCAGGCTGGGCTTCCGGCTATATGACAGCCTGCGACCTCAGATACAAGGAGAATGAGGAGACCTGGTACTGCTACTACTCTGCGGATGGATATCCTGATCCGCGGCTGCCGCTGCGGCGTGAGTCGCTCGGTCTCCTTCTGGGACGGAAGAGATGATAGACCTCCATTGCGATACGATCTACGCACTCTGGAAAAACGGCAGGAATGGCTCTTTGGTCTCCAACGATCTCAGCGTGAACCGCGATAGCCTCATCCAAGGAGGTGTCAGGGGACAGTGCTTCGCGCTCTTCACGCCGATGCACGATCTCGTTACCGAAGCCCACAGGGGAAAGACGCCCTGGATGATCCTCAATGAGCTTCATGGCATCTTCGAAGAGGAGATCGCCAAGGCTGGGATTCCGAAGCTGGAGCATGCTTCAGATCTCTCGGATGGGACTCTCCACGCCATATTGACGACGGAGGAGGGCGCCTCGATAGAGGGCGATATCTCCAGGCTGGAGGTGCTTAAGAACTGGGGCGTGAGGATATTCGGCCTGACCTGGAACTGGGAGAACGAACTTGCGTATCCGAATTCATCCAACCGGACGATCATGTCCAAGGGCCTCAAGGAGAAGGGTTTCGAAGCCGTGGAGGAGTGCAATAGGCTCGGCATCATCATCGATGTCTCGCACCTGAGCGATGGCGGCTTCATGGATGTTGCGTCATCATCGAAGCTGCCGTTCGTGGCGACGCATTCCAATGCCAGGTCCGTGACGCCTGCATCCAGGAACCTCACCGATGATCAGCTTCGCCTGCTTGCGGACAAGGGCGGCGTTGCCGGCCTCAACCTATGTCCGGCATTCCTCCATGACGAGAAGGCAAGTAGGGAGGAGGATGCCGAGAGCCGCGTGGAGGACATGGTCAGGCATGCGATGCATATATACAGGACCGCAGGGGAGGACGTGCTTGCGATAGGAACGGATTTCGATGGAATAGGGGGAAGGCTCGAGATAGCCCATCACGATGGATTCGGCATTCTCCGCGATGCGCTCATCAAGGCTGGAATGGAATCCTCCACCATCGATAAAATGTGGTATAAGAATACTGAGAGGGTCTTCCTCTCTGCGGAGGTGTGATATGAAACGCTTTGCTGTTGTTCTTGCGGTGCTGATCCTTGCCGCATCCTCGCTTGCTGCTGTCGACCTGAGCCTTGTCGTCGGTGGACAGGGCACCTATGGAGAGCTCAATGTAGGGAAGAGATCGACCCAGTATACGTTCTCGGTCGATGCCGAGCTCGATATGGATTTCGACAAGGGCCATGGAATGCTCGTCGGCATGCTGCTTTCGATGCAGGATATCGACCTGAGCGTCGGATATGCCTACCAGACGGATATAAGCTCAAGCTGCGACTTCATCCTCGGAGCAGGCGTCACGCTCGGGCTGAAGCAGGCGCTTGGCCTGGATTTCTTCGTCACGGCGGACTTCGACTTCACGGTGACGAACAACATGTTCGTCAGGGTCGGAACAGGATTCATGACAGACCTTGGGCAGCTGGGAGAGGACTATGGGAAGAACCCGAACTTCATCATCCCGCTTCCGTACATCGGATTCGGCTGGGACTTCTGATTGCACAGAGCCCGGGGCCTTCGACTCCGGGCTCATTGCAATAATCAGCCAATGCTGATATAGTCCAAGGCGTTATCGGGGTCGTAGCTCATCTGGTAGAGCGTCAGGTTCGCAATCTGAAAGTGGCGAGTTCGAGTCTCGTCGACTCCAAAGGCAATGGATCATCATCCATCGATGGAAAGCTCTTCCTGCTGGCGGCAGCGGAAGAGCTTTCTCGTTCTTGAGCATTGCCGTAGCTTGGATATCATTCGGGATAAAGCAAAGGATTTCAGGGTCTTTACAGAAAAGTGTGGGATTTGTACCTGTAGGGTCCTCTCAGAGAAGCGAATTTGATCTTAAGTAAGAAGTATTCAGTATCCCTGAAGCCATAGGCTTTCCTCCTGATGGTCTTAATCAGGTTATTCACGCCTTCCACCTTCCCAGATGAGATCGGGAACTTCGCATGGTAGACGATGCCCATCAGGTGCCTCTCTATCGTGCCGCAGAATGAGAGGAGCTCGGGGATGGCGCTCTGCCTTGCCAGCTTCATCCAGGACTTCATGCCCTTGTAGAGCTCCGTGATGCTCGTCACGCCATATGCCAGATTGAACTGCTCCAGCAGCAGGTAGCATACCGAGAGGTCCTCGTTGGCGGCAAGGATGTCATTCAACCTCCTCTCCTTGTACGGACTCCGGATCCTTTCTCCAGGCGGAAGCGGCCTGCCTTTGTCCAGATACATCTCATGGAGCCTGGCATTGTTCTCATGGGCCTGCCTATCCAGCTCTCGGAGCGTATCCATCTTCGACAACAGAAGGTATCTCGAGTTCTTCAGGAGCGTGTATCCCTTCTCATCGCCGCTTTCCAGCATCTCCTGCTGCTTGCGTCTGCGGATGGCTGTGAGGACGGTGTCGTTGTACATCTTCACCAAGTGGAAATGGTCATAGATTATGCGTATACCCGGCCATCTCTCCCTGAATGCCAAGTCATACTGTGCATTCATGTCCATCGATACGGCCTTCACATGACGCATCCATGCATCTCCCACCACTTCAAAGAAATGATATGCCTGCTCCTTCGACTTGCCCGCCTCAAGGAAGAGAACCCTCCCAGTCGCGAGATCCGTGACCACCGTAGCATACCTGTGCCCCTTGTGCAGCTTGAACTCATCGATGCCTATGTACTTGCATACAGGAGGGGCAACGCCATCCAGCATGGCTTTCAGGTTCGCCTTGTCGATCTCGTAGATCACGCTTGGATGCACCGATAGGGATCTAGCCGTTTCGCTTATCCCAGCCCCGCAGTTCAGCCTCGTGCGGATCCGCCTCCCCATGCGCCGCGTGATGCTGTGACCAGGCTCCTTGAAGGCGATCTCCTGCATCTGGGTATGATTGCATCCTTCACAAGAGCAGCAGTACCTGTCATATGCGACGATGATGATGTGCAGATGCCCCAAAAGGTCTATGTCATGCAGCCTCATGCTCCGCTTCCCATGCCTATGCATAGGGCTCCCGCAGACCGGGCACCTCTCAGGACCGGGAACCGTGCTGATCCCCATCGTCACGCAGATATCCTTCCCTGTCCTGGTCCTTACGAGTTCCGGTTCCTTCGTTACGCAGAAGCATGGCAACTCATGCTTTATCGTGATAGAGTCTTTCATGGGTTTCTTCCTTGTTGATGTTGGGTTTTTGCAAGTAAAACATACAGGAAGAAGCCCTTT
>CALXXR010000112.1 GCA_944392735.1 uncultured Spirochaetaceae bacterium | reverse complement strand
GTACTAGTTCCTAAGACTAGCGTGTATACCAGTTTCACCACTCTCGCGGTGCTCTGAGCCGCAAAGGGATCGAACCTTTGACCCGCAGATTAAGAGTCTGCTGCTCTACCAGCTGAGCTAGCGGCCCAATGTGCGCCCTGTAGGACTCGAACCTACAACCTGCGGATTCGAAGTCCGACGCTCTATCCGTTGAGCTAAGAGCGCTTTTCCTCCTATGAGGAAGTAGGGTGGAAGAAGGGGATCGAACCCTCGACAAGCAGATCCACAATCTGCCGCTCTACCGCTGAACTACTTCCACCATTAAGCGAAAGCGAGGCATGCGCCTAGCAATTTCAACGACAACGAATATGTCAGAAACCAGCCCGATTGTCAACTGCTTTGACGAAGAATTTGCCGAATAATTGACAATCCCTTGCCACCCAATGAGTTATCGATCGCCGTATTTGGCAATCACCTCCTGCCTCTTCACCTTCTTCGTGCTCGTCATCGGAAGCGGCTCGCATACGACATCGATGCGGGATACCCTCTTATGGGAGACGACGCCCCTGTTAACGGCATCGACGATCTCCTCCATGCGCCTCTCCACCTTCGCCATATCGCCGCCGACGCTGTCGACGAATGCCTTGGATGGCACGATGACGATCCTGATGCCCTCCCTCTTCATAGCCTTGTCGACCATGTATCCGAAGACACAGACCTGCTCGATCTCCTCATAGAGCTGGAACGGATCCTCGACCTCCTCGGGGAAGACGTTCTTTCCGCCCTCGGTGACGATCACGCTCTTCTTCCTTCCTGTGAGATACAGATATCCATCGCTGTCCAGATGCCCCACATCCCCTGTATTGAGCCAGCCGTCACCAGTCAGGACCTCAGCCGTGGCCTCGGGGTTGTTGTAGTAGCCCTTCATCACCATCGGCCCCTTGATCCAGATCAATCCGTTGCCGTCGCTGTCGGGATCGACGATCATGACCTCCTCCTGAGGGAAGTTCCTGCCGACCGATTCGACGCGGAATGCCTCGATCGGATTGAGATGGGTTATCGGGGAGGCCTCCGTGAGGCCATATCCCTGGACGAAGTCCACGCCCAGCTCGTTGAACATCCTGAATGTGGATGCTGGAAGAGGACCGCCGCCGGAGATGCATACCCTCATATTCTCGAAGGATAGCTTCTCCAGCAGGAAGCGGAATATGCGCTTGCCGACGTTCCTGCCCGTGAGCGACTTGACCGCACCGGAGAGCTTCATCAGAGCGCGGATGATGCCATAGACCACGACCCCCTTCTTCCTCACGCCGCCCATGAGCGCCGCGATCATCTTGTTGTAGAGCATGGGTACAGCCATGAACATCGTCACATGCCCATCCCTGAGCTCCCTGAAGATATGGCTCATGGCAAGCTTCTTGCCGAAGACGACGGCACCGCCCGTGCTGACCGCCATGTATATGACAGCCATCATCGTATATGCATGATGAAGCGGCAGGATGGCATAGATGACATCGGTGGATCTGATGTCGATGCATGACTGCGTCAGATAGCAGTCCGATACCAGGTTCTCATGGGTGAGCATGACGCCCTTCGGAGTTCCCGTCGTGCCGGATGTGAAGAGAATGGCCGCAAGATCGCTGCCTGAGAGCTTTGGGAATTCCACCTCAGGACCATCAAGCGACATGACGTCCGTCTCGATGCTGTGCTTCATGAGCCCCAGACGCCCATCCCTATCGATGGAGGACACGCGCTCGGAGTCGATGAAGAGTCCCTTGACGCCGCCGAAATCCAGGAAGTGCTCCATCTCCCCATCCTTAAGCGTCGGGTCGAGCGGTACGGCGACGCAGCCCAGAAGCAGGATGGCGAAGTATGCGATGACCCATTCAGCCGTATTATGGCCGGAGACCGCTATCCTATCCCCGCGAGCGAATCCCTCCGCTGCAAGGCCTCTGGCAAGGCGCTCGATCGCAGCCTCCGCCTCTGTGTATGTAAGCTTCACTTCGGGATCGAATGCATGGAAGCACAGGTTCCCGGGGAACCTGAGCGCAGTGATGCGGAACATCTCCGGCACCGTAGGCCATCTGCCCGAGAACTCCTTCCCCCTATATTCGTCAAGGAAGCTCCAAGCATCCCTGTAAGCGACTGTCTTCATCCAGTTCCCTCCTTCTCTTCTGGTCTACTTTACCACGCCGGATGAAACGAAAAAAGATGTCTTTGTCATGCATCTGATGCCCTTTCACCCACGATACTTGTGGAAAGGATGTTTGTTCGCCATAATCCCGGAGTATGGGACTGGAAGAATTCAGAGAACTGGGTCTAGGCGATGAATCATTGAAGGCGCTCGAGGATAAAGGCTTCGAGGAGCCGACTGAGATACAGAAGCGTGCCATCCCGCTGCTGCTGCAGCCCGGCACGGAGATCGTAGGACAAGCGCAGACAGGAACGGGGAAGACGGCGGCATTCGCGCTCCCCATACTCGAGACGGTGAAGCCCGGCACAGGCAAGGTCCAGGCTCTCATCCTCGTACCGACGAGGGAGCTTGCAAGCCAGGTCAGCGAGGAGATCAGCTCACTCAAGGGCGGCCGCAGGCTTGATATAGCGCCGATCTACGGCGGAGCGAGCATGGTGCAGCAGCTGAAGCGCCTCAAGCGGGGCGTCGAGATCGTCGTCGGCACCCCTGGAAGGATCCTCGACCACATCAGGCGCTCATCCCTCGATCTGGAGGCGCTCGAGTTCCTCGTGCTGGATGAAGCGGACGAGATGCTCGACATGGGCTTCATCGATGATATCGAGGCCGTGCTCAGAGCCGTGCCGGAATCAAGGAGGATGCTGCTCTTCTCAGCGACGATGCCCCCAGAGATCATGAGGCTGGCGGAAGGTTTCATGAAGAATCCCGAGATCATCCGTACGCAGAAGAGGGACACCGCAGCCATATCGACGGATCAGATCTACTATGAAGTGCGCGAGTCGGACAAGCTCGAGGCGCTGACGAGGATCATCGACAGGGAGCCCGAGTTCTACGGCGTCGTCTTCTGCCGCACGAAGCTGCAGTGCGATGAGATCGGACAGAAGCTCCATGACAGGGGCTACGATGCTGCCTCGCTCCATGGAGATCTCTCGCAAAGGGAGAGGGAGCAGATCCTCCGCAGGATGAAGGAGCACCAGATATCCATCCTCGTAGCTACGGACGTAGCTGCAAGGGGCCTTGATATCCAGGACCTCACGCATGTCATAAACTACACGATCCCGCAGGATCCGGAGATATACATACACAGGGTCGGCAGGACCGGAAGAGCCGGCAAGAACGGCACGGCGATCACATTCATCACGCCTTCCGAATCCCGCAGGTTCTCCTACATCCGCAAGGCCTCCCGCTCGGATATCAGGAGGGAGGAGATACCCGGAGCCGAGGAGATCATCGAAAGGAAGAAGGAGCGCATCAAGGAAGCCGTGCTCGATGCGCTTTCAGCCGAACCCCGCCAGGAATACCTCGAGATCGCCGAGAGCGTGCTCACGGGGCGCGATTCGACGGAGGCGTTCGCCCTCCTGCTGTCGTCCATCTACAAGGATGAGCTGGATGCCTCGCGCTACCGCGAGATCGCGGCACCTATGCCGAGGCAGGCAAGGGAAAGATCCAGGAAGGAGAAGCGCGACGAGTCCATGGGCCGCAGAGGCTACGACAGAGGCCACGAGGCATCGATGGATGAGGGAGGTACGACACGCCTCTTCATAGCCAGGGGGCGCAAGGATGGCCTCACGAAGGCCATGCTCATCAACATCCTCATCGATCAGGCAGGAGTCCGCGACGAGGATATAAGGGACGTGGAGATCAACGACACATCATCCTTCGTATCCGCCCCATTCTCCGTTGCCCAGGCGATCCTCAAGGCATACTCGGACCGCACGATGAAGGGAAAGCCCATCGTGATGAGGGCGAAGCCGGAAGGCGGAGCAAGGGATGCAAGGAAGAAGGCCCCTGGACGCAGGGAAGCATTCAAAGGCAGGGGAAAGCGCAGGAGAAGATGGGAGGACGACTACCAGCCATACGGCCGCGATACGCGCGATGGCGAGGATGGCAGGTACTCATTCCCGGAAAGAGGTGGCAGGCAGCGCAAGCGGAGGAAGTGACCTCAGATATGCGTATGGTCATCGTAGCGAGATGAGAGGAGGCGGCGCATGAAGCCGCCTTCCTTCTTCAGCATCCTGGAGCCGCGCGTGATCTTGCAAAGGGAGAGGTTCCTCGACTCGGCGATCTCCCTCTGCGGACGGCCCTTGTAGAGGTCCGCCATCAGCAGCCATCTGGTTATCATGTCGCCTATCTCGGATGAGGTGAAGAGATCATCGAACAAGGCCTTCATATCCTCGCTGTCCGTCGTGGAGCAGAATACCGATATGATATCCTCGAAAGCCTCCGAAGCCTCCCTGTCGCGTGAAGATCGATCGATAGTTGTCCTTGCGCTCATATATATGAACTTACAGGCCCCGGCCCTCCAGGTCAAGGAAATCCTCAGAATGCCGGCGAGAAGAGCCTGAGGAAGAAGCGGAAGAATCTCTTCAGCGGGCCATGGACGCTCGCCTTCTCGACAGTCATCGCCTCCGAAAGCTCGAACGTGCGGATGAAGTCGTCCTTGACGGCCTCGACCACCGATGAACGCATGAAGAGGACCGAAAGCTCGAAATGGAGATAGAACGAGCGGTAGTCGATGTTCGTTGTGCCGACTATCGCGAGATCATCATCGGCGATGAAGGTCTTGGAATGGATGAAGCCCGGCATGTACTCATAGATCTTCACGCCGGATCTCATCAGCGGTATGCAGTTGGAGAGCGAGACCTGATAGACCGTGTTCTTGTCAGGCGTATGCGGAAGGATGATCCTCACATCGACGCCCGAAGCCGCAGCGATCCTCAGCGCCCCCATCATCTGGTCATCCGGCACGAGGTATGGGGTGGTTATCCAGACATAGCGCTTCGCATTCGCGATCATCTGCACATAGACGTCCTCGGTGATGCAGTCATCATCCATCGGGCCATCGCCGAATGGCTGCACGAATCCATCCGCGCTTGCAGCGATGGTCGGAACGTACGATGAGAGGTCGTCTTCGCCTCCCCATACGCCAGCCCACATCTCAAGGAAGAGGAAGGTGAAGTTCCAGACGGCCGCACCGCGCATCTTCACGGCATTGTCCTTCCAGTAGCCGAAGCGGATGTCATCGTTCGCATACTCGTCCGCAAGGTTCAGCCCTCCGGTATAGCACACATTGCCATCGATATCGAATATCTTCCTGTGATCGCGGAAGTTGAGCCTCGGATTCATATGCAGCTTCACCCTATTGAACGCGACGGCCTTGATGCCCTTCTCCCTCAGCTTCCTGTCGTATCTGTTGGGGATGGAGTTGATCGATCCCATATCGTCGTATATCAGCCTGACGTCTACGCCCTGCTTCACCTTCGCCTCGAGCTCATCGAGGATGCGGGACCACCAGCGTCCTTCCCCGATGATGAAGTACTCGATGAAGATGAAGCGCTCCGACTTCCGTATCTCGGAGATGACATCGAGGAAGAACTCCTCGCTGTAGTAGAAGTAGGCGCACTCGGTGCTGCCCCAGGCAGGAAGGCCGGTCATGTTCCTGATATACCCTGAAATATGCGAGTATTCAGGGACATCCCCAGGCTGCATCAGGGAGGCATTGGCGGGGAAATCCCTCTTCTCGGGAAGCGAGCGCAGGAAGCGGTTCATCTTCCTGCGGGAGAAGTATCCAAGCTTCTTGTTCGCCATAAGGAGGTAGAGAACCCCGCCGAAGATGGGAAGGATCCCTATGAGGAACATCCAGACCATCTTGTAGGCAGGCTTCTCGGAACGGGTGAAGACCAACAGCAGCATGATCATCGAGAGCGCCGTGAACGCGATGTACAGCCCCTTCTCATAGCTTGCCCACAGGACGATGTACAGAAGCAGGCCAATCTGCATGACCATGGAGATGGCGAACCAGAAGAGGCGCTTCGTGAAGAGATTCAGGAGCTTACGTAGCACTGCGATCCCCCATCGAGAATTCGCAGCCGCACCACTGCTGGCGGTACAGGCCAAGCTCCTTCGAAAGGACTATGGAGCGGTTGAAGCCATCCTTCTTCTTGAAGTCGATCTCCAGGAATCCCGGAAAGGCCTCCCCTTCATCGAAGATCTTCCTGCTGTTCTTGAACCGCGATACGGTGAGCGTGGTCGTGAAGAGATCGATGCCAAGCTCCCTGGCCTTGGCGGCTGCGCGGGAGAGGTTGAAGCGGAAGCAGAGGCTGCAGCGCTCTCCGTGCTCCCTATCCCCTTCATGGCCCTTCACGGCTTTGCGCCATGCATCGTGATCCCATTCATCCCGTATGACCTCAAGCCCGAAATTATCCGCTACGATAAGGAGATTCTCGTAGCGCTTCATGAATTCGGCATATGGGAATATGTTGCTGTCGGAGAAGAAGAGCACAGGCTCATACCCCTCGCTCAGAAGCCTCTCGATGGAGCTTGTCGAGCATGGTCCGCAGCAGACATGGAGCAATATCCTCTTTCCCATAAGCAAAGTGGATGCTAGCATAACGGAAAAGCTATCGCAATGGTGGTGGAATCATGAAGAAATACAGATATGTCCCCGGTGTCGTGCTGCTTGTGCTGGCGCTCATCTCCATGAGCACAGAAGGCGTTCCCGAATGGCTGTCGATGGCGCTGTGCCTGGTAGCCGTCGCGGCGATGGTCTACGCAAGCAGGGGCATGGCCTCGTATGCCAAGGCCGTGAAGAAGATCAACAGCGGCACGGCCGAGGGGAAGGCGGAAGGCGTTGCGCTGATGAAGAAGGCTCTGAAGGCGGGGCTCTCCGACAGCAGCGCAGTCGTCGCAGGAGCGGTGCTGCTTCAGAACGACGATCCCGAGATGGCGAAGGATGTGCTCGAGCGCCTCTCATCATCTACGGATCGCAAGGTATCGTCGCCAGCGATGACATCGCTCTCGATGTACTACTGGACCAAGAAGGACTACCAGAAGGCGATAGAGCTCTGCGAGAAGGCGAAGGCGAACGGCTATTCGACGCGCAACCTGCAGATAAACCTGCTCACATACTACATCGCGGCAGGGAAGACAAGGGAGTTCGATGAGCTCCTGCATGAAATGGGCACGAGCGGAGCAGCCTCCCCCGCCATCGTGGACTTCCATGCGATCAACGAGATGCTCCACGGGGACTGGAAGCAGGCAGGTGCATTCCTAGAGGCACTCTGCCTCGAGGCGAAGCCGAAGTTCCCCGATCCATATGTGCATTTCGCCCAGGTCTACCTGCACTACGGGGATCTCGGGGATGCGCGGAAGCTGCTTGAGGAGGCCCTGCATGCAGAATACGCAAGGTTCTCCGTCTACACGAAGGAAGGCGTCTCGGAGATGCTCAGGGCCCTATCCGACAGCTATGAGTGCGTTCCATTCACCGAGGCGGCGAACAGGGACAACAAGGCGATACTGAAGATCGTCAACGGCGGACTCCCCAGATGGGAGGCTGCGGCTGAGCCGTTCACTGGCGATGTCATCCCCGGCTATCCTGCCATGCCCCAGTTCAAGCTGGAGATCAGGAATGCCGAAGTGGAGCTCGATGACAGGGACGTCGACACCGAGCTCAACGAGGATGATGAGAGATGGCTGGAACGCCATCAGCCCTGAATCTTCAGCGTGAAGAGGAATGAGGATACGAAGCTGTTCGCCAGCGAGTCGTATCCCAGCCTCACCCTGAACGGCAGATTCATCAGCCCGATGACGGAGAAGGATGTCTGGGCCTCTACGCCCACGGAGAATGCGAAGGAAGCGTCGTGGATGAGCATATCGAAGTAGAGGCCAGCCTCCAGATCCTCGAAGATGAGGAACTCGCCGAATGTCGGCGCCGTCTGGAAGTCGTAGCCTGCGCTGAGGCCGATGATCGTATTGTGGTGATCGGAGAGGCGCGTGTATCCAAGCCCAGTCCCGAGAAGCGTGCTCATATAGCCGTCGGAGAGGAAGAGCGGCACACCGCCCTTCCCATCGACGGAGATGCGCGAGAAGACGCCTAGGTCGATGAACCAGCTCTCATATGTCGGGATCCTGAACCGCGTCGAGGCAGCGAGCTCAAGGAAGCTGCGGGGATTCCTGAATGAGATGCTGTCCGCCGTCATCAGATAGCCGAGCGTGGCATAGATGTCGAACCAGCTGATCTCCACATTGCCGTCCACGGCCCCTGAAAGGGCCAGCGCCTCGCGTCCATCGAATGCCGACGCATACTCGAATGCTTCCTTGAACGTCACGCTGTAGAAGTCGGACACATGCACGATGACCCAATCGAACCCCTGCCTGGCATAGAGGTTGGGCACATACCATGGATCATGGCCAAGCGTGAAGGCCGCCTCAGCCGTCAGGCGCAGCCTGTCGATCGGATAGTATCTGACGAATCCCTTGAGGAGCCCGAATGCATCCGCGACGGCATGGGTGGAGAGATCGAATGCGCCGCCAAGCATGACGCCAGTCTCCAGTCCGTTCGACATGTACTCGAAGATCATGGCGAGGTCTGCCGTATCCGAGAGATAGTGCCTGTACTCACGCCCCTGGTTGGAATCGAAGGCGAAGGAAAGGCTCATCGCAGGATCCACGGCATCCACCCTGTCGAAATACGCGAGGTTGCGCTTGGCCTCCTCTATGCGGCCCCTGATCTCGGCTCTATCGCGCAAGAGGTTCGAGGACAGGCCCTCCCGATGCATCGAGGAGAGGGCCTCGGCCTCCTTCTCGGCGCTTTCGTATCCGATACGGGCCATGAGCTCGGCCTTATCGAAATCCATGAAGGAGAAGTCCTCCACGTCGCAGCGTATCCACACGAACCCATCGTAGAGCCGCAGCGCCTCCGCCGCCTTCTGGTTCTTGCCAACGTCGAAGGATGCATTGAGGACGGTCACGGCATTGCGCAGGTTCGTTTCATCTGGGTTGTAGAATGCAGTGGAGACGATGACCGTATCGGTATACTCATAGGCAGCCTCGATCGGAAGCAGCGTTATCACGCCGCCATCTATCAGCAGATGGCCTTGGTATTCCACCGGCGAGAAGTATACGGGAAGCGCGAACGAAGCGATCAGGACATCGGTGAAGTCGCCCTCAGTGATCCGTATCTCGCGCTTCGTCACGAGATCGTCGCAGACGACCATGACCGGGATATCCAGATCCTCCAGCCGCGTTCCGGCCCCGACCACGGATTCCACGAGCGCCTCGAAGCCCGATGGGAGGATGATCCCTCCGCGCAGCGGAAGCGTGAAGCTGAAGAGCGATGACAGATCCGCGGAGACGAGTATCTCTATGATATCGGCGGGGGAAAGCCCAGCGGCATAGAGCATCGCTATGATGGATCCCATCGAATTGGAGATGATGAAGTCTGGGACGATGCCATTGTCCTCGAGGTACTGGAGCACCCCGATATGCGCAAGCGCCCTTGCAGATCCGCCCGTCAGGACAAGCCCTACGGGATCCCTCTCCCCCTTCGTCTTCTCCAGGATCCTCTCGCAAAAGCCTTCATCCCCATATGTCACAGGGACATCGGATACCATGAGGCCCGTGTCGAAGGCCGTCTCTGCAGCAGCAGCGGGGAATATGAGGAGCACAGCCAGAAGGATGGACGAAAAGATACGCCTGAGCATGGATATACAATACCCTGAACATTCCATGAACACAATATTCCCTTGCCTACAGCCCGATGATTCTGGTATCATCGCCTACACGCCGGCATGGTGGAATTGGTAGACACAGCAGACTCAAAATCTGCCGGGTTCGCCCTTGCCAGTTCGAGTCTGGCTGCCGGCAG
>CALXXR010000111.1 GCA_944392735.1 uncultured Spirochaetaceae bacterium | reverse complement strand
GCGGGTTCTTCGTCGAGCGCGGCGTATACATCGATCCGTTGCCGGATAGGGAATGGGATTTCACTCCCGTCCTCAAGGTCGGCGACACGGTCAGGGCCGGGGATAGCTTCGGCACTGTGCCCGAGGGCATATTCACGCACCGCATCATGGTGCCGTTCACCCTTCAGGGTGAGTGGACGATCTCTTGGATCGCGGAGAAGGGCATGCACAGGTCCCATGAGACCGTATGCCGCATCTCCGGCCCGATGGGCGAGTCCAGGGATCTGACGATGATCATAACGCAGCCTGTGAAGGTCGCGATCGAAGGCTATGACGAAAGGCTCCTTCCAGATGAGCCGATGGTCACGAGGATCAGGGTCATCGATACCTTCCTTCCCGTCGCGAAGGGAGGCACCTACTGCACGCCTGGCCCGTTCGGAGCAGGCAAGACCGTCCTTCAGCACCTCACGTCGAAGAATGCCGATGTCGATATAGTCATCATCGCGGCGTGCGGAGAGCGTGCAGGAGAGGTCGTCGAGGTCTTGAAGGAGTTCCCTGAGCTCACCGACCCGAAGACGGGGCGCTCGCTCATGGAGAGGACGATCATCATCTGCAACACCTCCTCGATGCCTGTTGCGGCGAGGGAGGCCTCCGTATACACGGCCGTCACGATGGCGGAGTACTACAGGAACATGGGGCTGGACGTCCTTCTCCTTGCGGATTCCACATCGCGCTGGGCTCAGGCTATGAGGGAGATGTCCGGGCGTCTCGAGGAGATTCCTGGCGATGAGGCGTTCCCTGCCTACCTCGAGTCGAGGATAGCAGGCTTCTATGAGCGCGCTGGAAAGGTGAGGCTCCGCGATGGATCGACGGGTTCGGTCACGATCGGCGGAACGGTCTCTCCTGCGGGCGGAAACTTCGAGGAGCCCGTGACGCAGGCGACGCTCAAGGTCGTCGGCGCCTTCCATGGCCTTTCCAGGGAGCGCTCCGATGCGAGGAAGTATCCAGCGATCGATTCCCTCGATTCCTGGTCGAAGTATCATGGCATCATCGAGAAGGAGAAGGTCGAGGAGGCATACTCATACCTCAGGAGGGGCAATGAGGTCGATTCGATGATGAAGGTCGTCGGCGAGGAGGGAACGAGCCTCGAGGACTACATCATCTATCAGAAGGGCGAGTTCATCGACTCGGTATACCTTCAGCAGAACTCATTCGATCCGATCGATTCCATCGTATCCGTCGACCGCCAGAAGGAGGCGTTCTCCGTCCTCTACGGCATCCTGAAGGCTTCGTTCGATCTTCCGGACAAGAGGGAGGTCCGCTCGTTCTTCAATGAGCTCAGGCAGCGCTTCCTCGACTGGAACAGCACAGCCGACACGGATCCGAAGTACGCGGAGAGGAAGAATGCCGTCGTCTCGTTCTACGAGGGGAGGAGGAAGTAAATGCAGAAGGTCTATACGAAGATAGAGTCGATCGTCGGAAACGTCATCACGGTGCGTGCCGAGGGGGTCCGCAACCAGGACCTCGCAGAGATCACCACGGCCCAGGGCACGGGATACGCCAATGTCATAAAGCTCGATGGCGACAAGGTATCGCTCCAGGTCTTCAAGGGCGGCCAGGGCGTCTCGACAGGCGACAGCGTGCGCTTCCTGGGCGTGCCGATGAGGGTCAGCTACTCTGAGGATCTGCTCGGAAGGATCTTCGACGGCGCCGGAAAGCCAAGGGACAACGGTCCTGAGCTGACGGAGAACATGATCGATATCGGAGGTCCTTCGGTAAATCCTTCCAGGAGGATCATGCCGAAGAAGATGATCAGGACGGGAATCCCGATGATCGATGTCTTCAATACGCTCGTCGAATCGCAGAAGCTTCCTATCTTCTCCATCTCCGGAGAGCCATACAACGAGCTTCTCGCACGCATAGCGATGCAGGCGGATGTCGATCTCATCGTCCTCGGAGGCATGGGCCTCAAGTACGATGACTACCTCTTCTTCCGCTCCACGCTGGAGAAGTCGGGAGCTATCTCGAGGACGATCATGTTCATACACACCGCATCCGACCCGACGGTCGAATGCACGCTCGTGCCGGATCTGGCGCTTGCGGTCGCCGAACGCTTCGCGCTCGATGGGAAGAGGGTCCTCGTGCTCCTGACGGACATGACGAACTTCTGCGACGCCGAGAAGGAGATGGCGATCACCATGGACCAGGTCCCATCCAACAGAGGATACCCCGGCGACCTCTATTCGACGCTTGCTTCCCGCTATGAGAAGGCCGTCGACTTCGAAGGCGCAGGATCCGTCACGATCCTCGGTGTCACGACGATGCCTGGAGATGACGTCACGCACCCGGTTCCGGACTACACCGGATACATCACCGAGGGCCAGTACTATCTCCGCAATGGCCGCATCGAGCCGTTCGGATCGCTTTCGCGCCTCAAGCAGAACGTCAACAAGGATACACGCTCCGACCATCGCTCCCTCATGGATGCCATGATCAAGCTGTATGCCGCCTACAAGGATTCGCTCGAGAAGCGCTCGATGGGCTTCCTGATGTCCGACTGGGATGAGAAGCTGCTCAAGTACGGTGCGCGCTTCGAGGAGAGGCTCATGGATCTCTCCGTCAACATCCCCCTGGAGGAGGCTCTCGATGAGGGATGGAGGATACTCGCTGAGTGCTTCGAGCCCAATGAGACCGGACTGAGGTCGGATCTCGTTGAGACCTACTGGCCGAAGGAGAGGTGAGGTGGCTGTAAAGCTGACGAAGAACGAGCAGAAGAAGCAGAAGGATGCCCTGAGGCAGTACCAGCGCTATCTTCCGACCCTGCAGCTCAAGAAGCAGCAGCTCCAGATCGTCATCCGCGAGGCGGAGAGCGAGATAGAGAAGCTGAAGGAGGAGCAGAGGAGAGCCGTCGATGCCCTTTCGGGATGGATAGCGGTCTACGGCGCCAACGAGGCCTTCCCCGAGGATAAGTCCATCTCATCGCTTGTCGTGATAGACAGGATCGAGAAGGAGAAGGGGAACATCGCCGGCGTGGAGGTCCCTGTCTTCAAAGAGCTGCTCTTCAAGCGCGTCGAGTACGACCTGAGGTACTATCCTCTTTGGGTCGACAAGGCGCTCGATGCTCTCAAGGATATCGCGAAGTACGATGCGCTCGTCGCGACGCTCGAGGAGAGGATCGCCCTCCTTTCCCGTGAGCTCAGGACGACGACTCAGCGCGTCAATCTCTTCGAGAAGGTCAAGATACCCGAGACGAAGGAGAACATCAGGGTGATAGGGATCTACCTGCAGGATCAGCAGACATCCGCTGTCGTGCGCGGCAAGATCGCGAAGAAGAAGCTGGTGAGGGTGAGCTGATGATAGAGAAGATGCTGAAGGTGACCATACTCGGTATGGCCAAGGATAAGGCAAGGCTCCTTTCATCGCTTCGCGAGAATGGCGTCATGCATGTCACCGACATCGTGCACAAGTCCGCTGCGTCAGAGGCCCTCGAGGCAGGACGGGCAGACTATGCGAGGGTTCTGCAGATTCTAGAGGAGCGGGGGAAGAAGGCGAAGAAGGCCTCCCTCGTCTCCGGAGATGAGTTCGAACGCATCCACCAGGGCCTTCTTGCCGCCGTGGAGCGAGAGACTGTGCTCAACGAAGGCATCATCGCGCTTCAGAACGAGCGCGAGAGGATCCTTCCGTTCGGCGACTTCGATCCGGCAGAGGTGAAGGCGCTGGCGGAGGAAGGCATACCGCTTCGTTTCTACACGCTTGGAAGGAAGGAGCTCGAGGCCCTGAAGGCCGATGAGGAGGCAAGGTACATCCCAGTCGCGTACAGCGGCAAGGTCAATGCCGTCGCTCTTATCGGCCCGTCCTGCCTCGAGGGCCTCTGACGCAGCGGACTTGTGCACGATGTCGGTGACATGCATGACGCCATTCTCGCGAAGCGATGAAAGG
>CALXXR010000110.1 GCA_944392735.1 uncultured Spirochaetaceae bacterium | reverse complement strand
GTTCAGCAGCCGGGCTGTAAGCTTCTTCGCCAGCCCCTCTGCACCAAACAGCTCCTCCTGCGTCATCCCATGCAGGTCCAGCTGGTCGAGTATCTGGTCGATGGCATCCTTTTCCTTTGTGCTTTTCCTGGTCTTCTGCTGTATCTCCTTCCTTACAGTAGCATTTCCCATTTACACAAACTATCTTACAGGCCCGAATTGATAGAACTCGGCCTTGGAGCTGCCGCAGGGAAGATCGGATACGAGGAGATCCTCGGCTGGATACGAGACCATGAGAGCTGACCCATGTCATCTGCCTCTGCTCTTTCGAACTGCAGCGTGGAACCAGCGCTTTTCAGCAACCACCCGCTGCTTGGATATGGATACGGATAACTTTACAGCATTCAGATCATCGACACAGGCATCACAAGCACATCCCGCGAAAGCATGGTCTTCTCCTTTCCCATGCAGACAATCGTTCCCATTCCCCTCCTATCTTCAGGGAGACGCTCGAACCAGCGGGCCATGCCCAGCACAGGCGTGGCATTGAGCTTGATCTCAATGGGATACAGCACGCCGCTCTTCTCCTTGATGAGGTCTATCTCAGGCTCTTCTGCCCCCTTTTTCATAAGCTCTTCCCGATAAAAATAGAATTGAGCGAAATCCCCGTTGTTCCTTGCATTCCTTATAAGCTCGCCAACAGCGTAGGATTCGAAGATCCTCCCAGCCAAGGGATGCTTGAGCAGCCCATCTGCATCCTCGATCCCTAGGAGATGACAGCAAAGCCCCGTGTCGGTGAAGTGCATTCGAGGAGTCCTGACGATGCTCTTGAGCGTATTGCCTGAATATGGTGGAAGCAGATAGATGATCCCATATGAAGCCAGCCGCGATATCAGCATCTTGATCTTGTAGGCACTGATTCCAGCTTCCGCCGCAATCGAGGAATAATTGATAGGTTCAGCTGTACGGGCAGCGAGGATCCTAAGCAATCGATGGAAATCATCAATGTCGATATCCACGTTGTTCTCGCTGCTTCTGATATCGCCTAGGAGGTATGTACTGATATACGAGCTGAACCAGTCAGCCCTGCTCCCCGGTTGGATGAACTGGAGCTCTGGGTAGCCCCCGAGCACAACGTTGCCTAGGGTTTCCTTCATGTCCCACACCGAAGGCGCCTTTCCATCGAACGATGGATAGAATGAAGGCCTATATGGATTTCCCTGCTTCTCAGCCTGGGAGAGCGGGAACATCTCGATTTCCACAACCCTTCCTGCAAGTGTCTCGGATACATGCTTCATCAGCCGTGGCTTTTGGCTGCCCGTGAGCCATATCTGGCTCTTCCGGCTGTCTGAATCCACTGTTTCCTTGATCTTGAGCATAAGCTCCGGTGCTCGCTGGATCTCATCGATGATGCATGGCACTGGATTGAGGATGAAGAACATCTCCTGGTCGTTTCTGGCAAGATCCAGAGCAGGGCGGGAATCCAATGTGACATAGCTTCGATCGGCAGTCTTCAGCTGATTCAGCAATGTCGTCTTCCCCACCTGCCTTGCACCCGTTGCAATCAGCACCTTGAAATCCTGAGATAAGGATATGAAACGCTTCGAAATCGTTCGCTCTATCATACATCCATGCTATTCGATTTAAGAATTCCCGTAAATGGATTTTAAATTTTCATTAGACATTTTTTAAATTTTCCACCATAAATTTTCAGATTTTCCGCATAGTATAGGACTTATTCATCAAAGAGCATGCATATCTGCAGTATAGATGGAAGAACCATTGCCATCCTGCGATGAACAACGGTTCCCTTTTGATTATCCAGCTGTCCTATCGACGGGGTGCACGCCATTTCAGGAGCCCCCGCAATCATCGGCAGAAGATCGTCAGATGCTTCTGAAGTAGTCTGCGATTATCCTGAGCTCCGCTTCCACGCGGCTGCTGTCGACGTCGACTGCCGCCCTTGTCTTAGGCTCCTTCTCGAGAATCCTAAGCTCATCTCCGATGGTGCGGCCCCTGTCCGGACCATAGAGCTCCACCGTCATCGGCAGATCAAGGAGCCTGAAGTACTCCGGATGGATTGCGCATATGACAGCCGACGGATCGTGGACGTATGTATCATCGCCGCCGATCGTGTTGTCGATGTAGTGCTCAAGCATGGCTGCGAAGTCCTTGCCGGCCTTCGTGCCCGTCGACCGCCACTCATCAGCGTCCGACCTCCTCAGCCTCGAGCGCATCGTCACATCCAGTCCGATCATGGTCACATCCAGCCCGCTCTCGAAGACCATCTTTGCAGCCTCCGAATCCTGGGAGATGTTGGCCTCTGCGAAATGGCTGACATTCCCGCGCACCGTGAGCGCTCCGCCCATGATCACCACCTTCCCTTTCCAGGAAGAGAGATCTGGCGCCTTCAGCAGCACGGAGGCGAGATTCGTCGATGGCCCTGTCGTGACTATCGTCAGGTTCTCGTTCGACCTCATCATCCTGATGAGGAAGTCGACGGCGCTCTCCTTCTCCACAGGCCGCTTCGCAGCTGGGAACTCGACGTTCCCGGTGCCATTGCTGCCATGGATCCTGATGCTCACATCGTGTGGGGAGAAGCTCTCCGTATCCAGTGAGTGGTACGCGCCTTCGAAGACAGGGACATCGGTGCGCCCCATCATCTCAAGGACTGCAAGGGCATTGCGCGCCCCTGCATCCGTCGTGACGTTGCCGAACGTGCCTGTGACGCCCAGCAGATTCACCTCGGGGCTGAGGGCAGCATATGCCAGGGCTATCGAATCATCGACGCCCGTATCGAGATCGAGGATCAGATCACGCATTGCTCCTCCCCTTGAGTTCCCTGTCGAACCTGCTGATGGCCTCGAGGATGACCTTGATCTCCTTGTCCCAGCCTTCGGCAAGCTTCCTATTCTCCGTCTCGTAGATGACCTCGCCGGTGATAAGGTTGCCGCTCACTGCGCTGATCATCGCGCCCCTGACCTTGCGCCTGTGGCAGACAGTGTAGATTGCGGAGCTCTCCATCTCCACATTCAAGACCCCAAGCGAGTGGAGCTTCTCGATCCACTCCGGCGTCTCTCCATAGAAGGCATCATCGCTTGCGTTGATGCCGTAGAAGAATCCGTATCCGCCATCCTTCTGCATCTCGCGGGCCGTGTCGATGATGACCCTGGTGAAGTCGAAGTCGGGGACTGCAGGGAAGACATCCGGCACATAGAAGCGGCTCGTGCCCTCGTTCTTCATCGAGCCAGTGGAGACGATGAGGTCTCCGATGGAGATGCCCTCCTGCAGCGCTGCGGTGCTTCCGATCCTGACCAGGCACTTGGCGCCGATGTTGATCAGCTCCTCGCACGCTATCGCAGTGGATGGGCATCCCATGCCGGTGCTCGTGACGGAGATCTTCACGCCCTTGTAGTATCCCGTGAATGTCCTGTGCTCCCTGTTTTCCGCGACGAGGACCGCATCATCGAGGTACTCAGCTACCCTATTGCTCCTCGCGGGATCGCCGGGCAGGAGCACGTACTCCCCGATATCCCCCGGCGAAAGATGGATATGATACTGTCTCTTCCCCAGTGTCTTCTCTTCCTTGTTAAGCATTCTCCAATACCTTCCTTCCCATCTGACGGCGCTTCCTCTTCTCGCTCTCCGTCTTCTGTATCGCATAGATCACAAGACCTGCTATCGTGGCTGCATATGGCACCATCTGGACGAACTCCGATGGTATCCTCAGCAGCTGCAGGATGTTCGACAGTCCGTCGAAGAACGCGAAGATGAGAGCCGAGCACATCGTTCCCACCGGGCTGCACTGCCCCATCGCATTCGCTGCAAGCGAGATGAAGCCGCGGCCAGCGACCATATCGCGGACGAACATGTTGAGGTATCCCATCGAGAGGTACATTCCTCCGATGCTCGTCATCACGCCGCATAGCAGGATCGCTATGAAGCGCGTCCTGTTGACGCTGATTCCCACCGAGTTGATGGCGTTCTCATTCTCTCCGTCGGCGCGGATCCTGAGTCCGAGCGGAGTCCTGTAGAGCATGTACCAGATCACTCCGACCATGATGAATGCGGCATAGGTCAGCACGTTGTGTCCCGAGAGTATCTCTCCGATGACGGGGATATCCTTGATCAGGGGGATATCCACCGTTCCAAACGAGAAGCTCTTGAGCGATGAGCTGTTGCCCTTCTCTCCCGTGCATATCTCGAGCACGAAGACGGTGAAACCGCTTGCGAATGTGTTTATCGCGGTGCCGCAGAGGACCGAGTTCGCCTTCATCACGAGATGGAAGTATGCGAAGACGGCGCTGAGGATGAGCCCCATCGCGATGCCGCAGGCAAATCCGCCGAAGAGGCTGTTCGTATAGGCGCTGCCGATGACGCCGGCAAGGGCGCTGCAGAGCATGATGCCCTCCAGCCCGAGGTTCACGACCCCCGACTTCTCGCATATCACAGCGCCAAGGCTGGCGAAGAGAAGCGGCGTCGCTACACGGAGCCACATGGCTACGAATTCTGCGCTGAATATCTGCTGGAATACGCTCATGCCCTACCTCCTTCGGTTGCGTTCTTGACGATCAGGCGCTGCTTCCAGCCCTGCAGGAGCGCATCGGCTGCGATCATCAGCATTATGACGCCCTGGATGATGTCCACCACCTCCGCGCTCACGTCGCTCGAGCGTGCCATGATGCCGCTGCCCACCTCGAGATATGCGATGAAGATGGCAGCGAACGGCACCAGGATCGGATTGCGCCTCGCAAGGAGCGCCACCGCGATTCCCGTCCATCCGTATCCGGGGCTGGACGTCCACTTGAAGCGGGTGTACATGCCGAGGAACTCGACGCCTCCGCCGAGTCCTGCGACGAAGCCTGCGAGGATCTGCGCGCCTACCATGACGAGGGCCGACTTGATGCCGACGTAGCTGCTGAAGTTCGGATTGTCTCCTACGAGGCGGATCCTGAATCCCTGGCGGGTCTTGAAGATGTAGAACCAGAGAAGCACGCAGCACAGAAGCGCGATCAGAAGCCCGAGATGGACCTTCGTTCCAGACACGATCACTGGAAGCTCAGCGCTCTCCGCGATCTTCAGGGATGCAAGCGATGAAGCCTCGGGCTCCCTGAAGTGGTAGTTCACCAGATAGAGGGCGAAGAACTGGATGATGTAGTTGAGCATGATGGAGGTTACGACCTCGCTCGCCTGCCACTTGAGCTTGAGGAATGCCGGTATCGCAGCTGCTATGGCGCCGAAGATGCCTGCAGTGAGCAGAGCGACGATTGGGTGCACCACCGACGGCAGCGGAAGCGCTATGCCGACCATCATCGCACCGGTTATCCCGATGAAGAACGAGCCTTCGCTGATCATCGAGAACTGGCCTGCGCGGAAGATGAGGGTCACGGCAAGGGCCGTGAAGATCAGAGGCACCGCGCCTTCCAGGATGTTGCCGATCCTCCTGAGGGACGTGAACGGTCCCAGGAAGAAGCTGGAAATGGCATTGCCGGGTTCGTTGCTGACGCAGAGGATGATCACCGATACCAGAAGGCATGCGATGACGACGACGATCAGCAGCTTCATCGAATCAATCAGTCTGTTTATCGATTTCGTATTCACATCGCACTCCTTGAGATCTCATCTTCATCCTGCTTGTCCAGGCCGAGCATATAGCGGCCCAGGGTCTGTCCATCCACGCCGGCCAATGAGCTGAAGCATGCGGCGAAGCGGCCTCCGTACATGACGAGGAGCCTGTCGGAAAGCCCGAGAAGCTCGTTCAGGTCGCTGGACACAAGAAGCACGGCGCAGCCGCTGTCCCTCATCGCAACGAGCTTGCGGCGGATGAACTCGGTGGCGCCGACATCGACGCCACGCGTAGGCTGGTTCGCGATGATGAGCTTCGGATTGCTCGACATCTCCCTCGCCAGGACGACCTTCTGGATGTTTCCTCCCGAGAGGCTCGAGATGCTTACATCGCCGTTCTGGCAGAGGATCGCATAGTCATCAATCATCTGCCTGCTGAATGCATCGATTCCGCCGTTGTCGATGAATCCACCCTTCGAGAAGAAGCGAGGATCGTCGATCTTGTCGGCGATCATGTTCTCAGTCACGGAAAGCGATGGGGAGATACCGAGCGTCATCCTGTCCTCGGGGATGTATCCCATGCCGCTTTTCCTGATCCTGCGGATATCGCCCTGCCTTATCGTCGAATCCGAGAAGAGGATCTCGCCGCCATCGTACGGTCCGATGCCCGTTATCGCATCGACGAGCTGGGACTGTCCGTTGCCTTCGACGCCGGCTATGCCGAGGATCTCCCCGGAATGGAGCGTGAAGGAGATCCTATCAAGCAGCGGCTTATCGCCATCGCCGCTGACGACGACCTCCTTCGCGGAGAGCACTGCGCCTCCCCTCCTGCATTCAGGCTTCTCAACGGTGAGCTGGACATCCCTTCCGATCATGCGCTGCGAAAGCTCCTCATCGGTGATGCCCTCGAGTCCGAAGACGCCCTTCGTCTCTCCGTGCCTGATTATCGTGATCCTGTCGCAGAGCTCCCTGATCTCATCGAGCTTGTGGCTGATGAAGATGATCGTGAAGCCTTGGTCCCTGAGGTTCTTGAGCTCGGCGAAGAGCTCGCCCGTCTCCTGCGGGGTCAGGACCGCCGTCGGTTCGTCGAGGATCAGTATCCTCGCTCCCCTTATGAGTATCTTGAGTATCTCGAGCTTCTGCTTCTGCCCGACCGAAAGATCCCTGACCTTCGTCTTGGGATCGAGGTACATGTTGTACTTCCGGCCCATGTCGCCAACGAGCTTCTCTGCGCTCCTGTAATCGATTCCAAGACCCTTTCTCTTCTCGATTCCAAGTATCACGTTCTCCGTGACCGTAAGCGACGGGACCAGCATGAAATGCTGATGAACCATTCCTATCCCCAAGCCGAGGGCATCCTGGGGATTGCGTATATCGACTTCCTTGCCCCCGATGAGGATGCTGCCGCTGGTGGGCTTCTCCTCGCCGAAGAGGATCTTCATCAGGGTCGTCTTCCCTGCTCCGTTCTCGCCTGAGAGAGCATGGATCTCGCCTGTGTTGACCTCGAATGTGACATCACGGTTGGCGACCACCCCGTTCGGATAGACCTTGGTGATGTTCTTCATGCTGAGTGCTGGATGTTCCATATGCCTCCAAAGAGATGCGGGAAATGGGATAGCCCCATTTCCCGGCATGTTTCTGAGTTCGGGAAACCGTTACGGCTTCATGGAATCGCGGAGGGCTGCAACCTCTTCGGTCGGAGTTCCCGTGGCCATGCGCACAGAGATCTCGCCGTTCGCAACCTTCGCTGCAAGCTCATCGAGCTGAGTCCTGATCTCCTCAGGGACGATCGCGCGGTAGTTCTCGTTGTCGGAGAGGCCTACGCTTCCGCTGCTGAGGCCGAGCACGTAGTTGTCGGCTGTGGTCATCGAGCCATCCTGAAGTCCGCGCATCGCGAATGCGAGCGACTCGCCGACCTTCTTGAGCGAGGATGTGATGACGTTGCGCACGAGGTTGGGATCTGACTCGACCATCGATGCCCAGATATCCGTATCGCATGCGATGAGGTACTTATCCATGTTGCTGGATGCCGTTACGGCGCCGAGGATGGACTGGCTGGCAGGAGCGTAGACGATCTGAGCGCCCTGGTTGTACATCTGCGTCGTCATCTCCATGCACTTCGGCACATCCTCGAACGATCCGACATAGCTTGTGAGGACCCTGATGGAAGGATCGATGTACTGGATGCCTTCGATGTAGCCGACGAGGAAGTCGTTGATGTTCGCAGTATCCATGGATCCTACGAATCCGAGGATGCGCTGCGAGGGATCGATCTTGGCGTCGCCGCTATCGAGCATGAGCGCTGCGAGGGCGCCAGCCATGAACGCGGTCTCGTTCGACTGGTATGCGATACCCATGACGTTGTCCAGATCCGACGTTCCATCGAAGAAGATGTAGTCCTGATCGGGGAACTGCTCAGCGATCTCCTCGACAAGCTCCATGACCGACCATGTTCCGGACACGATCACATCCCAGTCCTGCTCGGAAGCATCGAGGTAGTAGCTCTCGTAGGATGCCTCGTTCCTTCCCATCTCGACGATCTTGATGTTGGCTCCATCTTCGTCGCGTATGGTGTAGAAGCCGCTGGCTGCCGAATCGTAGAAGCCCTTGTCTCCAAGGTTTCCATTGACAAGATAGAGAGCGCTGAATGCTCCGTCGTCCGCCGCTGCGGATGCAGCCTCGGTCTCTCCGGAACCACCTGCGATGAGCAGGGACGCACAGGCGATGAAGATCGTCACCAAAGTAATAGCCTTCTTCATCAGGTCCTCCTTTTTGAATCTAAGGTGTTCTAATTAAACCCTTTTTCGCAATGTTTGTACACGGAACCAGTCCTTATCGAGGTAATATCTCAGCGCTATGAAGCAGCTGTCCCCTCGATGCAGATAGTCTTCCATGAATAGCAGAGGAAGGGGCATAGGGCTTATCTCGCTATCCCCAACCTCATCCACGAGGCACAGCGATGAGCGGGATGTATCCGCCATCCTGTAGACCCTGTCCTCTATGAAATCCGCAAGAGCGGGACCGTCATCGAGGCACACGCCCTCCTTCTCGAAAAGGGAGAAGGATGAGAAGAACACGGTGCGTGCCCTGAACTCGCCATAGACGAGGTAGTCCAGAACGCCCTTGACGAGCGGAACACCCTCCTGCAGGCTGAGCATGGATGCCATCCAATCGCTGGCGCCGACGCATCTGTACGACGACTCAGGAACGGGAAGAGGCTCGGTGCAGAATGAGCGCACAGGAGAAACGAGCGTCTGATAGACATAGCTACGCTCATGCTGCAGATGGCTCAGCGAAGCCCTCCTCCCCTGGGATTTGCAGATCACGCCATCCTCGAAGAGATGGTACAGCGCCTCCCTGACCGTACCCTTGCTGACGTTCCAGTAAGCGGCGAGGTCGCTCTCGCTGGGAAGCAGCGTGCCCGCCTCCCAGCCGCTTCCCGAGAGAAGCGTCTCCCTTATCGCATCATAGACGCAGAGATAGAGGCTCTTGCCGAAGCCGGTGCCGGGAAGGATGGATGGAAAGGATGAAATCGGGATCTCAGCCTTCCTGCCCATCCAGTATGCTCCTCGCCGCTTCCAGCGCGGCCGCTATGAGAGCGTCCTCGCAGTCCTCCGGATCGTCCTCGATCTCAGGAAGCTGGGCATTGCATGGATTGGTCGCCACGAGAAGGGACGAAGCCTTCGCCCCGAGCGAGGATGCGACGATGTAGAGGATCGCGGTATCGGTATCGGAGATGATCGCTCCGCCTCCCAGATACTCGTTCCATCTCTCCATGATCCTCGGCCCGGACGGCCTGGAGAAGCCTCCGAATGGCGTATAGTACGAGCTGCGTGTGATGCATGTGCCGATATGAACCCTTCCAGAGAGGGCCCTCTCCGCCTTCATCAGGAGGTATGGATCGGATACAGCTGGATACTCAGGGGGCAGATACTGCTCCGCCACGCCCTCCATGCGCACAGCGCCCTGTGCAAGCACGAGGTCCCCCCTCTTCACCTCCTCGGAGACCGAAAGGCCCGTTCCGACGCGCAGGAACGACTTCGAACCCACCTGCACGAGCTCCTCCACGGCTATGGCTATCGATGGCCCGCCGATTCCCGTCGAACAGACGGAGATGGGCTTTCCGCCAAGGGTTCCTGTGAATGTCCTGTATTCCCTGTGGTATGCCTTATCCTCGCAGTCATCGAAATGGGAGGCGATCCTCTCCGCCCTCTCGGGGCTTCCGGGAAGCAGCACGAGCGGGGCCGTATCCCCAGCGACAAGACTGATATGCATCATCCTCTTCATGCCCTTCCTCCTTTCCTGTCCTCTGCGATGACGAGGCGCATGCCTTCCACGCCCACCTTGATCGCGCGGTGCTCCCAGCCTGCGGGATAATCCTTGACGTCGTTCGAATATGCCTTGTAGTTCGTTGCGGAGATCATGACGGATGCCGTCCTGATGCCCAGCACCGCTCCGATCGTGAAGATCGTCGAGCACTCCATGCTGGTATTGGAGGCGCCGCCCTTCTCATAGGCATCCCACAGATACTCGAGAAGCGGATATACGGGCTTTTCCTCCATGCTCGCCTCGGTATAGAAGGAATCCTTGGTTATCGTGACGCCCGTATTGAACGGGAATCCCGATTCCTCAGCAGCCCTTACGAAGCACTTGTAGATGGACCAGTCCGGGACGGCAGGGAACTCATCCGGGAGATACTGCCTGCTGGTGCCTTCCATCTTCACGGCTCCGCAGGGGATCACGACATCTCCGATCTTCGTATCAGGAGAGGACGAGGCGCATGATCCGATGCGCACCATCGTATGCACGCCCATGGAGGAAAGCTCCTCCATCACGATGCTGGTGGAAGGTCCGCCGATTCCCGTGGATATAACGGAGACGGGAGTGCCGTCTATCGCGCCCGTCATGGCATAGAACTCCCTGTGCCTGCCGACTACATGCGCATCTTCGAGAAGCGATGCGATCTTCTCCACCCTCTCGACGCTGCCGGGAAGGAAGACATACCTTCCGACATCCTCCGCGGAGAGCCTGAGATGAATTGGTTTCCTGTAAACCGACTTGTATGAGCTGTCCATGGATATATCTGAACACCACTTTGCAAAACGCGCAAGGAAAATCTTCTGTATAAGTCGAAACTTTTCTATAAAAGTCGAAAAGACCTTCGATGATTTGTCCAAGCGGCCGAAACGCATGTATCCTAGGATCCAACAAGGAGAAGGAAATGGCTGAGAGGATCACGCTTCACGCTTCGGATCTGGATGGATTCCTGACGGATGAGGACCAGAGGGCGATCGACGAAGTCGCCGTAATGTACGGGAAGTCGATGGCGCTTTGCAGGAAGATGGAGGACAGGAGCCCCGATGCACAGGCTCTCCTTGCCCAGTCCGCGCGCGATATCGGCCACAGGTTCGAAGCCATCTGCAGAGGAGAGGATCGCATCCACGTCTACTCCTTCGAGACGCCGGCGACAGGCTCAACGGAAAGGACGAAGGCACGCAGCGCAACATGATCCAGCTGATCGCTGACTACGGCTCCTCGATCGTCAACCCCTATCGCAATCAGGTTCGCGAGATCGAGCGGACGGTGCTGAAGTGAATCTGCAGAATACGGAGCAAAATCGCTGCAAAGTACGGAGTGAAATCGCTGCAAAACACGAAGCAAAAACGCTGCAAAATACGGAACAGCTTGACATTCTGCTTATATCATAAGAAAATGCTGAAGCATGAAAAGATATATGCCGAGAATTGCGGATGGAATACTTGCGCACAAGCTGAAAAGCAAAGGAGCTGTCCTCGTAGAAGGGCCAAAATGGTGCGGAAAATCAACCACATGCCTGCAGCATGCAAAATCCGCGATTCTGATGCAGGATACCGAATCGAGGGACCAGAACATTGCTCTTGCCTATACTTCAGCCAGGATACTGCTGGATAAGCAGCCCCCTCTGCTCATCGACGAGTGGCAGGAGGCGCCCATCCTCTGGGATGCGGTGAGAACCGAAGTCGATAGAAGAGACAGCTTTGGGCAATTCATACTCACCGGCTCTGTCTCCCCGCTCAATGATGATAGCAAGAATGAAATACATCATTCCGGAATCGGACGCATCGCATCTATGACGATGAATACGATGTCGCTGTATGAGTCCGGAGATTCGAATGGCAGCGTATCACTGGCAGATCTTTTCAATGGAAGCAGTACAGCGGCATCCTCAGAGGCTACGCTGCAGGACTACGCCTACTGGCTATGCCGTGGAGGATGGCCCAAGGCAATCGGGCTGGAAGAAGAAATTGCATTGGAGCAGTCGTTCGACTACTACGAGCAGCTTGTAAGAACGGATTTCAGGAATGCGCTCGAGGGCAGCTACTCCCAAGACATACTTAAGCGGCTTATACGCTCATATTCGAGGCATCTGAGCACTTCAGCGACAAAAGCGCTGCTACGGAAGGATATCGGACCAGAGATCGTATCCGACAAGACATTCGACAGGTATTATGAGGCGCTGAAGAAGCTATTCGTCATCGATGAAATCCATGCGTGGAATCCAAACATACGATCCAAAGCCAGGATTCAGACAACGCCTACCCGCCAGTTCTGCGACCCATCGATTGCGACTGCTGCTCTTGGACTTGGGCCGCGGGATCTTATCGATGATCTAAGGACATTCGGACTCTTCTTCGAATCCATGTGCGACAGGGATCTGCGCATCTATGCTTCGGCAATGAATGGATCGCTTTACCATTACCGAGACAGCAATGGACTTGAAGCAGATGCAGTCATCCATCTGAGGAACGGAAGATACGCCCTCATCGAAATGAAGCTTGGCCGCCAAAGCGATATCGATGCAGCATCCGAACACCTTCGCGCATTAGCTGATAATATCGACGCAAACTATATGGGAAAACCATCGTTCCTGATGATCGTAACGGCGAAGAATGCCGCATATACCAGACCGGACGGTGTCCATGTTGTGCCCCTTGCTTGCCTGAAGCCATGATGATGGGACACACTTAGAGGACAAGGAGAGTGCTATGGCGCAGCATGTCACGGCAGTCGAATATGATGATTCATGGAAGAGGATGTTCAAAACGGAACGCGAGCTCATCAGATCCATCATGGGCTCCACCTGCATTGCTTCATACCACATCGGCAGCACATCCGTGCCAGGCCTTTCCGCAAAGCCTGTGATCGACATCCTCGTGGCAGCAAGGTCATTGGAGGAAGCTGATGGCTGCAGGGAGGCATTCGAGAACGCGGGATACGAATGGATGGGGGAATTCGGCATTCCCGGCAGACGCTATCTCCGCAAGGGCGGCGATGAACGCACCCATCAGATCCACATCTTCCGCTGCGACGACTGGAAGCAGATCGACAGGCACCTTGCATTCAGGGACTACCTTCGCACGCACAAGGATGAAGGCAAGCAGTATTCCAGACTTAAGAAGGAGCTTGCAGAGCGCTTTCCATACGACATCGAAGGATACTGCGACGGGAAGGACGGCTTCGTAAGGGAGCTGGAAAGGAAGGCCCTTTCCGTATACGACGGCACATGGGACAGGCTCTATGCCTCGGCACGCCTCATCCAGGGCCATAGGCAGATCTCTCCGATGGTCGAGGCCGGATCGGTTGCAGCGGCATTGATCGCAGAGAGCGGAAGGATTTTCACGGGCGTCTGCATCGACACGGCATGCTCGCTTGGCATGTGCGCGGAGAGAAGCGCCATCGCCCAGATGATCTCAGCGGGAGAAAACCGCATAAGGAAGCTTGTCGTCGTGATGGAGGACGGTAGCCTCGCCCTTCCATGCGGAGCCTGCCAGGAGATGATGATGCAGCTGGATGGAGAAGGAAGCGCAGAGCTGCTCACCGATCTCGATGAGCGGTCATCCACGGCCATCGAAAGCCTTGTCGGGAAGTGGTGGGGAAGATCCCGATAGGTACTGGAAGCTGCCACCATCTGCCGATTGAAAGGGATTGATCAGGTCTTCTTTGTTTTGGCTTCACGAATGAAAACCATGGCATACTCCCAAAGAGATGCAGATTTCAAACGACACCTTCCAAAAAACAGGAATCCGCAGGTTTTAAACAGAATAAGCAAAAAATTTTTTTATAACGCTTATAAAACACTGAATCCGAAGAATGATTCAGGTATCGCAGCGATACCAGAGCTCATCCATGCCGAAGCGCACTACCCCGCCTTTTCTGAAGCCCTTCTCCTCATATGCGCCATGTGCGGAGCGCTATCCGGGTCGCCTCCTGGACCATCATATGCGCTCAGCGACCTTTCCCCTCTTGATCTTCCTTGTCGTGGTCTCCTCCATAGGCTCATCGAGCACCGTGATGCGCTCGATCTTCTGGAAGCTCTCGAGGTTCCTGTTGACCGACGATACGATGGCTTCCATGCGCGCTTTAATGCCGCTTGCCTCCACACCCTTGAACGCTTCCGGATCTGGATAGATCACGGCCTCGACGGATTCTCCCGGGACATCCGGATCCTTCTGGTATCCCCTGACGAGGATCTGGGCAATCTCGGTCTCGAGCTGGAACATGTCCTCGATCTCCTCGGGGAAGACGTTCTTGCCGCCCTCGGTGACGATGATGTTCTTCGCCCTGCCCTTGAGGAAGACATAGCCATCCTTGTCGACATAGCCGAGGTCTCCCGTCCTCATGTATCCATCCTCATCGAAGAGCTCCTTCGTATTCGCCTCATCCTTGTAGTATCCGCGGCAGACATTCGGTCCCTTGATCCTGATCTCTCCGATTCCATCGCGGTCCTTGCCGCCGATGATGAGGTCGATGAATGCAAGCGGATGGCCGATCGAGGCCGTCTTGAAGCGCTCAGGAGGATTGAGGGTGACGATCGGGGAAGCCTCGGTGAGGCCATAGCCCTGGATGAACTCGAGCCCCAGTCCATGGAATGCCCATACGACCTTGGGGGAGAGCGGCCCCGCCCCTGATATCAGGAGGCGCACTTTGTCCAGCCCCACCTTGGATGTGATGACGCGCTGGAAGAATCCCCTCAGAGGGGACCTGCCTGTGATCTTGTGAGCGATGCTGTTGATCTCCATCATCATGCGTATGAAGGCGTATGCGGCCTTCCCCTGCTCCTTCACCTTCGCCATGATTCCTGCAAGGAGCTTGTTGTAGAGCATGGGGATGCCCATGAACACGGTGACGGCTCCGCGCTTGAGGTCATCGAGCATCCTCGAGACGGCGAATCCGTGTCCGAAGAGGCACTCGGCTCCGATGCGGACTGCCTCAAGAAGAACCGCTGTGCAGCAGTAGCTGTGATGGAGCGGAAGGAGGGCGTATGTGACATCGCGCTCATCGAGCATGCGCACCTCGTTCACCGTCATGTAGACATCGGATGTGATGTTCCTGTGGGTAAGCTCGACGCCCTTCTCGTTGCCGGTCGTGCCGGAGGTGAAGAGGATCGCTGCGGTGTCGTCCTCCTTCACGCGCGGCAGATCCTTGAATGGATCGTCGACCAATGAGAGCCTCTCCCATCTTTCGCAGCCATCGAGGGAGAAGACGCCGAGGAGGGATGAGAACCACGTCCCGTCCTCCTTCTCGAGCATGCGGAGAGTGGAGCTATCCGCGATGACCGCGCGCACATCGGCGAACTTGGCGAGCCTGACGCACTTGTCTGGCTTCATCTGGCTGTCCATCGGAACGGATACGCCGCCGCATTCGGGGATCGCAAAGTAGGAAAGCGCCCAGTCGGGGCTGTTGCGGCCCATCAGCATGACCTTGTCCCCTTCCTTGATGCCGATCCCGCTGAGCCTTGCGGCTTCATGGCGGACGGTGCAGAGCACCTCATCGAACGAAAGGGTGTGCTTCTCCTTCCCCTCGAAGACGGAGAATGCCGTCTTCCCCCCGAACTTATCGGCCGAAAGCCTCAGGAGCTCCGGAAGCGTAGGCCACTCGCCTGCGACTATCGTGCCGCGATAGCGGTCGAGCTCATCCCATGGGTGCTTGTCAATATCTCTCTGCATATACTACGATTCATCCACAACAACGGAGTATAGTCAATATTGGCCGGGCTTGTTGCCGGATGATGGTTCTCCCATTAAATTATGCCAAAGGGGTATTTTGATTGAGCATGGACAATACTGAAATGAATACAGCGAATGAGGAGCTCCCGAAGAGGGCGATCGTGCTTCCTCTGCTTGAGAGGCCTCTTTTCCCGGAGACATTCACCACGCTCCTGATCGGCAGGCCGCAGGATGTGCAGATCATATCGAAGGTCATCGAGGGCGATGGCTGCTTCGTTGCGCTGCTGCAGAACCAGGGCAGCGGGCTCGAGGACGTGGGAACGCTTGCCAGGGTCTCGAGGTACATCAAGCTGCCGAACAGCTGCATACACGTCTTCGTCTCCACCCTTCAGAGGGTGAGGATCGAAAGCATCGACATCGATGGGCAGATCACATATGCCTCCTTCAGCCCGGACCCGGACACTCCCGTGTCGAGCGCGAAGGAAGCGGCTTCATACGTGCGCGTGCTGCGCGAGAGCATCATGTCGCTCAGCCAGACGACGAACATGTTCTCCTTCGCAAGCGATGTGAACGTCTCCAACATAGACGATCCATCCCTGCTCTCCTTCTACGCGGCTTCCGCGATCAACGCTCCCGGCACCTTCCTGCAGGAGATCCTCGAGACGAGGAACCCCAAGAGCAGGATCGAGAAGCTGCTGTCGTTCATCGCAGCCGAGAAAGACATACTGGACAAGGAGAATGAGATCAGGCAGGAGATCTACGATAAGATCCGCAACCGCAACCGCGAGCAGCTTCTGCGAGAGCAGATCCGCGCCCTGAACAACGAGCTGTCGGAACTGACGGGCACACCCCAGTCAGCTGGCGGCAAGGGACGCAACGAGGATCTCTGGACAAGGGCGAGGAACAAGAAGCTTCCCGAGGCATACAGGGCACAGGTCGACAAGGAGCTGGAGAAGCTCTCCGGATTGGAGACGATGAATCCCGAGCATGCGATGACGAAGCTCTACATAGAGACGCTGCTCTCCCTTCCCTTCTCCTTCGAGGACAAGGCTCCGGACTACTCCATCCAGAAGGTGAAGAAGGTGCTGGAGAAGGACCACTACGGCATGAAGGAGGTCAAGGAGAGGATCGTGGAGTTCCTCGCCTCCCGCCTCAAGGCCGGAAATGGCAAGGGAGCCATCATCTGCCTTGCCGGTCCCCCGGGAGTCGGCAAGACATCGATCGGCTACTCGATCGCCAGGGCGCTGGGGAAGAAGATCTTCCGCTTCAGCGTCGGAGGCATGAGGGACGAGGCGGAGATCAAGGGCCACAGGAGGACATACGTCGGAGCCATGCCGGGAAAGATCATCCAGGCGATGAAGACCGTCGGCGTGCCCGATCCGGTCATCCTCATCGATGAGATCGACAAGATGGGCGGATCCTTCCAGGGAGACCTCGCCTCGGCGCTGCTCGCGGTGCTCGATCCGGAGCAGAACACGAGCTTCCAGGACTTCTACGTCGATCTGCCGTACGATCTCTCAAACGTGCTCTTCATCGTCACCGCAAACGATCCGGGAAGGATTCCGGAGCCGCTTCTGGACAGGATGGAGATCATAGAGCTTTCAGGATACACGCCTGAGGAGAAGATCCACATCGGACACGACTACCTCGTCCCGAGGCTGCTGAAGAAGAACGGCCTGACGACGAAGGAGATCCGCTTCGATGCCAAGGCGCTCTCGATGATCGCGGAGGAGTATGCAAGGGAAGCCGGAGTCAGGAACTATGAGAAGTCGATAGACAAGATCATGCGCAAGGTCGCCCTCGAGATACTCGAGGGGGATGGAGGCATGAAGCTGCCCGTGTCCATAAGGGGACGCAGCGTCGAGAAGTATCTCGGCAAGCCCATCTTCCCCGCAGACGAGATCGTCAAGGCGGACAAGCCCGGCACCGCGATCGGACTGGCATGGACGAGCATGGGAGGCGATGTGCTCCTGCTCGAGGCCGAAGCCATCCCCATGAAGGGCGAGATGAAGGTCACCGGACAGCTTGGATCGGTCATGCAGGAGTCGGTATCCATCGCGTGGTCCACGCTGAAGAACGAGGCATACCTCCGCGGACTTGACCTCTCCTTCTTCGATGATGAGTCGGTGCACATCCACATCCCCGAGGGCGCAACGCCCAAGGATGGACCATCGGCAGGCATAACGCTCTTCTCAGCGCTCTGGTCGATGTACCGCGACGAGACGATCAAGCCAGCGCTGGCGATGACCGGGGAGCTCACGCTCACGGGACGCGTCATGCCCATCGGAGGCCTCAAGGAGAAGATCCTCGCAGCAAGGCGCAACGGCATCAGGGAGATCATCATCCCCGAACGCAACATGCGCGATCTGGAGAAGCTCGATGACCAGGTGCGCGGCGATGTCGTCTTCCACCCGGTATCGGACATCTCGGAGGTGATCGGCATAGCCTTCCCGGAGGAATCCTCCAAGAGGCTGGAGAAGAGCATACTCAAGGCACTTGCCGATGACCGCAGGAAGAAGGCCGAGGAGGATAAGGAGAAGGAGACGCTGAGGCAGGCCGCGGCATTCGAGAAGGTGATGAGATGGCAATAGAGCTTCTCTCTCCTGCCGGCAACCTGGATAAGCTCAGGACCGCATTCAGCTACGGCGCCGATGCGGCGTACATGGGAATGACGGAATTCTCGCTGCGCCGCAATGCGGGCAACTTCCCCATCGAGGAGATGGAGAAGGTCAGAGCGCTCAAGGAAGAAACCGGCAAGCGCATCTACTGCACGATGAACATCCTCTTCCACCAGAGGGACATGGAGAGGGTCCAGACCATGGCCGACGAGATCGGCTCATGGCCATTCGATGCCTTCATCATCTCGGATATCGGGCTGGTGCCGTTCCTGCAGAAGAACTTCCCCGACAGGGAGCTGCATCTCTCGACTCAGGCATCATGCCTGAACTCCGAGAGCGTTAGGATGTACAGGAGCATGGGATTCAAGCGCATCATATTAGGCCGCGAAGCGAGCCTGGACGACATCAAGCGCATCCGCGATGCGGTCCCGGACATGGAGCTCGAGGCATTCGTCCACGGTGCCATGTGCATGGCATACTCAGGACGCTGCCTGCTCTCGGCGCACCTTGCAGGAAGGAGCGGGAACCAGGGCGACTGCTCCCACACCTGCCGCTGGAACTACCGCCTCGCCCTCGAGGAGGAGGAGAGGCCCGGCGTCTACTACCCCATCAGCGAGGAGGATGGCTATACGACGATACTCTCATCCAAGGACCTCTGCATGATCGACCATGTGAAGGAGCTCGAGGATGCAGGGCTATCGTCGCTGAAGATCGAGGGAAGGAGGAAGTCCATCTATTATGTCGCGGTCGGCACGAGGGCATGCAGGAAGGCCATCGACGACGCAGCCGACAAGGACGTGTACAGAAAGGATCTCTTCGATGTCTCGCACCGCGAGTACACGACGGGGTTCTTCTTCTCGCACGGACCGGTGGATGGGGCGTCCGACGTCTCAAGGCCCACAAGCTACGGATACGAGAGGAACTACCTATTCCTGGGCATCGTGGGGAAGAAGGTCGGAGAGGACACATACGAACTGGATATCCGCAACCAGCTGCGGCCAGAGGGGCTGGAGTTCATAGGCCCCGACATCCCCGTCCTGAAGCCGACGGACATCACGCTCCTCGATGAGGAGATGAAAAAGACGGAGAAGCTCGACCACGGGCACACAGGCTACATCAGGACAGCCAGCCCGATTGCAGAAGGCTATATCATCAGGAGCCTTTCGGACGATCCGCTAATCGGCTGACCTATCCCTTCCATAGAGCTCCCTCTCCGGAGGGAGCGGCTTTCCGCAGCGCCTGATCTCATCGGCGAACATATCCAGCATGCGATCCACGCACTTGTCGATGGCATACTCCTTCGCCTCCTCCGCATAGAGATGCTCCATGCGCCTCCGCTCATCGTCATGCTCGATCCACCAGTCTATCTTGGCGGCAAGGTCGCTGCTGTCGCCCGCCTTGAAGAGCGAGCGCTCATCGAGCGCGAACTGGGGCGTGGCTGAGCGCGGGCTGTTGGCGATGATGGGCACGAGCCCGGAGGCGAAGGCCTCCATGCAGCTGATGGCCTCGATCTCGGCATCGGAGGCGTGGACATAGAGATCCGTCTCCCCAAAGAGCTGTATAAGCTCATCGGTCGAGAGGAAGGAGATCATTATCGGATTGGGCAGCGTGGATCCCAGCTTGAGGTACTCGTCCCTCACAGGCCCCTGTCCGGCCAGGAAGAGCTGGATGCGGTCGGCATGCCTGGACTTCCTCACCGCCTCGATGAGCACATCCTGCCTCTTCTCATGCGACAGGCGTCCGCTCATCGTGATGACGAACCTCCCCTCGAACTCCTTTCTCCTCGTAGGGGACTTATGGTATTCGAAGCGATTTGAGATGCCGTTGGAGATCACCCTCAGGTCCGCCTTGTAGCCATGCTTGAGAAGCTGCTTCTCGATCATATGGCTCGGGCAATGCACGTAATGGAAGTACTTGAATATGTACTTCTTCGCGAACCAGTACGTGAAGCTGATCAGAGGCATGCAGTTGCCGAGGTTGACGGAGAACCAGATGTTCTCGGGCTGCACGTGGAACGCGCCCGTGCACGGCACGTTCTCCCTGAGAGCCGTCCTTATCGCGAGCTTCTCGAGCGGGAACGGCATGAGCACATGCACGATATCCGCCCAGCGCACCGCCTCGAGCATCTTATCCTTGTCAGGCACGGCGAAGACGAAGCCCTGCGCAGTCACCAGGTGGTCGAAGATGGGCAGGTGGTAGTCCTTGAAGCCCCACTTCCAGTCGCTGTCCTCGCCCGTCGCGGCGACACGCACTTCATGGCCCCTCGCCCTGAGGTTCTCGGCCAGCCGCCTTGCCGTCATCGTATTTCCGTTGTTGGCCCCATCGTACTGATCGAGCACCAAAAGTATCTTCATAGCTCAATGGACTCCTGATCCATCAGATCCCGAGGATGGAATTGACGGTTCCATCCGCTGTATAGATCGCGTATGCAAGCTCCGCATACTTCCTGGCCTCCTCGCCCTGCTTCCTGGCATCGTATCCGAATGCCAGCCCGCTGTATATCGTGAAGCGGTCCCAGGGAGCGGCGCCGCATTCATCCATCACTGCCTCCGCCTCCTGGAAGAGCGCGAGGCCCTTCTTCTTGTTCCCGCCGGCGATGCCTGGCGAATGGAGATACCTGTCGGCAGCCATCAGCAGGACGTGGAAATCCTCCGGATGCTCCTTGTAGAGCCTGTCGACGGCACTGGGGAACTTCATCGCCTTGGAGAGCGATCCATCGATGAGATACCAGAACGAGTTCGAGAGCGCCTCCAGCACCCCGACCACGGATTCCGGAGCCCCCTTCTCCCTGCTTGAGGCAACAAGCCCATCGGCATCGGACATGTAGCCGCTGGCGATGCCATCATAGCTATCGGATATCTGCGTGCAGTAGCGCGCGACGATCATGAGCGCCCTTGCAAGCGCCGCATCCTTCATCCATTCAGGATAGTCGGCGGAGTCGAGGCTCATCTCCAGCTGGGTCGCCAGATCCATTGCCTCGAAGAGGTCGCCGCCATCGAAGATGTGCTTCAGGAGAGCGCCATAATGCTCATCATCGGCCATCGGCATGAAGTAGTTGACGCGGCCGTCGCCATCTGCGGCGAAGAGCGCCATGAGCGAAGAGAGAAGAAGTGCGATGAGAACCGCAGAACGGCGGATGAAGGCTGATGAAAGCCCTTTCCTTCCACATACCTTGTGCATATCTGGATTATTCCCGCAAAAGCGCTTGGCGTCTACCCCGCAGGTTTGACCACATCACCCCTTATGGCTACTCTTCAGTGTATGAGACCGCTGAAGCTTCTTATGGTACTGCTGCTCGCTTCCTCCCTCCTCTTCGCCGGCGACTGGAACGGACAGAGGATATTCAGCGTGTCCAGCCCTGAGTACAGGGCGATCAGGGATCTCTACATATCCCAGGGCATGGCGCTTCCGTCCACCGCAGGACCATGGTCGGCCGCGGAGCTCTCGATGATGCTCTGCCGCATCGACCGCACGCGCCTCGACGAGAGCGAGAGATCGCTCTACGGCTATGCATGGGACAAGGTCCATGAGGATCTCAGGTTCACCCCAGACGACGATTTCAGCTTCTCGATATCCCTCGACGCCGATGCGTCGCTCTCGCTGCACTCCAATCCGGATGCATTCCAGTCTCCGGAGGAGTATGGCATGTCGCCGATGTCGATGTACGGGGACTACCATCTCCCGAAGCCGCTATTATCCATACCGCTCGAGACTGCGATCGGGGGCCATGTCTACGGATACACATCCCTCGATCTGGGAACGGCACGCGCTGCCCACAGCCTCGTGGATCCGGTATACGATGCCGATGGACGCATCATCGGCTACCGCTATGATCCATCGGTGGTCTCGCACAACCTCCCGTTCGTCGCGCCGAATGCATTCTCCGACTTCAACATGAACTTCCCCTACCGCGCCTTCGGCTCCTTCGGAGGCAGCTGGTGGAATGTCTCGATAGGGCGCGACAGGATGAGCTGGGGACCGGGAGAGACGGGCAATTTCATCATCGGCGACCAGGTCCCGTACCACAACAACGCGAGGGTCTCATTCTTCACCGATCCATTCAAGTACACCTTCTCGATGAGCGCCTTCATCCATCCCATCAACTACATGGCCGACCCGGATGGCGATGGCATCTGGCACTTCTACCCCGAGTTCTCCCAGCTCAGGGAGCGCGAGGGGC
The DNA here is from genome assembly GCA_944392735.1 of uncultured Spirochaetaceae bacterium. GTDB lineage: Bacteria > Spirochaetota > Spirochaetia > Sphaerochaetales > Sphaerochaetaceae > Ornithospirochaeta. The sequence goes on along the minus strand of CALXXR010000110.1, from coordinate 3,702 downwards.
TGATGATGCTCATCGCGCATCGGCTCGAATGGAGGATCTTCGACAGGATAGGGATGGCGCTTACGGAGGCCATCATGTATCAGAACGAGAACGGAGGCCTCGATCCGCTGGTGCTGAGTCCCACGGCGGTCTTCCACAACTACTACATCAGAGGAAACGCGAACTCTATCCTCTCGCTGGAGATCGACTACGCCGCAGCCCGGCACTGGAACATCTACACGCAGGTCGCGATCGATGAGCTGCAGATGCCGGGAGAGTACACGGAGGCAGGAACCGCGCCATCGGCGATGGGCTGGATGCTCGGTGCGAAGTTCTCATACCCCATGGGCGGCGGAGTGCTGTACGGATCGATGGAGGCGGCGTACACCGATCCCTATCTGTATCTACGCGACGACGGCTCGAGCTATGAGGGGAAGAAGTACGGGAACAGCTTCATCGTCGCCTTCCCCGAATTCATCTCCGACGACAGCAGCAACCGCAAGCTCAGCTCCTACTTCCTCCAGAGCGTCGGCTACAGGTACTCAGGCGATGCCGCCGTCATCAACCTCAACGCAGGCTATGAGGCCTTCGGATCATGGTGGGCAGAGGGGAACCTCATGTACATGGCGCACGGAGCATTCGACCTCCTCACGCGCTGGATGCAGGTGCGGCCTGGAACTGACGACAATCCATCATCCCCTTCCGACAGGGAGCCCTCATCGGGCAACTACGATCTCATGGATGATCCGGCCAGAAAGGATGGAGTTGCGCATTACCTCATGCTCACGGCACAGGGCGGATGCACGCTCATCGAGGATCTCTCGCTCTCGGTCCGCACCGATCTGATCCTCGCGTGGAACAAGGAGAACATCGGGGGCGGATTCGATGCCGATTTCCAGATAACGGCTGGAATCGCATACTCATTCTGAGTTTTATGCTACAAATTCAGCTAAGAAATGTATCATCAGATTCCGACAATTCAAGGATTCTGTAGAATTTAGACATAATAATGTTGAAAATCGCACTTTTGATGGTATCATTTCATCAATAGAGCCATAGGGAGGTATTAGCTATGTCGATACATGAAGAACTGCTCGCTCAGATGCAGACCTACGTCGCCGAGAGCGATCGCTTCGAGCAGAAGGGAGTGAAGGCTTCCGCAGCAAGGGCACGCAAGGCGCTTGCCGAGATCGCAAAGCTCTGCAAGGAGAGAAGGAAGGAGATCCAGGAAGCAAAGACTGCTGAGAACGGTTGATGGAGCGGTTCCCACGGGAGAGAGGGACGCAGTGACCCGGCCAATCAGCAATATGGTTGATTTCTCCAAGACGGCCTTTTCGGGCCGTCTTTTCCTTTCTGCACTAGCCAAGAGCCCATACCACTGCTAATATTGCCCTTGCCCCCTGACTGAAGTCAGGAGACTCAATGGATCAAGGGATGCATATTTCCATGGAATAAGGACCGGAAAGAGAGTGAACGACAAAAGCCTGACAAACGAATGGTTCATCGGACGCCAGAACGACTTCGAGTCTTCTGCCAGGAGCTATCCCAGGAAGTTCCCCTTCGCGCTGAAGCGCGCCAAGGGATCCTGGATCGAGGATGTCGAGGGGAACAGGTATCTGGATTTCCTCTGCGGAGCTGGAACGCTGGCGCTTGGCCACAACGACGATGAGGTAAATAAGGCGATGATCGATCTCATCTCCTCCGGCGCTCCGCTCCATACGCTTGACCTCACGACGCCAGTCAAGGACAGGTACGTGGAGACGATATTCTCCATCCTGCCGCCTCAGATGCAGAAGGAGGTGAGGATACAGTTCTGCTCCCCCTCCGGCACCGATGCCACCGATGCAGCCATCAAGCTCTGCAAGACGGCAACGGGACGCGGCACGGTGATCGCATTCGGCGGGGGCTACCATGGCATGGGACATGGGGCCATGGCGCTGACAGGCAACCTCAACGCGAAGTCGAAGGTCCAGAACCTGATGCCAGGCGTGCAGTTCATGCCCTACCCCTACTCATACAGATGCCCCTTCGGACTCGGAGGAGAGGCAGGAACCGATGCGGCATGCGCGTACTTCGAGAGGACGCTCAAGGATACGGAGAGCGGAATAGCGAAGCCGGCTGCCGTCATCATCGAGCCTATACAGGGGGAAGGAGGAGTCGTGCCGGCTCCAGCGAAGTTCCTCCAGACCGTGCGCCGCGTGACGAAGGAGCTCGGGATACCGCTCATCGTCGATGAGATCCAGTGCGGAATCGGCAGAAGCGGCCATGTCTTCGCCTTCGAGGAAAGCGGCATCATCCCCGATGTCATCCTCATGAGCAAGGCGATCGGAGGCAGCCAGCCGATGAGCGTCGTCGTATACGACAGGTCGCTGGACAAGTGGACCGCTGGAGCGCATGCAGGCACATTCAGAGGCAACCAGCTTGCAATGGCAGCCGGAACGGTGGTGCTCAAGCGCATCTCCGACCCCGCCTTCCTCAGCGAGGTCAGGAGGAAGGGAGAGAAGCTCAAGAGCGCCCTTGAGGCCTTGAAGGATGATGTATCCATCATCGGCGATGTGCGCGGACGAGGGCTCATGCTCGGAATAGAGTTCATCGACCCCAGAGGCGAGAAGGACATCATGGGCCACCCGCTCCAGTCGGGAACCATTGCAGCCGAGGTCCAGAGGAGATGCTTCTCGAATCGCCTCGTGATGGAGAAGGGAGGAAGGGACGGAAGCGTCATGCGCTGCCTCTGCGCCCTCACTGTCACGGACGACGAGATCGAGACGATGATCGATATCTTCTCAAGCGTCGTCAGGGAAATCGACGATGAGATCAGATAGCACGGTCCTTTCATGGAGGGAGGAGGACAGGAAGGCGCTGGAAAAGGAGGTGCGCTCCGCCCTCGAGGCTGTGCTCTCCTCCTTCGATGACGACTCCGCATTCTCAGGCATCGACCCATATGAGCTGAGGAGACGCATCTCGGCGCTTGAGGTCCTTCCAGATCATGGAGAAGGATGGGATGGCACGCTGGATGCGGTGCGAAAGGAGATCCTTCCACACATGCTCAGGACCTGGTCGCCATCGTACATGCCGCATCTGCACTCCCCCGCACTCATCGAATCGATCGCCTCGGAGCTCATCATCGCGGCATTCAACTCATCGATGGACAGCTGGGATCAGGGGCCGGCGGCAACGGAGATCGAATTGAGGACGATCAGGGAGCTCTGCGATCTCTTCGGCTATCCTGAGGCATCCGACGGCGTCTTCACCTCCGGCGGCAGCCAGTCCAACATCTCCGCGGCGATCGCGCTCAGGGACAGGTTCCTCGAAAGAAAGCTTGGCTGGGACGTGAAGAGGAAGGGCCTCCCGGAATGCTTCGGACGCCTGAGGCTCTACACCTCCGAGATATCCCACTTCTCCTTCGACAAGGCCGCCCACATGATGGGACTGGGCTACGATGCCGTCGTGAAGCTGCCGGTGGACAGCAGGCAGCGGATAGACATACCCAAGGCCGAGAGGATCATACAGCGCGACTATGGGAATGGCCTCATGCCATTCATGATCGCGGCAACGATCGGAACGACGGACTTCGGAAGCATCGACAGCATCCAGGATCTGAGGAGGATCGCAGACGGATACGGGATGCTCCTCCATGCCGATGCCGCATATGGATCGGGAGCCATCCTCTCGTCATACAGCGAAAGGCTCGGCGATCTCTCCCTTGCGGACTCCATCACGATC
>CALXXR010000109.1 GCA_944392735.1 uncultured Spirochaetaceae bacterium | reverse complement strand
ATGGAATACTGTCTTTCTCCGGCATCATCCTGCTTCTCCTGGATATGCAGATTGCTGCAATCGTCTATGTATCTTCAATACGGCAGGTTACGAAGGGACACGGCGAGATCATCATGATAACCATCGCTGCATATACCTTCACGAAGCTCGGATTCGCAATTGCCAGAGCAGTGAATGCCAGAAAGGACAGCAGGCCGCTGTCCAGGACAATCAGGTGTATCACCTATGCAGAGCTTGCAGCCTCACTGCTCAGCCTCCAGCGTTCAATGATAGTCTCGTTCGGAACAGGAAATCATGAATGGGCTCTCATGCTGAATATCATCAGCGGATGTGCAGTATGCCTTTTCATCGCAGCTACAGGAATCTCAATGATTCTATATGGGAGGACTGATGAAATCAAAGATCGTAGAAGCAAATGAGAAGATTCAGAATGGAGCCGTGAATGGATTTTCGAAAATAGAGGATTCTTTCATCAGCCGCTACCTCTTGAGAGAGGGAGAGAGCATTGAAGAGGCTAAAGAACGACTCAAGAGAGAAGAACAGGAAACACGGATCAAATAAAATAACAGGAAATAGAAAATGGAAAAAAGAACCTATCATATAGATCGAATTCCGTTGCCTAAGCGCAGGCTCGCCCCCGACGCATCATCATGAAGTATGCTGTCACGACAATCATGTCCGCAAGGAGCCACGCGAATGGCGTCGAGAAGACAGCCCCGCGATAGCCAGCATAAACAGCAAGAACAATGGAAGCAGAGCATCTGGCGGCAAGCTCCGCGATGCATGCGGCAAACGGAGCCTTTGAATTGCCGAGCGACTGGACTGCCGTACGGTATACGCAAAGGATGCCGAGAAGAGGATAGAAAGGCACTGTGATGAAGAAGAAATCACGTGAATACAGGAATGTCTCGGGAGAAGGATTTGAGACAAATAGAGGGACCATGTACGGCTACGATCATTATGATACCCGTGATCATGGCAAGGAGAAAGGAGGCCTTGACCCCGATCCTGATCCTCTCAGTCTCGCCTGCTCCCTGATTCTGGGAAACGTATGCGGACACAGTCGAGACATATGAGCCATTGATCAGGACAGACAGCTGATCCATCTTCGTTGCCGTTTCGACAGGACTTATCGCTTATACGCCCGAAACATACTGTTCTTCAAATTATCTATTTACGAATAGCCTATTCTAAAATAGAATATATTGGGAGAAGAAAGACATGTTCCTGAAGAGAGATGAAGAACTAAGAGAACTAAGCGGATTCATTGAAGCGGAAGGCAAGACAGCGGCCATGATCTATGGCATAAGGCAGATCGGCAAGAGCTCTCTGCTGCTTCAGGCTGTGAAGGACAGAAACGATGTGCTGTATTTCGAATGCCTTGATTCCACAATAGAGGAAAACCTTGTACAGCTATCACGCAAGGCGGCTACGCAGCTCAATCTTCCTCGCCTTGCTGCTGATGATATCATAAGCTTCTTTGACGCACTCCATGCATTCGGCAGGCAATTCATCATAATCCTCGATGAATACCAGTACCTGAAGAGGAATTCAAGCATTGGCAACATGGATTCATATATGCAGAGCATCATAGACTCCCTTAAGGATTCCAGGATCAAGATAATACTCTCAGGTTCCTATGTAACCGACATGAAGGAGCTGCTGGAGAAGGACAATCCGCTATTCAATCGATTCAGCCTCATCCTGCACCTGAAGGAGATGGATTACTTCGATGCAGCCGCATTCTATCCAGGACTATCCCCATATGAAAGAATCGCATTCTACAGCGTATTCGGAGGAAGCCCCAACGCACTTTCATCGATAAACCAAGAGACCTCTCTTGAAGAGAACATAAGAACGCTGCTCCTTGATGAGAATGCACCTCTCCGCTTCTATGTCGAATACATTCTTTTCCACGAACTGCGGAAAGCGCAATCCGCCAATGCCGTGATGGATGTGCTTGGCAATTCTAAATTCCGATTCAGTGAGATCGATGAAAGGATAAGAGGCGTGGAAGAGAAGAATCTCAACCGGCAGCTGAAAGTGCTTCTGGATATGGAAGCGATAGAGAAAGTCTCTCCGATAAACGCCAAGGATGATAAACGCAAGACGTTCTACACCATCACGAATAACCTAGTCCGATTCTATTATGCATACATATTCTCATACAGGGACGAGATAAGGCGGCTTGGGGCAGATACATTCTACAGGATGTATATCGCACCAAGCATAGGCACCTTCATAAGCTATCGAGCGGAATCCATTGCCCGTTCCTACTTCGTCAGGCAAGCAAGGAAGGATATGCTTGGGGATGTGCTTGATATAGGCACCTATTGGTATGATGACAGAAAGGCTAAGAAGAACGGGGAATTCGATTGCGTCATAAAACGCAGGGATTCTTACGATATCTATGAAGTCAAATACCTGAAAGACAAGATCAGCATCAGGATGATGGAGGATGAGATAGCGAAGATAAAGGCAATAGGAGGACTCAGGATAGGCACAATAGGCTTCATATCGATATCCGGCTTTGAGGCAGATCTTCCAGGCATCAAGCAGATCACGGGAGAGGATCTTTATAGATCTGACACATCCACAGGCTCTTGATTTTTGTTGATATTGAAAAGGCCCTGCGGCCGGAGCTGCAGGGCTTGAGACTGAGCTTATCTGCTCATCACTCGTGGAGATCCTGATAGGTGTCGAGGATCGTGTTGCAGGTGTTGCGGATGACATCCTCAGCTGAGATCTCACCAGCGACTGCCCTTGCGAGGTTGTCGCGGAGGGTGTTGCCCCAGTCCTTTCCGATGTAGGAGGACTCGATGGCCTTGTCCCTCTCAGGACCAGCATCGGTTGCATTGAGCTCCTGCACGAAGATGTCGAGGCCAGGAACATCGTAGTCGATCTCGATTCCCTTGACGCCAGGAAGGTAGTTGCCGTCCTTGCAGTACTGGATGTAGTTCTCGGGCTCGAAGAACCACTTGATGAACTCGCATGCAGCCTCTTCCTGACCTGTGCCGTCGAATGCATAGAGGAAGTTTCCGCCAAGGCAGGTTGCGACTGTCGTCTCATACGGCATGAGGACAGGGATCCACTCGAAGTCCTTGATGTTCTCCGTGTAGTCCGTGATGACCCAGTTGCCTGCGAAGTGAGCTGCGACGCGGCCGATCTTGAACATCTGCTGTGCGTTCTCTGTTCCGAGGCCAGCGGAGACAGATGAGTAGCCATCCTCATAGAGCGAGAGGATGAAGTCGATCGCGGCCTTGGTCTCAGGGCTGTCGAGGATCAGGTGCTTCGAATCGTTGGGATCGAAGAAGAGCGAGCCGAACTGGTAGAGGATCGTCCTGATTCTCTGCTGGGAGTAGTCGATGACGAGAGCATAGTCGAGGTCTCCCTCGTTCGCTGCCATGACCTGGTCGAGAGCTGCCATGAACTCATCCCATGTCCACCTGTCCTCCTCTACGAGAGGATAGGAGACGCCGGCCTTGTCGAATGCCGTCTTGTTGATGATGAGGCCGACAGCCGTAGCATTGACGGTGCCTGCGACGAGCTCGCCTGTTGCCGGGCTTGCACCATTCATCGCGAAGGAATCGACGGTGAGGTCGCCAAGCTTGCCTTCGAGAGAGTATGCGAGATCGTTGTACTGGATGAAGTGGCCAGAGCGGATGAGGGCCGGAAGGTCATGTGCCATAGCCCTGTTCTGGATCTGAGTCTGCATATCGCCATAGGCGATCTCATTGATATAGACCTCGATTCCCTTGTCTGCGTACTCAGCGTTGAACCTCTCGACGGCCTTCTTCATTGCCCCCCCTTCGAGGGTGTCGTCAGAAAGGAGGATCTCAAGGCGCTCTACTCCGCCCTTGGATCCGGACTCGCCGCTTCCACCGGCCCAAACGCCGGAGACAAGCACTGCAAGCACAAGGAATGCTGCAAAGAATTTCTTCATAAGGCTTCTCCTTTTATATTTCCTGGATTTTAGTCTACCCTAGGTTTTTTGCCCCTTCTACTCCCATATTGCCATACTATTGCAGTTTGTTTGTTTTTTTTGCTCATGGATGAGCGCTGTGATACGATGGCTGCATGGTAGGAATCGTTCAGGGAGACATCACGAAGCTGGATGTCGATGCAATCGTGGATGCCGCAAACAGCTCGCTTCTCGGCGGAGGCGGCGTGGATGGGGCCATACATGCGGCAGCGGGGCCGGAGCTTCTGGCGGAGTGCAGGACGCTCGGCGGCTGCGAAGCCGGGGATGCGAAGATGACAAAGGGCTACCGCCTGAAGGCCAGGCATGTCATACATACCGTCGGTCCGGTCTGGCATGGCGGGAACTGCGGCGAGGAGGAGACGCTGAGATCCTGCTACCGAAGGTCCCTCGAGGTTGCAGATGGGAATGGGATCTCCACGATCGCATTCCCGCTCATAAGCGCCGGCGTGTACGGCTATCCCAAGAGGGAGGCGATCCGCATAGCCATTGAGGAGCTCTCGCGCACATCGCTCGATGCCACGCTCTGCTGCTACACGGAGGCGGACAGGATGATGGCGGAGAGCGTCATGAAGGAGATGGATCAGCCTTCCTGAAGCGGGAATGCCTTCTCCAGCAGCTCCAGATCGAGCTCTGGATAGAGCACGAAGCGTCCAAGGAGGGCTTCCACCCTGCCCCTTGCCTCTTCCATCACCTCATCCGGAGCCTTGGCTCGGTTCTTTGAAAGCTCGCCCTGATGCTCGCCCTTTGTCAGGCGAACAGGATGTGCGCTGCGGAGGACGAGGGATATTATCGAGGCGACCTCCTCCATCTCCTTCTCCCCCATTCCCAGCGTTGTGAGGGCAGGCGTTCCGATCCTCAGGCCCGATGTATACCACGGTCCATTGGGATCGAAGGGAAGCGCATTGCGGTTGAGCGTGATG
>CALXXR010000108.1 GCA_944392735.1 uncultured Spirochaetaceae bacterium | reverse complement strand
TATACTGCGATGCAATCAGGTGGGTGCAATGAAGGTTCATCAGGCAGATTTCTCCAAGGGCAAGGTTTCTACGCTGATCCTCAGGGTGGCGTTTCCGCTCATCGTGGCTGAATTCGTCAATCTGCTCTACAACATGGTGGACCGCATCTACATCGGGCATCTTGCGGAGAACGGTTCGGTGGCCCTTACCGGACTGGGGCTATGCTTCCCCGTGATCTCCCTCATAAGCGCATTCGCGAAGCTCTATGGCCCTAACGGAGGCGCGCCGCTTTGCGCCATGGCGAGGGGAAGGAAGGATTACCGCGAGGCATCGCTCGTGATGGGCAATTCATTCATGCTCTCCATCCTCACTGGAGTCGCTTTGATGCTCATCGTGCTTGTCTTCAACAAGCCCATACTCTATGCCTTCGGCGCCAGCGATGTGACTTATCCCTACGCCCGCGACTATCTCATGATCTACTCGGTCGGGACGGTCCCGGTGCTCGTCACGCTGAGCATGAACGCGTTCATAAACAGCCAGGGCTTCGCTACCATCGGCATGGTCACCGTGCTCATCGGCGCCGTGCTGAACATCATACTCGATCCCATCCTCATCTTCGTTCTTGGGCTGGGGGTGAAGGGGGCTGCCATCGCCACGGTATTCAGCCAGACGATGTCGTGCATCTTCGCAGTCTCATTCCTCTGCAGCAGGAACGTGCAGCTGAAGCTGTCCTTCCGCGATATGAGGCTGGGGCGCAAGCGCTGCCTCTCGATCGTGGCTTTGGGCATGAGCGGATTCACAATGGGGGCCACCAATTCCCTCGTGCAGCTCGTGTGCAACAAGTGCGCATTCATCTGGGGCGGCGACCTCTATGTCGGCGTCATGACGATCCTCAATTCCGTGAGGGAGATCTACAACACCGTCATGAACGGCATCGGCAGCGGCGCAAGCCCCGTCATGAGCTTCAACTATGGCGCAAAGGATGGAGAGCGCACGATAAAGGCATCCAACTTCACGCTCGTATGCAGCTTCACGTACGCGATGATCGCCTGGCTCGTGATCATCATCTTCCCCCACGCGATGGCAATGCTCTTCACGCAGGATGGCCAGATAATAGAGGCCTCATCGGCGGCGATGAGGATCTACTTCTTCGGATTCTTCTTCATGGCATTCCAGACAGCCGGGCAGCAGACGTTCGTGGCATTGGGAAAGGCCAAGCAGGCTGTCTTCTTCTCCCTCTTCAGGAAGGTCATAATCGTCGTGCCGCTTACGATCCTCCTGCCGTTCATCTTCGGCATCAACGGCGTCATGATGGCCGAGCCGATAAGCAACGTCGTCGGAGGCTTGGCAGCCTACCTCTCGATGCGGCACATGGTGATGCCTGAGCTCCGCGCAATGAAGAAGGAGCAGGCCTGAACCTGCTCCCTCCTTCTTTCTCATATTCCGAGGAACGCCTCGAGCTCTGCCTTGAGAGCCTTCTCCGTCTCGGCTGCCTTCTCGCGGCTGTCGGATCTGATCGAGAAGTAGATCTTCAGCTTCGGCTCGGTGCCGGATGGGCGGACGACTACGGATATGCCGCTCTCGGTGATGAACTTCATCACGTCCGATACAGGCAGATCGATCTTCGTCTCCTTCCCGTCCTTGCCAACGGAGATGGAGTTCAGGTAGTCGTTCCTCACTGCTACGCAGCTGCCGGCGAATGAGGTCGGAGGCTCATTCCTGAGCTTCTTCGTCATCGCCTTCATCTTCTCGAATCCGGCCTCTCCATCGAACTCATAGCTGTGGAGCGTGTTGTAGAAGTAGCCGTATTCATTGTAGAGGGAGGTAAGCACATCAAGCAGGCTCTGTCCTCTCCTGCGGTAGTATGCAGTCATGTCGGCGATCATCATCGAGCCATCGACGGCATCCTTGTCGCGCACATAGCTGCCTGTGAGGTATCCATAGCTCTCTTCGAATCCGAAGATGTACCTGTCTGCCTCGCCATCCTTCTCCAGGAGCCCGATCTGCTCTCCGATGTACTTGAATCCCGTGAGAACCTCGCGCATCTCGATTCCGTAGCGCTCTGCGATGCGTGAGGCCATGTCGGTGGTGACGATCGTCTTCACGGCAACGGGCTTCTTCGGCATGAGCCCGAGCTCCCGGCGCCTCTTGGCAATCCAGTCAAGGAGGAGAACTCCCGTCTCATTGCCTGTGAGGAGCGTATAGTCGCCATCCTTGTTCGGCACCGCGATGCCGACCCTGTCCGAATCGGGATCGGTTGCGATGAGGATGTCGCTTCCGGTTGCCTTGACATCCCTGAGCCCAAGCTCCAGCGCCTCCCTGATCTCCGGGTTCGGGTAGGGGCATGTGGGGAAATGGCCATCGGGATGCTCCTGCTCCTTGACGACATGGATGTTCGTGTATCCATTCTTCCTGAGGCATGTTGTGACGCACCTGAGTCCAGCGCCATTGAGCGGGGTATAGACGATGGCGAGATCCTTGTCGCCATCGTTGTCCTTCAGGAGCGACTCGTTGGATACGGCATCGATGAACGCATTCACCGTCTCCTCTCCGATCCACTCGATGCGGCCATCGGCGAGGCCATCCTTGAATCCGATCCTCTTGATGCCCGTGAAGATGTCGACGCTGTCGATGGCCTTCTGGATAGCCTCTGCAGCCTTCGTCGTTATCTGGCAGCCATCGGGTCCATAGACCTTGTAGCCATTGTATTTGGCTGGATTGTGGCTTGCAGTGACGACGATGCCTCCTGAGCAGCCAAGATGACGCACCGCGAATGAGAGCGCCGGCGTCGGCATGAGCTCGGGATACATATGGACCTTGATGCCGTTGGCTGCGAATACGGATGCCGCAGTCTCTGAGAAGAGGTCCGATTTGATCCTGCTGTCGTGGCCGATCGCAACCGATGGATCCTTGAACTCGGCGTTCAGGTAGTCGGCATAGCCCTGGCTCGCCTTCGCCACGGTCATGACGTTCATCCTGTTCGTTCCGGCTCCGATGACGCCTCTCAGGCCTCCCGTGCCGAACTCGAGATCGCGGTAGAATGCATCGCTGATCTTCTCATCATCCCCCTTGATCGCCTCAAGCTCCGCCTTGAGATCGAGATCATAGAGCTCCTGGATAAGCCATGCACTGTATCTGGCTTCGGTTTCCTTTTCCATTTCCTTACCTCGCTTTCATCCTTATCGTGTTCCAGGAAGCAGGGTGCAGCACGATGGTGCCCCTTCCGCCTGTGAATGACGAATCCGTCCTGACAATAGGACGCACGTTCTCCTTTTCCTCTGTGTTGATGGCCTTCAGGTCATCGTTCCTGAGCTCGATGTGCTCGATGAGCGAGCAGTCTCCGAACCCGCGGAGATCCACCGATAGCTCCATATCCTCATCAAGGCTTCTGTTGACGGCGAAGATCGTCACCTCCTCCTCATCCTCGCTGAGGATGGCGACGCTCTCGAGATAGGGAACATCCCCATACTTCGAGCAGCTGTAGAGCGGCGATGATACAGCTTCCTCGAGCACGGTTCCCCTGCCATAGAGGGAAGAGTGGAGGAACGGGTAGAAGATCGTCTGCCTCCATGCCCCGCCGCCCCTGCGCGTCATGATGGGGGCGATCACGTTCACCAGCTGCGCCATGCATGCGATCCTCACCCTCTCCGCGTGGCGGAGCATCGTGATGAGCATGCAGCCCACGACGAGGGCATCCTCGGTGTTGTATATCTCCTCGCAGAGCGGTGGAGCCTCGGTCCATGGCATATCCTCCATGGCCTTCTCATCCTCGCGCCTGACGTGGTACCAGACGTTCCACTCATCGAGGGAGATCCCGATTGTCTTACTGCTGCGCGTCACGGCCTTCGCATAGTCTGCTGCCGTGATGACCGATCGGATGAACCTATCCAGATCGACGTTGGATGCAAGGAACGATGAGGTGTCGCCATCGTAGTTGTCGTAGTACTGATGCATCGAGATGTAGTCGACTGTATCGTAGGCTTCGGTGAGGACGATGCGCTCCCACTCCGGGAATGTCCTCATCGATGAGCCGGAGCTTCCGCAGGCGACAAGCTCGATCGAGGGATCGATCCTCTTCATCGCCCGCCCCGTCTCTGCCGCGATGCGTGCGTACTCCTGCGGTGTCTTGTGCCCGGTCTGCCATGTGCCGTCCATCTCGTTTCCAAGGCACCACAGCTTTATGCCATACGGGTCGCTGTGCCCGTTCTCCTTCCTCATCGCCGCGTACTTCGATGGGGCATCGATGTTGCAGTACTCGAGGAGGTTGACGGCATCCTGCAGCCCCCTTGTGCCGAGGTTGACGGCCATCATCAGATCGGTGCCCGCGGTCTTCGCCCAGAGCGCTGCCTCATCCAGTCCGAATGCATTGCTCTCGAGCGTGCGCCATGCCGCATCGAGGCGCATGGGCCTTCTTTCGCGAGGGCCGACTCCGTCCTCCCATCGATAGCAGGAGACGAAGTTGCCGCCGGGATACCTCACCACAGGCACCTTCAGCTCCCGGATCAGGTCGATGACATCCCTGCGGAAGCCGTTCTCATCGGCTTCTGGGTGACCCGGCTCGTATATGCCGCTGTAGACGGCGCGTCCGAGATGCTCGATGAAGGAGCTGTAGAGCCTATTGTCTACAGCTGCCTTCCTCATATCCTTGTCGGTGACAAGCCGTGCCTTAAGCATCGAGATCCTCCGCGATCGTGATGATCTCGAATGGCTTGTATTCGATCCTCTCCGTCCATCCCTCATGATCCTCGAGCATGTTCAGCGTCTCCACCTTCCTGCCCAGATCCAGGACGCCTCTTGAGCCATCCTGCTCCGAGAGGCGGTAGATGATCTTCTTCCCATCCTCCGAGAGCTTGGCGGCCTCGAGATAGAGCGGTCCGAAGTCCCAGTCCGCCTTAAGCGGCTTCTGTGTCCTCACGAGCGGGGTGTTGTACTCGATTGCCCTGCGGTTGATCCCCGCCTCCACGGCATTGCCGCTATGCGGGAGGATCGTGAGGCAGAAGTCATGGTGGCCGATGTCTGACATGATGTCCGGCCTGATCGTGGACCTGAGGAGGCTGACGGTGAATCCATCCTCCTGCACGCCCAAGCCATACTTGCCCTCGTTGATGACCGCGATGCCGCCATCGGACTCGGAGAAATCGGTCCAGAGGTGCGTCGAGACCTCGAAGCGCGCCTGCTGCCATGTCGTGTTGCGGTGCGTCTCGCGGGAGGCGAATCCGGCACTGGTATCGGTGATGAGCGAGCGAGAGAGGACGTTGCATGAGAACTCCGCCTTCATGAGCCTGTGCTTCTCATCCCAGTCGACGATGTGCTCCGTCTCGATCTCGGGCGAAGCGGAGAAGAGCCTGATGACGAGCTTCCATGTGCTCTTTCCGCCAGGCGTCCTCAGGACAGCTTCGAACGTGGCTGCCATGCTGTCTGCGCTGACGAGGGAGAGCGGCTTCTCGAGGGAGAGATCGTATTCGACTTCCTGGTAGTTCGGGAGGATGTCCCAGGCATCGTACATGCCGGGCGTGTCCTGGAAGAGGCGGAGCTTGTTGAATCCCCCCTTGACCCATTCGCGGCCTGTCTTGGCGTCGCGAAGGCTCCTGAACGATCCATCCTCTGCGAATTCGATGTCATAGTAGGGCGTGGAGGCCTTCATTCCATCGACCTTCAGCCATGAGCTGTCATCGGTGGTGGCGTCCGAGATGCTGTCGGATGAGAGCGATCCGATCGCAGGATATGCGAAGAATCCCTTCTTCCCGTGCCTCGTCTCCCTTCCTTCTTCCGATTCGATGAAGTGCACGCCCTGGCGCTTCCAGTTCAGGGAGTTGAAGTAGTTCTCGCCGTCTTCCGCGAGGAGGGCATCCAGCTTGCCGTCCACCTCCCTGTAGTCGTTCATCGCATCCTCGTACACCGGATTGATGTGGCTGCCGGGGAGGATGTCATGGAACTGGTTGAGGAGGAACTTCTTATAGGTGTCTCTGATCTCATCCGCAGGATAATCCTTTCCGTCCTTCATCCTCAGGAGGGAGACGATCTCCGTATTCCTCAGCTTGGATTCGAGCATCCTGTTGTATGCCTTGAGGTTCGACTTCGTCGTGAATGTGCCGCGATGCATCTCGAGGTAGAGCTCCCCGTCCCATACCGACAGCTCGGTATTGCCGTCGAATGTGCTGTGGAGGTACTCATCCGCCCTCATGTGCTTCGTCTTGGGCATGATGCTGAGCTTGTCGAAGCGGTGCATCATCTCGATCATCTCATCGGTCGGGCCGCTGCCGCCGTCTCCATAGCCGAACATGGAGAGCGTCGCTCCGCCCCTCTCCTTGTCCTGGTATGCGTCCCAGTTCTCCATGATCTGGCTCGGCATGTTCCATGTGATGAAGTGCGTGGGGGGCACGCATGCGTAGATCATCGTGCCATCCAGTCCCTTCCAGAGGAAGTTGTTGTGCGGGAAGCGGTTGGTGTCGTTCCATGTGGACATCTTGTTGGAGATGAAGTAGTCCACCCCAGACTTCTTCAGGATCTGCGGAAGTATCCAGCTGTTGCCGAAGACATCGGGAAGCCATGCCGTATCGACGGTGATGCCGAAGGCCTTCCTGTAGTAGTGCTGTCCGTAGAGGCACTGCCTGATGAGGCTCTCTGCCGATGGTATGTTGCAGTCCGGTTCGACGTACATGGCACCGACGGGCTCGAACTGTCCGCTCTTCACCTTCTCCTTCAGCTCCGCAAAGAGCTCCGGATGGTACTTCTCGAGCGTCTCATAGACGTATGGCTGGGTGTGCGTGTAGTGGAAGTCGGGATACTGGTCCATCAGCCGCATCTGGATGAGGATCGTCCTGGCGTTCTTCTCAACGACATGTATGCGCCTCCAGTAGTAGGCGATGTCGAGATGGGAGTGCCCGACCAGCGCGACGTTTCCGGAGGCCCTGAAGTCCGTGTTCTGGAATATCCTCTTCTCGATGTATTCCCTTGCCTTGTCGGCTCCGGCGAATGTGTCGAAGTCCACGAGGTTGAGCGCCGCATTGAGCTCCTTGGAGATATAAGCCCTGGCATCCTCGTCGAAGTGCCTGGACTTGGCGACATCGATCAGCAGCGTCATGTCGTAGTAGAGGTCGAGCACATCGTGGTCGATCGTCACGATGTAGAAGCCCGTGAAGATCTGGCGGCAGCCGCGTACTGCCATCGATTCCGGGTTCCTCTCGTCATCCGGCTTGGATCTGTTGTATCCCTCTATCTCTATATCGACGCGTCCATCGGGGCCGATGTACGGGGAGATGAGCATCCTGTCCCTGTTGGGATCGACGCCGCCGGCATACTTGCCGTTGACCTTCACGATCATCTCCGCCGCAGTGTGGTGGTAGAGCCAGAGCTCCTTGCCCTTCAGCTCATCCGATACGACCGCATGGCCTTCGATGAATGCCGTCCCATCGGGCGTGAAGTACATATCGCCATTGACGAGTGGCCTCCATCCCTCCGGGTAGTACTCGAACTGGTCCTCGCTTATCTGCCTGGCATCGCGGATCCTCAGGTCCGTGATCTCCTGCTTCTCCTTGATGATTCCGCGCCTGAGCCAGGAATAGCGAAGATCCGTCCATTCCTCAGGCCTCATGCTCCTTCTGATGACTTCTACGAATGCCATTGTCCCCTCCTATGCCATGTCCCAGAAATAGGGCTTTCTGCGGATAGCCTCGATATGCACGGTCTCGCCGAGATCGCGGAGTATCTCCTTCTCCATCCAGTCGGTGCATCTGCTGAGGATCAGGCACTTCGAGCATTCGCCTCTGAAGACAAGCCTGAGCGTTCCGTTCTCGTAGGATACGAATTCAACCCATCCTCCATCGCCGCGGAGCTTTGGAGCGAGCGTATTGACGATATATTCTTCCATAGATGCTATCTTAACCGATGGTTTTGGTTCGTACAGGTCGGATTCTGCTGCACAGGTGGCTTTTTCTTGTCGATAGTTGCCATCGATTCCGGCTTGCCGAGCCCTGTCTATATGGATAGCATCGAGCCATGAAGCTTGAAAGATACTATGAGGATTTTTCGGTGCAGCATGTCGGCACCGAGAGAAGCCGCGCATACTGCATGCCGCTCGATGAAAGCGGCCGCTCTGCATCCCTTCTGCTCTCCGGAGACAGCTGGCGCCTGAAGGTCTATCCATCTCCTGAGGATGTCGATGGGGACTTCATCGGCAAGGACTATGATGCCTCGTCGTTCGATGCCGTCCATGTGCCTTCCTCCCTCGAGTCGCTCGGGTATGTGCAGAAGCAGTACACGAACGTCAACTATCCGATTCCGTACGATCCGCCGTATGTTCCTGCGGACAACCCGACGGCTGCCTACATCCTCGACTTCGAGAAGGAGAGGAGGAGCGGCAGGCGCTGCTATCTCTACTTCGAGGGCGTGGATTCGGCATTCTTCGTCTATCTCAACGGCTCCTTCGTCGGCTATAGCGAGGTCCCGCACAGCCCCTCCGAGTTCGATGTCACCGACAAGCTCGAGGACGGGGAGAATCGGCTCGCTGTCGTCGTGCTCAAATACTCCGATGGCTCGTATCTCGAGGACCAGGACAAGTTCAGATGGTCGGGCATCTTCCGCGACGTATATCTCATGGACAGGCCTGAGGAGCACATCAGGGATTTCTCCGTCACCGCAGACATGCATGGCAATGTCGACATCTCCTTCCCGCAGCTTTCCGGGCACCCATCCATCGAGGCGGTGCTCTCCGATGCGGATGGCAGGGAGATCGGAAGGGAGAAGTCCGATGGCAGCGCCATCTTCTTCCGCATCGACGATCCGCACCTCTGGAGCGCGGAGGATCCGTACCTGTATACGCTGACGCTCCGTGTCCCTGGCGAGACGATCGTGCAGAAGGTCGGATGCCGCAGCGTATGGATCGAGGACGGCGTCGTCCTCTTCAACGGCAAGGCGGTGAAGTTCCTCGGCGTCAACAGGCATGAGAGCAATCCCATGGCCGGTGCGACGGTCACCCGCGAGGACACGCTCCGCGACCTCAGGATGATCAAGTCGTACAACATGAACACGATCAGGACCAGCCATTATCCCGATTGCCCGTGGTTCTACGAGATGTGCTCGGAATATGGCTTCTATGTCGTATCGGAGGCGGATGTGGAATGCCATGGCGTCTCCCACCTCGAGGGCGGATCGCATCAGTGGAACTTCGACACCATCGCCCGCGATGAGCGCTTCCTACCAGCCATACTCGACCGCAACGAGCGCAATCTCGAGGTGCATAAGAACGAGTGCTGCATCTTCATGTGGTCGCTTGGCAACGAATCGGGCTTCGGCAAGTGCTTCGTCGAAGCCGCAAGGTGGGTGAAGGAGAGGGACAGGACGCGCCTCGTGCACTATGAGGGTGCGAACCATTCGATCCTCCGCAATGTCGATGTCGATGCCAAGGACCTCGATGTTGATAGCTTTATGTATTCCGATGTCGGATTCATGGATTCGTATTTTCCTGATCCAAAGCATACGAAGCCTGCATTCCTCTGCGAGTACATCCATGCCATGGGCAATGGACCTGGGGACATAGAGGACTACATCGAGGTCATCAGGAAGCATCCCCAGATCATGGGTGGCTGCGCCTGGGAGTGGTGCGATCATGCGACATATGAGGGGGAGGATCCCGTGCATGGTCCGAAGTTCCATTACGGCGGCGATGCCGGCGAGTTCCCCAACGACGGCAATTTCTGCCTCGATGGGCTCGTGTATCCCGACAGGCGTCCCCATACCGGTCTTCTCGAATACGGCAACGTGCTGCGCCCTGTGAGGGCATCGCTGATGTCGATGGAGGATGGCATACGCATTGCGTTCAGGAGCTTCTACTCGTTCCGCACGCTCTCCGGCATCGAAGCGGTCTATGAGATCAAGGAGCATGGGAAGGCCATAGCCTCCGGCGGCATCGCGCTCTCTGCAGGTCCCGAGGGAATGGAGGAGCACACGATCGCACGCCCGGAGTGGGGAGAAGGGGATGTGCAGCTGAACATCAGCTATGTCAGGAAGGCCTCCGAAGGGCTTATAGAGGCTCCGCTTGTCCTCGGATCCGACCAGATCGAGCTTTCCGCCGGGAAGGCGAGGATCACCGAGCTGCTCCCGACATCCCCGATCAGCACATCAGCCACCGATAAGGAGTTCATCATCTCCGGCGATGGCTTCGAGTACAGGATCGACAGGCGCACATCGGCGATCGTCTCCGCAGTCGTAGGCGGCAGCGAGAGGCTTTCATCTCCTATGGAATGGACGCTCTGGCGCGCTCCGACGGACAACGACAGGAAGATCAAGCTCGTGTGGAAAGCCTGCAATATGGATAGGGCCCAGCCGCGTGCCATCTCCTCATCGCTTGCCTCCGATGGCCTTATAGCGCTTGCATCGTTCGATTTCCATCTTGCGGCGGTCTCCCTCCAGCCATTCATGAAGGGCACGCTGACGATGAGCTTCAACGGAAGCGGGGAGGTGCTTCTCTCCCTGAGGGCCGAGAGGGATATGGCATTCACCTTCCTTCCGCGCCTCGGAGTCCTCTTCCACCTCGTCTCCGATGGCAGCGACAGGTGCTCGTACTATGGATACGGGCCGCATGAGAGCTACATCGACAAGCACAGGGCATCACGCCTCGATTTCTTCGAGGAGCAGGTCTCTCGCATGCATGAGGACTATATCGTGCCGCAGGAGAACGGAAGCCACTGGGGCGTCACCGAGCTCTCCGTCGGACTCGTGTCCGCATGGGCGGGAAAGCCCTTCTCGTTCAATGCGTCGTACTATTCGGCGAAGGAGCTTGAGAGGGCAAGGCACAACTACGAGCTTGTCCCTTCAGGGAACCTGGAGCTGCATCTCGACTACAGGCAGAGCGGCATCGGCTCGGGATCATGCGGTCCGCAGCTCGAGCCGAGGTATCAGCTGTCGGAGAAGTTCATCTCCTGGGATATCGTATTCTCATTCAGATGATTGTCTGGGGTGGGGCGATGCTCCTGCTCCACCCCATTGCTTCAGTGTATGATGACCTCGGCATCGTCCACGACGATCATCTCGCGCCTATTGCATGAGCGCGGGGCTATCGAGACATTCTCCAGGCGCACATCGTCGGCGTGCCTGATGAAGAAGCCGTAGGCGGGCATGTCCCCCAGTGCATTGCTCTCAGGATAGTCGCGGACGCCTTCGTGGAGCTTGGGAAGGATCTCCAGCTTCTCCTCGTTGTCGAGGTAGCGGGCATCCATGTTCCTTATCGTGATGTTCCTCACGCGGCCTTCGGAGCCATCCTCATCCCTGAATCCCGTGATGATGCATGGCGACTCCATCCCCTCCGCCTCGATGCCGTCGATGAGGATCGACCCGACGCTTCCGCCGTTCTCCTTCTCCTTCCTCTCCTCCTCGGAGCGGAAGCCGAACTTGCAGCGCTTTCCAAGGAATATGAAGACGGGGACGCAGATGCCCTTCATCCTGATGTTCCTCAGCTCGATATCCGAGATGTCGGAGCCGTCGGCGGACTCGATCGAGATCCCCGATACGCCTCCCGGGAAGATGTCGGGCAGCATGAAGGTGCAGTTCGATATCTTCACGCCATGGATGCCGAAGTATGTCTCGGTGCCGATCTTGAAGGCGTTCATTGCGGATACGACTGTCGCGTCGTCTATCTCGATGTCCTCGGCAGGCCCCATTGCCATATCGCAATCGCAGACGTTGATGCTGTCGTGCCCCTGCACCATGGGGGC
>CALXXR010000107.1 GCA_944392735.1 uncultured Spirochaetaceae bacterium | reverse complement strand
CATGGTACATCCTCTTCAGGACGCCATGGGGATTGAAGGTGAGGGCCGTGGGCACGAATCCGCGTGCTGCCGATTCGATGGGGATCAACGTGAGCCGTACGCGCTATGAGGCGCTGGTGCTGGGAGGGGCGCTTGCAGGGCTGGCTGGGGCATACCTCTCGATCGCACAGGCGAAGATGTTCTCCGACACGCTCATCTCAGGAAGGGGATTCATCGCAGTCGCGCTCGTATACTTCGGGCATTGGCATCCTGTGCAGATCATGGGCGGAGCTCTCCTCTTCACCGTTGCTCAGACGTTCCAGACCATCGTGCAGAGCATGGGCATCTCATTCCCGTACGAGCTCGCGGTCATGCTTCCGTACGTGCTCGTAGTCGTCGTGCTTTCGTTCACGTCGCGCAGCCAGACAACGGCGCCGACAGCGCTCGGAAAGCCGTTCAACAGGGAGATCAGGACCTGATATCCTCTTCCTTCCGATCGAGGGGCAGAGCTGGCCGGTTCTGCCCCTTGCTCGCGGATAGGGGCTGGATTATGCTATCATCCGGGTAGAGGTCCTTATGCTCTTACGGTATTACGCAAGCAATTTCCAATCCATTGGGCATGCCTTGGAATTCAGCATGCTTCCGTCACAGGCATCCATGGATGACCGTTTCCAAAGGACCATTTCCACGAAGAAGGGTGAATGGAAGGTCCTTCTCAGAGGTGGGCTGTTCGGCCCGAATGCTTCAGGGAAGTCATCATTCATGAAATCGCTGGCCTTCGCGCGCGATTACATCGTGGATGGGCAGAGGAGCGGAAAGGGCACGGGTATCGATCAGTTCAGAGGCGATATGCCGGATCTGGATGGTACGTCATTGTTCCAGTTCACGTTCTTCCTTGAAGGAGAGGTCTATGAATATGGCTTCACGCTGGATTCCCGGCAGGTCCATGAGGAGTGGCTTCTAAGGCTTGAAGCGGATGATTTCCATTGCGTCTTCTCGCGCTCGACCGATTGCGATGGTACCACATCGATCGAAATCGGCTCTGATTTCGCCAATGATGGCTCCAGCGATAGGCAGCTGGTTGATGTGCTCAAGGCAAGCATGCAGGAAGAACAGAGGAACCAGCTCTTCCTGTACAAGCTGTTCGACAATGGAATCGGCATGGCAAGGGATATCATCGGTTGGTTCAGAAGAATCCAGGTCATCTTTCCGGAATCGAAGATCCGAGCCCTTCCAATCAAAGCGAAGGAAGCTGGAGAGCTGAGAAGCTTCATGTCAGACATGCTGAAGCGGCTGGATACCGGTGTGTGCGGGATATCCACAGCTGGAGATGAGATCGATTTTTACGAATATGCTGAGAAGATGAAGCTTCCGAAGGAACTTGTCGATGACATCGAAGAAGCAGGGAATGGCATTGTCAGCATCCTTGGCAAGCATTTCATCTTCGCTGAAGGTGCAAAAGGCCGGACGACGATGATCCAGCTGATATTCAATCACCAATTGAATGACAGCATCGTCGGATTCAGCATGGATGAGGAATCAGAGGGGACACAGCGTCTCATCGATCTGCTGCCTATGCTCTTCTCTATCGGGAAGTCGGAAGCGGTGTATTTCGTTGATGAGATAGACAGAAGCCTTCATACGAAGCTGTCGCAGTTCCTGCTTGATGGATTCGTCGATGATCAAAGCGATGCAGGAAGCCAGATCGTATTCACAGCACATGACGTGAATCTCATCGATCTCGAGAAATTCAGACAGGATGAGATCTGGTTCATCGAAAAGGATGGAAGGGGCGAGTCGCACTTGCGTCCTCTCTCCGATTTCGCCATCAGCGAAGGCCAGGATGCCCTCAAGGCGTATCTCTGCGGAAGATTCGGTGCTGTGCCTTTGCTGAGAGGAGTCTGATATGGGATTCATGAGAAGCCGCATTCCATACTCTATACAGCGGCCGTTCCGGACTTCGCGGCCCCAGGCCAGCAGGATCATATTCCTCTCATGCGAAGGAAGCGTTACCGAGGAGGAGTATTTCGAGCATATCCAGACCATCTATCGGCAGATCAGCAGCAGAATCCAGTTCATCTCCGTTGCTGAGGATGCTGTCCATACCGCCCACGGATCCAGGGATAGGGCGCAGCGGGTGCTCCTGTCAAGGAACAGGGCGAAGCAGCTGGCTGAGCGCATCGATGAATTCAAAAGGACAAAGAATGGCATATTCCAGTTCGACTTGTATCCCGATGATGAATTCTGGATCATTGCTGATGTCGACAGGAACTGGTCCGATGAGATCATCGATCCGGATAATAGCAGGACATACAGGGACGAATGGGAGGATATGCTTGCAATATGCAGAGCCAAAGGCTACAGCTATGCGGTGAGCAACCCGTTCTTCGAACTCTGGCTTCTGCTGCATCACGATGATGTGAATGCGGATGACGCAGGTTTCGCTGTGACAGATGATCATCCGTATGAACGTACAAGCCACTTCCGGATGAGGCTTAGGAATCTCGGTGTGCCTTTAAGGAAAGCAAAGCATATCAACCCATCTGATTACACGGATTCCAATGTGCGCATGGCTGTGGAGCGTGCCAGGCGCATTCATCGCGATAGAACGGATCTGAGTCCGCATTATCTTGCCTCGACGGTCTATCTCCTGATGGAGAAGGTGCTGTCGCTGATGCCGGATTGCGGCAATCGGGAGTCATGACATGAAGAGAAGAAGCTGCCTGCTTGCGTCGAAGTGCGGCGGATGCGAATACATTCAGGAAAGGTATGAGGATGAGCTTCTGGAGAAGTACCTCGTCGAGGAGCAGTACCTGTCTCGGTTCTGCCGTGTCTCTCCGATCCTCCCATCTCCCGAGATAACCGGCTACAGGTGCAAGGTGCAGGCTGTGTGCGGAACGTTGGGCGGCAAGCTCGTGACGGGCATATACAGGAAGGGGAGCCACAAGCTCATTCCCGTCAGGTCCTGCCCATTGGAGGATGAGCGCGCGACGGAGGCGATCGCCGCTGTCAGGACGCTTGCCTCGGGATACCGTCTCAAGGCATACGACGAGGATAGGGGAACCGGGGATATCAGGCACATCCTCGTGCGCTGCTCCTCCCATTACGATGAGGCTCTCGTGGTCCTCGTCGTCTCTTCCTTCGATATCCCCTCGCTGCATGATCTTGCTGCGGCGCTTCACCAGAGGTGCCCGTTCGTGAAATCGGTATCGCTGATCGTCAATACGGAGAAGACATCGATGGTCATCCCCGAGGGCGCTGAGGAGAAGGTCATCTATGGCAGGGGATTCATCATGGATAATCTTCTTTCCCTCGACTTCCGCATCTCGGCGACATCGTTCTATCAGGTCAACCCAAGGCAGGCTGCCAACCTCTACAGGATCGCCATGAACATGGCCGACCTCCGCCCCTGCGACATCGTCATCGATGCCTACTCCGGCACCGGCACGATAGCGCTGATCGCCGCCTCCTGCGGTGCTGGCGAGGTCATAGGCGTGGAATCGAATGTGGAGGCTGTGCGCGATGGAGAGGCGAATGCGCGCCTGAACGGGCTGGACAACGTCTCCTTCGTAAACGCGGATGCCTCGAAGTGGATGAAGGACATGGCGAAGGATGGCATGAGGGCCTCTGTGGTGTTCCTCGATCCGCCGAGGCGTGGAGCCAGCGAGGAGTTCCTCGCAGCGATGGGAAGGATGGAGCCTGAGCGCATCGTCTACATCTCATGCAATCCCGAGACGCTTGGACGGGACCTCAGGTACATCCATCGCTTCCTTCCATACTATGCAGCAGGGATACAGCCCGTGGACCTCTTCCCCGGATCGTCCCATATCGAGACGGCTGTGCTCCTCTGCCGCCGATAGATCATTCCAGCGAGTTCTGGAACTTCCTCAGGTCGCTGTTGGAGCCCGAGAGCACCATCAGCTCATCTTCCTTGAGCACGGTATCCGGCCCGACGCTTCCGTTGGCCTTGCCATCCTTGACGACGGCTATGAGGGAGATTCCGAAGCGCTCGCGTATCCTCAGGTCCCTTACGCTCTTCCCATCGAGCTCCTTCGGCGTCCTTATCTGGATGATGGAGAACTCCTCGGAAAGTGGGAGTATGTCCTCCGCCAGGTTCTCGCAGAGCCTGATCGCCGTGCGCTTCCCGATCTCGATCTCGGGGAATACGACATCGGCCCCGATCTTCCTGAGGATCTTCGCATGATCATCGCTGATGACCTTGCAGATGACGTTCTTCACACCAAGCTCCAGCGAATTGAGAGCCGCGAGTATGGAGTTCTCGACATCCTTGCCGATTCCGACCACGACGGTGTCGGCCTCCTGGATGCCTGCCTCCATCAGCGATTCGCGGGATATCTCGTTGATGACGAAGACCTCCGCGTCCGTGTCGTAGAGAGGCTTGAGCCTCTGCTGGTCCTGATCGACGGCGATCACGTACTTGCCCCTTGCAAGGAGCTCTGTTGCGACAGCAAGCCCGAAGCGTCCTGTTCCTATCACCGCGAAAACCTGATTCCCTTCCTTCTTCCTCATATTGCTACCCTATGATGACCTTCTCCTCGAGGTATCTTGCCGCGCTCTGGCGGCGTCTTGCGAATGCCGTGATTATCGTCATGAATCCGACCCTGCCAAGGAACATCATCACGATCAGGACGATCTTCCCTGGAATGGATACGTATGGCGTTATGCCCATCGTCAGACCTACCGTCGCATATGCCGAGACCGTCTCGTAGAGGATCTGGTCCAGCGTGAAGTCCGGGTCCGTGATGGAGATGATGAACGTCGCAGCTGCGACGAGCAGCATGGAGATGATGATGACGAAGAACGCCTTCATCACCGATTCCCCGCTGATCTCCCTCCTGAAGGCTGTTGGATTCCTTCCAAGGAGGAGGGAGAACGAGGCCTTCACGGCGGTGAAGAACGATGTCGTCTTCACGCCGCCTCCGGTAGATCCGGGGGAGGCTCCTATGAACATGAGCGCTATCGTGAGCGCGATGCCTGCAGGCGGCAGAGCGGACTGGTCATATGAGAAGTAGCCGGCAGTCCTCGTCGTGACGGACTGGAAGAAGGCGTTCTTCCAATCGACGCCGGGGAGGATGAGCCTGAAGAGCAGCGTGCCGATGATGATGAGCGCTGCCGTCGTCGTGAGCACGATCTTCGTGTGCACCGAGATCTTCCCCTTGTGCCTGATGTGCGTGATCAGGTCGTTGTAGAGGATGAATCCAAGTCCTCCGAATGCAATCAGCGAGGCGATGGTTATGAGGACGAGCGGATTGCCGTTCCATTTCATCATGCTGTCGGAGAATAGGTCGAAGCCGGCGTTGTTGAATGCCGAGACGGAGTGGAATAGGGCAAGGTACGCTCCACGCGCCGCTCCATGCACCGCAGAGAATGGCCCGAAGAGGAGCAGGGCTCCGATGAGCTCGAACGATGCGGTGATCGATAGCGCGACCTTCAGCAGCCTTCTCGTCTCGATCCTGTGGTCCGCCCCGAGCGAGTCTCGGAGGAGATTGCCGGTGGAGGCATCGATCCTGCCGCTTGCGAGGCGTATGATGATCACGGCTATGACGGCATAGCCGAGGCCGCCGATCTGTATCAGCAGCATCAGCACGATCGATCCGAAGAGGGAGAGCGTTGCGGAGATGTCCAATGGCGTGAGCCCTGTCACGCAGATGGCCGATGTCGATATGAACAGCGCATCGATGAGGGAGACATCGACTCCCTCCTGATGCGAGAACGGCATATAGAGCAGAAGCGTTCCGATCGCAATCAGCAGCATGAAGCCCAGAGCAAGCTTCAGACCCGGCTGCAGTCTTTTCCTTTGCATGCCTCGAGTCTAGCAGATTGCCATGATCATTCAAAGGGCATGGCTGGGGCGTGGGCGTTTTTCCTTGCATGCGCCACCCCGAAGGAATAAAATCTAGGAAGAAGGAGGAAGAGATATGGTAATCACATTGGGACGCGAATTCGGAAGCGGAGGAAGGGAGCTTGGAAGAAGGCTCGCGGACCGCATGCAGATCGCCTATTACGACAAGGAGATCCTCTCCGAGATCGCAAAGCGCACGCAGCTGACTGAGGAGTACATCCATAACGTGGTCGAGCACCATCCATATCCTCTGCTGCCGATAACCATCGGGCACAGCCTCTATCCGGATATGACATTCCAGATCCAGCAGTCCGTCTACATCGAGCAGAGCAACATCATCAAGGAGATGGCTGCTGCATCCGACTGCATCATCGTGGGTCGCTGCGCCGACTATATCCTCAGGGACATCAAGCCGTTCAGGATATTCGTGTATGCGGATATGGAGAGCAGGATCAGGAGATGCCATGACAGGGCGCCTGAGGGCGAGCATCTCTCCGACAAGGAGATGAAGCAGATGATCCAGAAGGTGGACAAGGGCAGGGCGAAGTACTACGAGTTCTACACGGGTGAGAAGTGGGGCGACAAGTCCTCATACGACCTGTGCATCAACACCTCCAATGTCGTCATAAAGGATCTTGTCCCGCATCTCGCGGCTTTCCTCTCCTAGCTTGTTGCTGATAATCCCTCCATCGTATATATTTCAACGGAGGAGATTATCGCAATGCATAATACAAGGAACATCTCAGAAGATGTGATCTACGTGGGAGCAAGCGACAGACGCCTTGCCCTCTTCGAGAATATCTACCCGATCGAGCGCGGAGTCAGCTACAACTCCTATGTCGTGCTCGATGAGAAGGCCGTCCTCCTCGATACGGCGGACCATTCCGTCTCGAGGGAATTCCTGGAGAACGTCGAATACGCGCTCTCGGGCCGTCCTCTCGACTACCTCATCGTGAACCATATGGAGCCCGACCACTGCTCCGTGATCGCGGAGATCGTGCTCCGCTATCCCGATGTCAGGATCGTCGGCAACCAGAAGACGATCCAGATGATCAGGCAGTTCTACACATTCGACATCGATTCGCGCGCCCATATCGTCAAGGATGGCGATACGCTCACGACCGGCAGGCATACGTTCGCATTCGCATTCGCGCCGATGGTCCACTGGCCGGAGGTCATGGTCACCTTCGATACCACGAACGGCTTCCTCTTCTCAGCGGATGCCTTCGGGACATTCGGAGCCCTTGCAGGCAACATCTATGCCGATGAGCTCGATTTCGAAGGGGAGTGGCTCGATGATGCGAGGCGCTACTACATCAACATCGTAGGAAAGTACGGCGTGCAGGTGATGAATACTCTGAAGAAGGCAGCGGAGCTTCCGATCAGGATGATCCTCCCGCTCCATGGTCCGATCTGGAGGGAGAACCTCTCCTGGTTCATCTCCAAGTACCAGACATGGGCTTCCTATGTCCCCGAGGAGAAGGGCCTCCTGATCATCTACTCATCGATCTACGGCGATACGGCCAATGCGGTCGACGTGCTTGCTGCCAAGGCGGCCGAGAAGGGCGTCAGGAACATCCACATGTACGATGCATCCAAGACGGATGCCTCCGTGCTCGTCTCCGAGTGCTTCAGGTACAGCACGATCGTCTTCGCATCCCCGACGTACAATGCGGAGATCTTCCCGAAGATGGAGATGCTCCTTATAGAGCTCAAGGCGCATGCGTTCCAGAACAGGGATGCCGCCGTGATCGAGAACGGCACATGGGCACTCTCTGCAGGGAAGAAGATGTCGGAGATGCTCTCTTCGATGAAGAACGTGTCCATCATCTCGCCGGTCATCTCCATCAAGTCCTCGCTCAAGGAGGAGCAGCTTCCTGAGATCGAGGCGATGGCAGAGGCGCTTGCAGGGAGCGTCAACGGCTGAAGGAGGCGGGGCTGAGGCCCCGCTTTCCATTCCAGGAGGGAATCAATGGGAATAGGTGAACTCTTCGTGCTCGCCGTAGGGCTGAGCATGGATGCCTTCGCTGTCTCCATCTGCAAGGGTCTCGCCATCGGACGCTCATCGCTGAAGGCTTCTCTCATCGTCGGCCTCTGGTTCGGCTTCTTCCAGGCCCTGATGCCGCTCATCGGCTACTTCGTCGGCATGCAGCTCTCGGACCTGATCCAGGCTTTCGACCATTGGGTCGCATTCGTGCTGCTTGCGGCCATCGGCATCTCGATGATCGTCGAGTCCTGCTCGAAGGATGAGGAGGAGAGCCCGTCGCTCACCGCCAGGGCAATGCTTCCGCTTGCTGTCGCGACCTCCATCGATGCCCTGGCATCCGGCATCGCCCTCGCCGCCGTCGATGGCAGCATCTACTGGGCTGTGGCGTTCATCGGCCTCACGACCTTCATCCTCTCGGGCTTCGGAGTCAGGCTCGGAGCCATCGCGGGAAGCAGATATAAGTCAAGGGCGGAGCTCGCTGGAGGGCTCATCCTCATCGCCATCGGCATCAAGATACTCGCCGAGCACCTCATCGAAGGCGTGTAGAGAGGCGCATAATCGTTCAAATACACATTCATCCGCGTCCTTTCTGGTTTATAATGCAATCAGGAGGCTGTATATGGGAACAAAGGCAATCTTCGCGATAGGACGCCAGTTCGGCTCCGGCGGCCGCATGGTCGGCAAGAAGCTCTCGGAGAAGCTCGGCATACCTTACTACGACAAGGAGCTCCTGGCGATGGCAGCCAAGGACAGCGGATACTCGGAGGAGCTGTTCCGCAATGCGGATGAGAAGCCGGCATCCTCGCTCCTGTACTCGCTTGTGATGGGGAACTATCCGATGTCATCCGGCACGCTCGGATTCAACGAGATGCCGCTCAACGACCAGCTCTTCCTCATACAGTCGAATACGATCAGGAAGGTCGCTTCAAAAGGCTCGTGCATCATCATCGGGCGCTGCGGCGACTACATACTCAAGGATGATCCCGATCTGATCTCCATATTCATCCATGCTCCTCTGGAGGCGAGGGTGAAGAGGGCGGTCGAGGTCTACGGCATACCTGCCGACAGGGCTGAGGATATCTGCCTTAAGAACGACAAGAGCCGCGCCAATTTCTACAATTACTACTCGGATCGCAAGTGGGGCATGTGCCGCACCTATTCGATCTCCCTCGATTCCTCCAAGCTCGGCATCGATGGTTGCGTCGATGAGATCATCCGCTTCAGCGAGATAGCCGAGAGCCATAAGGCGGGCATATGATCATCTTCGATACCCTTTCCCAGCTCGAGAGCTATGAAGGGGCTGTGAAGGAGATCCGCACCGTCATCGATGTGATGGACCGTTCATTG
>CALXXR010000106.1 GCA_944392735.1 uncultured Spirochaetaceae bacterium | reverse complement strand
CCTCCCAGCACCAGCGCCTCATAGCGCGTACGGCTCACGTTGATCCCCATCGAATCGGCAGCACGCGGATTCGTGCCCACGGCCCTCACCTTCAATCCCCATGGCGTCCTGAAGAGGATGTACCATGCGATCGGAACGAAGATATATGCAAGGTACGCCGCCGCGTTGTGGGAGAAGAGGATCTCGCCGATCACGGGGATCCTCGACAGAAGCGGGATATCGACATCGGGGATGCCTGGGATGGACTGGGTTCCTCCGACGAAGTGTCGGAAGAGCGTTCCCGCCGTTCCCACTCCGAACATCTGCAATCCGATTCCGGCGATTCCCTGCGGAGCCCTGAACGTCACCGTGATGACGCCGAAGAAGAGCCCAAAGAGCGCACCGAGGATGGCAGCTGCCAGGAATCCGAGCACGTTGTACCACTCGGAGACGGCGCCGCCTCCGCCTGCGAGGAACGGTATGAGCATGCCAACGAAGGCTCCCATGGCCATTACGCCCTCGCAGCCGAGGTTGAACACGCCCGCTCGTTGGTTGAACATCTCACCCAGCGATGCCAAGAGGAGCGCGACCGAGAACGGAATGCACATCGACAGCATATTCGTGATGATAGCCAGCATCTCAGCCCTCCTTCTTCCTCAGAGCCTGGTACTTCCTCCAGACCCTGTCCTGGAAATACGCATTGGAGAGGACCATCTGCGCAGTTACGATTACGATGATGATGATACCCTGCATGACCTGCACGATATTGGCAGGCACCCCGACCTTCGACGGCGCCAGCGTCGATCCGTAGATCAAAAGGCCGAAGAGGAAGGAGGCGGGTACGATCCCGAATGGATGAAGGCCTCCGAAGAGGGCGACGACGACGCCCGAGAAGCCGTAGTTGTTGGTGATTCCTTCGATGGCACGTCTGTGCACACCCGCAAGCTCCACGCCTCCAGCAAGCCCCGCGAATGCTCCGGAGATGGCCATTGAAGCAGCAAGGTAGAAGCCTACGCTTATGCCGCCGTAGCGTGCTGCCCTGGCGCCGGAGCCGGATGCCCTCATCTTGAAGCCTATCGATGTCTTCCACATCAGCAGGAAGATCAGCACGGCGAGCACGATGGCTATGAAGATGCCGTAGTGGAGACGTCCCGTGATGCGACCCAGCCAGACATTCTCCGTGAGCCTCATCGACTGCGGAGTGCCCGTTCCATAGACCTGTTCAGCCGGATCGAGGTAGATCGTCCTGAGGCAGAGCGAGTAGAACTGCGCGGCGATGTAGTTCAGCATCACCGTCGACAGGAGCTCCGACACATTGAGCTTTGCCTTGAGGATGCCGGGGATGAAGCCCCATATGCCTCCCCCGATCATCGAGGCGATGAGCGCGACGGGAAGCAGCAGCGGCCTGGGGAGATCCGGAAAAGCCAGAGCAACGCCTGTGAAGGCCAGAAGCCCCATGGCCATCTGCCCCTCGGCGCCGATGTTGATGATCCCGGATCGGTATGCCACGGAGATGCCGAGGGCGATGATGCAGAGCGGTATGGCCCTGATCAGCACCTCGGAGATATGAAGCATCTTCGTCAGCGGTTCGAATACGATCGTATAGAACGTATCGGATACATCTGCCCCGATCATCCAGAGGATGATGGAGGCCATGAGGATTGCGCTGATTGCAGCAGCTGCTATGATCGCAACCCTGAAAGCGATACGGAAACCCCTTGTCATTCTTCGCCAACCCCCGCCATCAGTATGCCAAGCCGCTCGCGAGTTGCCTCGTTCCTGTCGAGCACGCTCTGTATGCGGCCCTTGTATATGACCGCGATCCTGTCCGAGAGATCCATGATCTCATCGAGCTCCTCGGATATCAGCAGGATGCCGATGCCGCTCTCGCGGATCTTCAGGAGCTCTGAATGGATGAACTCCACCGCACCCATATCCAGTCCCCTGGTGGGATAGACCGCAACCAGGAAGCGCGGATGGCGCTCGATCTCGCGTGCTAGGATGACCTTCTGGATATTCCCTCCCGAAAGCGACCCCGCTGCCGTCGAAATGCCCGGACAGCGCACATCGAAGCGCTCCACGAGGCGCTGGGCTACCTCATCGATCTTCTTCTGCCTGAGGAATACGCCGCTGGAGAATGCCTTCTCGGCGGCATCCTTGAGCACGATGTTCTCCTTGATCGAGAACGCAGGTACGATGCCCTCCGTATTCCTCTCCTCAGGGATGTATCCCATCCCCTCCTCGATCACCTTCCGTGGCGTGTAGTTGGATATCTCCTTGCCGAAGAAGGAGATCGATCCGCTCTCTACGTGCCTGAGGCCGTTGATCGCCTCCGCAAGCTCCCTCTGCCCGTTTCCGGAGACGCCGGCCAACCCGACGATCTCCCCGCTCCGGATCCCAAGCGACAGTCCATTGAGTGCGGGCGTCTTCCTGTCGGAAAGGACCACGAGGTCCTTCATGGAGAGGGCTTCGTCGCCTGCTGACGCCTTGCCCGTATTCTTTGGCAGGACGATCTCATGGCCCGTCATCTTCGCGGCGATCTCCTGGGAGGAGTAGTCATCGGTATTGCCTGAGAACACGACCCTGCCATGCCTGAGTATCGTGACCTTGTTCGACAGCGCCTTCACCTCCTGCAGCTTGTGGGAGATGAAGATGATCGAGAGCTCCTCGGTCATCCTGTGCAGAAGGACGATGAGCTCATCGACCTCCTGGGGAGTGAGCGCGGATGTAGGCTCGTCGAGGATCAGGAAGCGTGCGCCGAGGCAGAGCGTCTTCACGAGCTCGACCTTCTGCTGCTCGCCGACCGAGAGCTGCCAGATGTATGCATCGGGATTGACCTTCAGCCCATAATGCTCCGAGGCCTCGACGACATGGTCCCTTACAGCCTTCATATCGAGGCGGAAGGGGCTCCACGCGTTCTTGCAGCCCAGAGCGACATTCTCCGTAACCGTCATGTTGGGCACGAGCATGTACTGCTGGTGCACCATTCCAAGCCCAGCGCGGAAGGCATCCTCGGGACCGCGGAAGCGCACAGGCTCGTCGTTGATGATGATGCGTCCCTCATCGGGCTGGTAAAGCCCCATCAGGATATTCATGAGGGTCGTCTTTCCAGCGCCGTTCTCGCCGACAAGGGCAAGGACCTCGCCCTCGGAGACGCTGATCGAGATATCATCGGAGGCAAGCACACCCGGGAACCGCTTGGTGATGTGCTCCATCCTCAGGGATCTTATCTTGTTGTCCATAGCGTGAAAAATGAAGAGCAGGGCGCAAAGCCCTGCCCTATCGTTCATCAGAGAGTGGAATAGTCCACGTCGGCCCAGGATGCGAGGGTTCCATCTGGATCGGCCTTGAAGGACTCGATCGTCTCGTTGATGGTTGCCTCAAGCTCAGGGGATACCCATTCAGCCTTGAGATCCGGGTTGTAGTCGAAGATGAATCCACCGTTCGCGAAGTTCATCGGGATGCACTCGCCTCCCTTGACTCCGTTCTCGATCTTGCCCACAAGCTCCTTGACGACTGCAGCGTAGTTGTATGCGGAGGCTGCGATGCACTTGAGCTTGCCTTCCTCCGTCGTCAGCTGCGCAAGATCCTGGCCAACCCACATCGCCGTCGGAGACTCGGCAGTGGCGCGAAGCGCTCCGATGGCCTGCTGCGACGATCCGGTGAGGACATCGGCGCCGTTTGCCAGCTGCGATGTCGCGACCTCTGACGACTTCACGTAGTCGGAGAAGGATCCCGTGTGCGCGACGAGGATCTTCGCATCGGGATTGACCGACTGCACTCCGAGGACATAGCCGCGGTTATAGCGGGCAGCGTCGCCGGAATCGACAGGACCGACCAGTCCGACGATATCATCGCGGGTCACCGTTCCGGCGATGATTCCGTTGATGTATCCCGTCTCCTCGGACTCGGGCATGTATGTGAAGACATTCTCGGGTCCGATCTCGGAGGATGTACCGAAGGCGAACGATACGTCCGGGTACTCCTCAGCGATCTCAAGCACAAGGTTCTTGTACTGAGCACCGTGGGCTATGATGAGGTCATAGCCTTCCGCTACATACTGGCGCGCAATCGATCCAGCATCGACGGGGAGCATCTTCTCCGTGTAGGAGTATATGATGTTCTTATCGCCCATCTCGGCAATCGCCTGGGTGATTCCATCATGCATGGACTGGCACCAGCCCTTGTCATCGATCGTGTTCTCGATGATCAGCGCGATGCGGATCGCATCATCCGCATCATCCGCAGTCTCCTCGCTTCCGCTGGCGAAGGCCATGAATGGAAGGATGAGGACAAGAGCAAGCACGAGAAGCTTCTTCATGTGGCGTCTCCTTATGTGTTCTAGATGGCTTCAGTATAGCAAATGCTAAGACCTTGTGAAGCTAAAATAGACGATTACATGCATAGTTTGCTTCATTTATCCATATTTGACTATCTTTCCACAGGCGGAGCACAAGCGCATTGCCCGCCGCGTGCCTTTGGGCTAAGGTATCTGCATGAGGATACTGCTGCTGTCTGACTGGTACCATCCGGCGGTGAACGGCGTGGTCGTCTCCGTCGAGAATCTCAGAAAGGGGCTTCTTGCCCTTGGCCATGACGTGCGCCTGATGACGCTCTCGCAGGACCGCAGGTCATACTATGAGGATGGCATCTACTGGATAGGAAGCCATGATGCCGGCCTGATCTACCCGGGCGCGCGGCTTCGATCGCCAGCTGCCACGGCATTCAGCGATGAGCTTGCATACTGGGCGCCTGACATCCTCCACACCAACTGCGAGTTCAGCACCTTCTACATCGCGCTGCATCTGAAGAAGCTCTTTGGGATACCGCTGATCCACACATACCATACGATGTACGAGGACTACACGCAGTACTTCTCCCCATCCAAGGCAGTTGGAAAGGCCGCGGTTCGCTTCTACACGCGCTTCGTCTCAGAGCGCATCGACGGTATCATAGCACCGACCGAGAAGGTTCGGACGCTGCTGGAGGAATACGCCATCGCCTGCCCCATCTCCGTCATCCCCTCCGGAATCGATCTCTCCAGATACGCCGAGCCGCTCTCGGATGACGAGAGGCGAGCCGTGAGGAGCAGGTACGGCATCGGCGACGACGAGGTCCTCTTCATCTTCTGCGGACGCCTTGCTGCGGAGAAGAACGTAGAGACGATACTCCGCATATTCAGGAGGAGGAAGGGCAGAAGGCTCCTCGTGGTCGGTGATGGCCCCGTCAGGAAGACGATTGAGGCGCTGAGGGACGGGCTTGGGTCGGATGCCGTCTTCACCGGCATGCTTCAGCCTGATGAGGTGAGCCGCTGCTACAGGGCATCGGATGCGTTCATATCGGCTTCCAGAAGCGAGACGCAGGGACTGACGTTCATCGAGGCGCTCGCCTCGGCGCTTCCCGTCATCGCATTCCGCGACCCGGTTCTCTGCGGCGTCGTGGAGGATGGCCTGAATGGCCTTCTTGCGGATGACGATGAGGAGCTTGCCAAAGCCGTGGAGAGGCTCGAAGGAGATGAAGGCCTGAGGAGATCCATGGCAACGCAAGCCCGCAGAGGCGCCCATGCATTCGGCATCGAGGCCTTCGCGAGCAAGGTGGCGGACCTCTACGCAGAGGCTAGAACGGATACCAGAACCTGATCCCGAAGCCGAAGCGCAGCACGGCGGCCAAGGCCAGAAGCAGCGCGGTTGCTGCAATCGCGGCATAGTCCATCGCCTTCATAGGCCTGGACATGTACCACGTCCTTTGCCTGCCGCGTCCGAATCCTCTGAGCACCATCGCATTGGAGATCGTATCGATGCGCTCCAGCGAAGAGAGCACAAGCGGAGCCAGGACCCTTGCCACGCTCCTGATCCTCTCCATCAGCCTCACGTTGCGCGAGATATCCACGCCACGCGCCATCTGCGCATGCATGATGTGCATGTAGTCGTCGGTGATCTCCGGTATATAGCGCAGCATCAGGGCAACCGAGTAGCTCAGACGGTATGAGAAATGGAGCCTGTTGAGGCTCGATGCGAACTCCGACGGGTGCGTTGCATAGACGAACATCAGCGCCATCGGGAAGATCGCGAGGTACTTCATCAAAACCGTTATGAGATAGATGACCGTCTCAAGCGTCAGCGAGTACATCCCTCCCTCCGGCCCGAGGATGACGGTGCTGTGCCCCATGGACTCCGGCCCCTGCTGCGGGGAGAAGAGATAGATGAAGAATGCGTTGACCAGCATGAAGCCGAGCATCACGCACATCAGGGGCAGGAAGCGCCTGAACGGTATCCTTGATGCCTTCATTGCAGCGATCGCCGCAATGAGCATCACCGCCAGGATGCGGATGTCGAAGGTGACGATGGTGATGGCCAGCCACATGGCAAACACCAGGAACTTCGTGACGCCCGTGAGGGAATGGATCGGCGATTCGATATCGATGTATGAAAGCCCGAATCCGAAGCGCTTCTCCTCCTTGGCCTTCTTCCTTCCCTTCCGACGACCCTTCTCCGCCGAGGATGCAAGCTCCGGGACGGGGCTCTGAGAGACCTGTCCATCCGGCTCATCATCGTCCTCGCGCTGCATGAAGGTGCGGATGAACGAGGCGATGCCGGACTCATCCAGTCCGATGCGGCGCCCAAGCTCATAGAGGCTCGTGACGCGGAGGTTCGCGCTCCCGAGCAGCATCCTATCGGAGAACACCGTCCCGATCTCCCCGTCGCGGAGGATCACCCCATCCGCGATGACGATGGACCTGTCCGTATACTCCAGCGCGAGATGCATGTCATGAGTGACGAATATGATGGTGATCCCGAGCTCCTCATTGAGGCGTCTGATGTATCTCATCAGCTCGGTGTAATGCCTCCAGTCCTGCCCTGCGGTGGGCTCATCTAGGATGAGGATCTCAGGCTGCAGCACGATGATCGATGCGATTGTGACGCGCTTCTTCTGCCCATAGCTGAGGGCGCTTACGGGCCACTTCCAGTACTGTCCGAGACCGCAGAGCTCAAGTGCCGACAGCACGCGCTTCTCGATCTCCTCCTCATCCATCCCCCTCTCGCGTAGGGCGAACGCGACCTCATCGTAGATCATCGGATGGGAGATCATGTGGTTGGGATTCTGCATCACGAAGCCGACGGTGCGGCTGCGCATCGCGATCGTGTCGGAGGAGGCATCCCTGCCGTTTATCGAGATGCTGCCTGAATCTGGGCGTATGATGCCCATCAGCATCGAGGCGATCGTAGACTTCCCGGCCCCGTTCTTGCCGAGGAGGGAGACCATCTCCCCCTTCCTGATCGAGAACGAGACATGCTGGAGCACGTCGCGTCTGCCATCATACGAGAACGAGACATCATCCAGCGCTGCGATGATCTCCCCTTCCGGCCTGACGGCCTTCCTCTCATGCTCCTTCAGGAAGGAGATGAGCTTCTCCCTGTATGGCTCAGGATCGAAGGCTTCCACGGGAGAGAGGCTCCCGCTGCAGTTTGCGATGTCGCAGCCAGCTGCCTTCAGAGCGCTGATGTACAGAGGTTCGCGGATTCCGGCGCTATGCAGCGCGTCGCTGCGAAGGAGCGATTCGGTGTCGGTATTGAGCGTTATCCTGCCATCCTCGATTAGGACGATCCTATCCACGGGATAGGAGAGCACATCCTCTATCCTGTGCTCGATGATGATGACGATCTTGCCCGTGCGCCTATGCAGCTCATCGATCAGGCGCATTGCAGAGAGCCCCGTGGCAGGATCGAGGTTCGCAAGCGGCTCGTCGAAGAGGAGTATGTCGACATCGTCCACGAGCACGCCCGCGATCGACACCCTCTGCTTCTGGCCGCCAGAGAGATCCCCTGGCGGCTGCGAGAGGAAGGACTCCATATCGACGAGGGCCGCGGAATCCAGCACCACCTTCCTCATCCTCTCCTGGGGCACCATCTGGTTCTCCAGGGAGAATGCGATGTCCTCCGCGACGGAAAGCCCTACGAACTGCCCATCTGTGTCCTGGAGCACCGTGCCCACCTTCTGCGATATCGAGAAGACATCGCTCGAGGCGGCATCGATGCCGGAGATCTCCAGCGATCCCTCCACGCTCCCCTCCATCGAATGGGGGACAAGCCCGTTGATGGCATTGCCGAGCGTCGACTTGCCCGACCCCGAGGGACCGATGATGAGGACCTTCTCTCCATCCTTGATCTCGAGGTCGATATGCTTCAGCGTCGGCTCGGACTGGGAAGCGTATGTGAAGGAGAAATCGCTGAACCTGATCATCTGGACTTCTTGGAGGAATCGAGGGTGAGGTTCTGCCTGCCCCTGTAGTTCTTCGCAACGAGCACCATGAGGATCGTTCCGATGATCCCGATCATCACCGTATTGGAAACGGACGTGATGAGCTGCTGGGTGATGACCTTATCCAAAGGCTCGCCATAGAAGAAGTAGTCGAGTATGGCGGAGATCATGTAGCCGATGAAGTTCGCGGCGAACGAGAGCCCGATGAGGATGGCTGCATCCTTGCCGCCGAACTCGCCCTTCGAGATCCTCTTCTTCGTTATGCGCGGGAAGGCGCCGATCATCGCACCGACGAGTCCGCTTCCGAACGCCCATGAGACCCAGACGCCCCAACCGGAGAATGCGTCCGTGAGAAGATGTCCGAGGAAGCCGGAGATGAAGCCGACCACCGGTCCATATATGCCTGCGAAGAGCGCGAGTATAGCCATTGCCGGCTTGAGCGTCGTATTGGCGAACACCGGAATGCCGATGAGACCTCCGAAGCCGTAGAGTGCGGCTCCGATAGCTGTGACGACGACGAGCCTGACGCCCGCCATTGCCTTCGACTGTGCCATATTATCCTCCTGATCCCTAGCGGGATGCTGAAATTGCGATCCTCCATCCCTCTCCCGTCCCGATGCGGAACCTCTCGGAGAAGGATCCCTGATTGATGGCGATGCCCACGTTGAGGAGGCTGTTGATGTAGATCAATGGCTCGCCCTTCCCCACTTCGGTGAAGTTCCTGCAGAACGGCATGTCATAGCCGAATACGGTCATGTCGTCATGCCGTATCTCTATGTGGAACCTCTCTCCATGCCGCGCTCCGAACTGGTCGAAGAGCGTATCGGGGATGTTCGTCCAGAGGCTGCCGTAGCGCGTGTCGAGTATGTCGATGGCACCGATGAGCCTGTCGCCCTCGATCCTCGGCTCCTCGACATCCAGAAGCACCGGGGCATCATCGAGCACAGGTCCCGTCTCCTCGAAGCTGATGGCTCCGGAGGCGATCCTTGCTCCTGTATATGCATAGACATCGCGGCCATGGAAGGTGTAGCTCCTCTGGCTGCCGCTGAGCCTGTTGACCGCTTCGAATATCTCGCGCCTCTCGAGTATGCCGATGTCCTTGGCCACATGCGTGAGCGTGCCGTTGTCCGGCGTGACGACCACATGGCCCGAAGCAGTGAGGACGGCGACGCTCTTCCTGTCCGATCCGACTCCCGGATCGACGACGGAGATGAATACGGTGCCGGGTGCCCAGTACGTCATCGCCTGGATGAGCCTGTACGAAGCCTCCCAGATGGAGAACTGAGGGATATCGTGGGTGAGATCCTCGAGCCTGAGGTCCTGCGACACTTCATCGGCTACGCCATGCATGGCGCTCACGGCGCCATCCACGAGGCCGAAATCGCTCATGAAGACAAGCGTCTTCCTCCTGAGCCAGGGGCGTTCCTCCCTCAGCTCCTCGATAGTGAATCTTCTATCCATAGACTGAGACATTATGGTTGATGGCGCTGATAATGGAAAGAGGGGACGAATCCCCTCCCTTCATCTGCGCGTGTACCCTGTCCTGCGCTTTGGAGCGCTCTTCTTCTCGGGAGCTGCAGCAGCAAGTTCGCGTGCGCGCTCGACGCTCATCGATCCAGCTCCCTCACGCTCCTCCTTGGGAATCGGGCAGTTGCGGTCGCCCCACTTGATGTATGCGCCATAGCGGCCATCAACGATCATGAGGGGCTTACCTTCGAACTCGCCGAAATCCCTGATCGCATTGAGCTTGGTGGAATCCGATGAGGCGATCTCGAGGGCGCGCTCCTTGGAGATGGATGAGGCATCCGTCTGCTCCGCCTTGGGGATTGAGATGTTCCTCGATCCCCATTTTATGTACGCACCGTAGCGGCCTGAGAGGATCTGCATCGGGGATCCTTCGACTTCACCGAAATCCTGGAGCGGGCCATTGCCCTTCCCGCCGCCAGCGGCCTCCTTGGCTATCTCGGCGGCATCCACGGAGAACGGATCGCTTATCGAGATGTTCTTGTCCCCGCACTTGGCATAGAAGCCGTAGGGACCCGCCATCATCTGGATGTCATTGCCATCGGCGTCGACTCCAATCGACTTGGGAAGTGACGAAAGGAGCTGGGCCAGCTCAGGCGTGAGCTTATTGCGGAACGGACGAGGTATCATGATGTTCCTTCCATCGGCTGTCTTCAGGTACTTGCCGAAGCGGCCCTCCGAGACGGAGATGCCCTCCGCTATCTCGACATCATCGTTCTCCGGGAAGAGTATCCGCTTCGCGTCCGCGTCGGTGAACGTGCCTGGGAAGTAGCGGTTCTGGTCGATGGAGGCCATCCTGTCCTTGCCTGCCTCCTTGTCGAAGCAGTCGGAGGCGAGATACGGCCCGAACTTGCTGATCTTCACCGCATAGGAGACCTTGGTGCCATCATGGTCGAAGCTGCCGGAGAGGCCTGGAAGCGTAAGAGTCGTCACATCTGCCTTCCTCACCGTCTGCGATATCTTCTGGAGATCCGCATCGAGGCCTGGGAATCCATCGCTGCCCTTCCAGAACGAATCGAGGTACTGCCTCTTGCTCTCGCTGCCTCCTGCGATCTTATCCAATCCCTCCTCCATCTTCGATGTGAATCCCACATCGATGTAGGCGGGGAACGTCATCTCAAGGAAGGAGTCGACGAAGAATCCCGTGAACGTAGGAACCAGCTGTCCGCCCTGCCTGATCACATAGCGCCTGTCTATGAGCGTCGAGATGATGGCTGCATATGTCGATGGCCTTCCGATCCCCTCGCTCTCGAGCTTCTGCACGAGGCTTGCCTCGTTGAAGCGTGCTGGCGGCTTCGTCATATGCTCCTTGGCCTCGCTCTCGCTGATCTCGGCCCTGTCGCCGCCTGCAAGGAGCGGAAGCACTCCCTCCTCGCTCTCCTTCGACTCATCGTCGGTGGAGACCTCATAGAGCTTGAGGAATCCGGGGAA
>CALXXR010000105.1 GCA_944392735.1 uncultured Spirochaetaceae bacterium | reverse complement strand
AGGCTGTGGTGAAGTATCCTGCGGGCATTTCCCAGTCCGAGGTCGAGGCATTCCTCACCGCGGAGAGCTCGAAGCTTGGCTTCTTCAGGTATGGCGTGCTCTTCGAGGTCACGGAGCCGGGAACGGTCGTCTTCTCGTATCCTGAGGCGATAGAGGATGTGCAGGCCGCCGCTGCGCTCGATCTGCTTGTTGCGGATCTCATCGAATACATCACGACGCCGGCTCCTGTAGCAGCTCCTGCAGCTGCAGCTCCGTCTGAGTATCCCTTCGGCATCGAGCCTGTCGTTAAGGCCTCCGGCGATGACGATGGATTCCAGCTCTACATCGGGCACACGAACGATGTGCACGGAAGGATCATGCCGGAGGAGGACGGCAGCATGGGCTATGCAAAGCTCGCCACGCTCCTCAAGCAGGCTAGGGCGCTGACCGATGATATCCTCCTCCTCGACGGCGGAGATACGCTCCATGGAACGAACCTCGCCAACATGTTCGAGGGACAGACCGTCCTCGAGATCATGGATATGCTCGGATACGATGCGATGGTGCCGGGCAACCATGACTTCAACTACGGCGCAGAGCGCCTCGAGGAGGCAGCTGCCTGGGCAGAGGATAATGCATCGCTTCGCATCCTCAACGCGAACATCACGGACGCAAGCGGAGCGCTGGTGTTCCAGCCCTACCAGATCTACGACTACAACGGATTCAAGGTCTGCGTGATCGGACTCACGACGCCCGATACCAAGACGAAGTCGCACCCAAAGAACACGGAAGGCCTCGATTTCCTCTCCGATGAGGTTGTCGCGAGCGCTCAGGCAGCGATCGACATAGCCAATGAGCTTGCCGATTTCGTCATCGTGCTCGGACATATCGGAGTGGTTCCAGATGGGGATTCCGGACTCACATCCAGGATCATCTGCCAGAGCATCGACGGCATCGATCTCTTCATCGATGGCCATAGCCATACCGTCATGGATGGCGGAGAGCTCGTCAACGGCACGCTGATCGTCTCCACAGGCCAGTATCTCAACAATCTCGGAATCGTCGTCGTTGATGTCGACGCAGATGGAAGCGCCAGGATCGCGGATGCATTCCTCCTTCCTGCGACGGAGGTCCTCGACCCGTCCACCGGATCGCTCCTGAAGTCCTTCGGCATCACCGAGGTGCCCAATGATCCGGAAATCGATGCGTATGTCGCCGAGAAGCAGGCAGAGCTCGATTCGATGCTCGGAGCTGTCGTTGCGGACATCCCGATGGACCTCAATGGAGAGAGGGCTGACGTGAGGACGAAGAAGACGAACCTCTCCGCGCTCGTCTGCGAGGCGATGACGGCAGAGAGCGGAGCCGACTTCCCGATCGTCAACGGCGGCGGAATAAGGGCTTCCCTCTCGGCTGGCCCCGTCACGCTCGGAGATGTCAACAACGTGCTTCCGTTCACGAACATCATCGTCGTATGCGAGATATCCCCAGCGGATGTCTATGCGGCCCTCGAGCATGGCTACTCGCTGCTTCCTGAGCAGAATGGCGCATTCTCCCAGACGGACCTCAAGGTCGTGTACTCCGCTTCCTCTCCAGCGGGAGAGAGGATCAAGAAGGTCTATATCGGGGATGTCCTTCTCGACAGGAACGATACAGAGACCACATACAAGGTCGCTACCAACGACTTCATGGCAGCAGGTGGCGATGGATATACGATGTTCGGCCGCGTCCTCACCGAGGGCAGCATGCTGAACGAGGTGTTCTGCGACTACCTCTCCGGACTCTACCCGGCGAAGTGACGATACTGCAGAAGACCATCATGATGACGTCCAGGGAGGATCGCTTCCTGGGCGTCTCCATTCTTCCTGCAGCCGCGTGATTTTATGGCGTTTCCTGCAGCACTATGCTATCCTTAGTTGAAAAGGGAGGCTCGATATGTCCAAGAAGGACGATGACGGACGATTCCGTGAGGTCGACGAGGACCGCTTCGACGATATAAGCAACAGATACTTCCCATTCAGCGCCGATGACGATGACGGCGGCGAGGATTTCCCCTTCGCTCCTGATATGGAGAACTTCATGATGGAATTCACCGACATGGTCTCGGGGCTTTTCGATGAGTTCATCTCCCTCCTGCCGGAGGATGTGCAGGAGCATGCCCATGCGGTTCTCGATGCGCTGATGTCATCCGGTTCTGGGAAGCCCAAGGAGGCGCTCCGCATCATCTCCTCGCTCAAGAAGAAGTCGAAGGAGAGGCATTGCCCGGGACTTTCCAGATTGGAGGCGCGCTGCTACAGGCTTCTTGCGCGCGAGGCGATCGCCCAAAGCGATGAGGAGGCTGCGGTCTATCTGAGGAAGGAGCGCAAGGCGCTCTCGCAGTACATAAAGGAGTGTGATCAGAGCGACGACTGCGACTTCGATGCCTATCTAGAGGCTCGTTCGCAGAGGGCAAGGATATCCGCGCTGTTGGGCGAGACGAAGGGGGTGCTGCTTGCTACCGTGGAGATACCCGAGGACAGGGACTTCGACATCGACGAGGTCCTGGATGCCATCGACGTGTACTATGAGTCCCCCGATCCCGTGGACTGCACCGATACCTCCTATGTCTTCTGCACCGACGGGGACAGCGTCATAAGCATCGAGTACGTCGATCCGTCGATGATGATGGCGGAGCTGAGGGCCTTCGGATCCGAGGAGCTCAGGAAGCAGGTGGATGAGATCGATGACGGAAGCGTCAAGCGTGCATCCATTGCCATAACCGTAGAGGCAGGCAAGAGCATAACGTCCGCCGCCTTCGATATGCAGCAGGTGCTGGCTGCGGTCTGCTCATGCTACCGCGAAAGCCCGCTTGTGGCGCTCAACAACACAGTGCTTCCGCCGCCTTTCATCGAGCTGCTGCTTGCGGATACCTCCGACGGGCTTGTGTGCGAGCCTGTGATCTATCAGATATTCTATGCCGAAGGCGATGATTCCATCCTCCGCACGCACGCAGGTGCGGTATGGGGGAGGCGGAACATCGGCATCGTGGCAGAGAAGGACGGCGATCCAAGCGTCAACCTCATCCCGCTGATTGCCGCGTTCTCGAAGAACATCCGCCATCCGATGAAGGATGGCGATGACTTCGAGGCGGACGGCAGGAAGTTCAGGATGACAGATGCCAAGGATGGCGATGAGGATATCCTCCTCATGAAGGAGCGTTGATATGGCTGGAAGACCGGGAGAGGAAAAGGACAGGGAGCTGCAGAATGCAATCGGAATCGCGACTGAGATCGTGGATCTCCTTCCCGATGGGATGAAGGAGGCGGCTTCGCTTGCATTCCAGGCCGTGATGCTCAACCGCAAGGGCAGATACACCGCTTCGCTCGATAGGCTTGGAAGGCTCGGGCGGGAATCATATGCCAGGGAGCCCTATGCCGACTTCCTTGCCGCAAGGAACGAGTTCGCTCTCTTCGGCGGCTATGCCGCGGATGACGAAGCGGCCCTCAAGCACATATCCAGGGCAAGGAGGTTCCTCCGCTCCTATCTTTCGCGAGACATCTCAGCAAGGCCCCAGCACGAAGTCGATGAGGCTTTGATGATGAAGGCCAGGGCAGATTACCTCCTTGGGTGCCGCAAGGGCATCTTCATGGCGATCATAGAGATCCCTGAAGGCACCGCGGCCGGGGATCTGAAGAAGAGCGTGAAGGTGAGGGGACTCCGCCTCTCCTCCGAGAAGGAGGGAGCCGCTGTGTTCAGAAACGGCAGCGGTGCGGTCTTCTCCATCTCCGTGGAGGCTCCTAATCTGCTCGTCGCCGGCGCATGCTGCCTCTCGGATGGAACCATGGAGACGGCAGCGCGCTTCATACGCTTCGTGCACTCGATCATGGCTTTCTACGGCGCTTCCACGCTGTACATCAATGGCGCGATCCTCACCGAGAGCGACGTCGAGGAGGCTCTTGCCGATATATCCGGGGATGCGTTCCCCGTCTGGTTCTTCGCCCGCGGCTCGGAGAGCGATGAGGGAGGAGAGCTCGTGCTTACGGCCGAGGGAGCGGAGAGCTTCGGAGCGAAGGCCGTACGCGTCATAGTGCCGACGGAGGCCGACAAGGAGGAAGCCGGTGC
Source organism: uncultured Spirochaetaceae bacterium (assembly GCA_944392735.1). Classification (GTDB taxonomy): domain Bacteria; phylum Spirochaetota; class Spirochaetia; order Sphaerochaetales; family Sphaerochaetaceae; genus Ornithospirochaeta. The sequence goes on along the minus strand of CALXXR010000105.1, from coordinate 838 downwards.
GGCTCTCTCCCTGATACTGGTCTATCATGTCTATTCCGCCTCGGCGAGGCGGTCGAAGTCCTTCACGATCGATGGCAGGGTCTACGAGCTTGCCTCGTCGGATAGGAACCAGGTCACATACAGGCTCTTATGAACGGAAGCAAGATGATATTCTCCGGATCGCTCTTCAGCTATCTCGGCGGGACGGCTTCGGAGAAGGCTATCAGGACATACTCATCCGAATGGATCAGCGGCAACCTCGCCTATCTGGAGCATGGAGGCGTGAAGATGATCCCTTGGAAGGACGACCCCAAGAGGCCATTCTTCATGGAAAGCCTTCCTGAGGACATCTACCAGGCGTTCATACTCAAGGCTGCCTCTGCCGTTGCCGGCATGCCGATGCTGGAGCGCATCCCGCATGGCTTCAGGAGCCGGCGCCATCCGCTTGTGCTGAAGCTGATGTCATCCGGGGACATGATCTGGGAGAAGACGCTCTTCTCCGTCCTCTTCGTGCCTTCGCCCGACATGTTCACATACCGCTCTTCGCTGCCGGATATCGGGGAGCTCATGGCCTCCTCGACCGCCGCGCTCTCGGAGCTTCTGCAGCGAATCAACGCCAGGAGCTGGAATGCGGATCCATACACTGTGATCTCATGGAGCGATGAGACGAAGGATGAGGGCAGGAAGGTGCTTTCTGGACTCGTGCCGGACGCTGAGTCCACCATCGATGGAGAATCGGCGGCGAAGTTCGCATACTCGGTGCTCTACAGGGCGCTGATGTTCTCGCTCTCGGGCGGTACGCCCCTGATCATAGGAAGGGTAGGGAGGAAGAATGGAAGATCCAAAGGCAGAAGCAAGG
>CALXXR010000104.1 GCA_944392735.1 uncultured Spirochaetaceae bacterium | reverse complement strand
CGAGCGTATCATCGTTCCGCGATGATATGAGGCCGATTCGGGAGAGGATGTCGACGGATGCGGAGACGATCGAGACCATCGAGGAGACGGAGAGGTCCCCGTAGACGGAGTTGGGGAGGATCGACTGGCCGAGTATCTGCATGATCTCGCTTATCGGCTTCGAAGGCGAGCTCTCGAACGACGGGCTGATGTTGGAGAGTGTGGAATCGCGGAGTATGAGGTAGATATCGACGGCATTTCCGTCGGAATCGAAGTCGCGAAGCCTTGCTCGGAGGTTGATGATCGGGTTGAAGACGCCGCTGGAGAGGAACGGATCGGGGCGGAAGCTGATGTTGCCTTCCGTGATGTAGAAGTTCTTCTGGAAGTAGAAGAGCTCTCCCGAGCGGATATCCAGCGATCCGGATATATCCATCGACCCCTTCTCGTCGACGCGTACGCGGAGATTCTGGTTCTCGGCAAGATCCGCGCGGAGGATCGGATCGCCAGTGAGGGGGAATACGAACTTGACGTTCTCAGTCAGCAGCAGCGTAAGATCGGACGTCGTCGTCGAATCGCCTCCGTACCACTCTGGGATGGGCTCCATGCCGAGCGACATCGTCAGGTCGCGCGCCTCCAGGTCTCCCGAGAGGTCCAGGACGCCATCGGAGCTCTCCTCGACGCGGAGGTATCCGGTGACATCTCCCCAGATATCGACATTCGAGCTCGTCAGCGGAAGCCTGATGCCTATCCACGAATCATCCTCGGCGTAGACATCCACGGCCCAGCCGGCAAGCGATAGCGTCGGGCTGAGATCGATCGACAGCGCAACCCTTCCCGGCGTCCTCTCATACGTCTCGAGATCGAGCACGGTGCAGTCATCGATGAGGGAGTCGAAGGAGTTTTCCCAGACAGCGAAGTACGGGTTATGGAGGATGACGCGCTCACCGGGCATCCAGAACACCTCGAACGCCACCTCATCCGCAGCGAGCCATCCGGAGATGCTCCACTCCGCACCATCGCTGACCGCAAGGAGCTCGCCATGCGCGGGAGACGGCGAGAGGAACGTTACGGTCGGATTGAGGAAGAGATCGGCCACGCTTATCTCGAAGCTGTCGATTGAAAAGCTCAGCTCACTCTCCTCCCCGAAGCTGCCGTCCACCGAGAAGCGTGCGACAGGATCGAGGTCGAAGAAGAGCGAGAACGATCCGGACAAGGCATCGACGAAGCCGGAGGCAAGGCTGCCGGATGCCTCGAACCCATCCTCGCCTATTATGATCTCCAGGTTTCTTTCGCCTATGTCGAACATGCCTCCCAGGTCGATCGGCGAAAGCTCCAGGGAGATGGAGGAGCCTGAGAGCGTGCCCCTGTACATCGCCTCGATCGCATCGGCGAGGTTCTCCCCGCTCCTGAGCCTTGCCGTGAGCCTGGCCTCCCCGGAGACGGGAAGCGGTGCATCGGCGCGGTCTATCGCAGTATCGATGGAGAGCTCGGCCGTAAGGAGCCCCGTCTGCGACGAGAAGCGGATCTCCTCCGAGCTCAGCGAGAGCCTCTCTCCGATATACGAGATCGATGAGAGGACGATCTCATCGCTGTCGACGTACATGTCAGCCTCAAGCGACGATGGATCGTTGATCATATCGCGGCTATGGCTCCTGATGCTGCCGGAGAATGACAGCGCCTCCCACGTGCCTGCCCTTGCTGTCAGGTTGATGTCACCCGTCATGCCATCGATGCCGAAGCGGCCGAGATTCAGCCGATCGGCCCTCAGAAGGCCTGTGAACATGCCGTCGGAGGCCCTGACGAGGGAGATGAGCAGCGTCTCGGAATCATCGGAGTCGAGCTTGAAGGCGAACGATGGGGTGCCGAACACCACCTCCAGCCTGCCTGAGAATGGAGTGAAGTCGGGTGAGGTGAACGAGATATCGGGGAAGGAGAGCGTCTCGTTGTCGCCGTACATCGAGAAGACGAGATCAGGCCTGTCCGGGAAGAGCCCGATGCTCCCGAGGACGAATCCATCGGATGAGATGCGGAACTGCTGCTGCGAGAAGCTGAACGAGGAGATGATCGTCCCCTCGAGGTACGATGGATCGCCCTCCGTCTCGGTGAAGACGGGAAGCTCGAAGCGATCGAACGAGAGCGTGCCCTCGACATCGTCGCCGAAGAGGACGACCGCATTCGCCCGCTCGTTCTCGAGCGAGATGCGGTTCTCGAGGAAGTCTATCGTGATCCCGAACGGATAGAAGTACTCCCCGCTCTTGAGCGTTGCCGAGGACTCTATCCTGTTCTCGTCGGACCAGTTCACCCTGCCCCTGAGCCAGCTTGAGGAGAAGCGCGGGATCTCAGCTGAGAAGTAGTACTCCTCATCGCTCTCGAGCGTCAGCGTTGCGACGAAGAGCTCATAGCCGGAATCGGTCATGGAGATGACGAAGCGTCCCTCTGGAAGATTCGTCTCGAAGCTCACGCTTCCCTCGAAGGAGGCCCTGATGAAGTCGGTCGTCGCAGAAACCTGGTCTATCCTGATGCCGTTCTCTTCGAGCACGCCGTTGCCGGAAGCGGCGATCGAGAATGGACGATCGTTGAACTCGAGATCGGAGAGAGCGATGGCGAAGTCCATCGGACCGGTGAAGGTGCTGGAGAATTCGACCGATGCACTTCCCGTTGCGGAGGTGGAGTCTCCGATGTAGTTGTAGAGCACCGGGGCATATGCAGAGACAAGTGGCAGGAACGGCTTGAGGGGCAGCTCGGAATAGAACATGCGCATCGAGACGCCATCGCCATAGTCTCCGTAGAGCCGCAGGTGCTCGCCGAAGGAGCCGCGTATCCTGGCCTCCCCATCGGAGTATCTTGCATAGAGATAGGCGCTCTCATCGATGCCGGGGATACGCAGGTCCGAGAGGGAGAGCACAGCGGAAAGCCCATCCTCGCCCTCCTCCGCCCTAAGCGACAGCGATCCTCCCGTCCCGCTCAGCGCAGAGCCGTCTGCTGAGATGGATATCCTTCCATCCGCAGAGATGGCCTTCTCCTCACCGGCAGATCCACTGACGGAGAGTGAGCCTATCTCGAGCCTGAAGCCGGAATCGAGGAGGGAGAGCGCATCGGAATATGCATATGGAATCGCGATGGAGGAGGCCCCGCTATCGAGATCGTATGATGCCTCGCTGAGGTCTGAGCCGTAGACGATGCTGGAGCCATAGGAAGCCGTAAGCCTCGAAGCTATGACGGAGATGGCGCTGCCGCGGATCCGTATATCGGCCTCATCGGCGGAAGCCGAAGCCTCGCCGGATGCCGCCCTTGGGGAGAGGAGGACCACCTCGATGTCATCGAGGCTTCCAGAGGCGGATGCCCTGCCAACCGAGATGGACGAGTCCGCGTAGGAGCCCTCTGCAGATGAGAATGAGATGGCGGCATAGGCATCCTGGAGGCTGTCCAGGGAGGAGGCATCGATCCTTGCGATGGGGGATTCGATCCTGAGAGAGCCCTGCTCGAAGCCGGCAGCGGCTGAAGCGGCGGCAACGGAGAGCGTGACACCATCATCGACCGTGAGCCTTGCCCCCACTCCATCGATGCTGGCCGCGATGCCAGGAGAGGAGTAGCGCAGAAGCGGTACGGAGAGCTCTGCCCTCACCCTTCCATCCCTCTCAAGGTGGAATGCCATCTCGGCATCATCCGAGCTCACTCCAAGCACGTCGAGGGAGACATCGAAGATGCGTATGTCCGCGCTATGCCCTTCGGGAAGGGAAAGCGGGCCGCCTGGAGAGGCTGCTTTGCCAGCGATTGCGGGAAGTGAGACCGATCCGCCGCGGCCTTCTATCTCGATCGTGCCGCTTCCGAAGGCAAGGTAGCGAAGAAGCGCACCCAATCCCATTCTGATGCGGACCTCGTCGAGCGAGACGAGCTCGTTTCCATCCATCGAGACGCTGAAGCCTCGGAGCGTGAATCCCCCGCCGAAGCTCCTGTCCATGGAATCGAATGAGACGGAGACGCCGCTGTCGATCGACCTGAGGCCGTCCATCATGCGCTCTGCTGTGATCAGCGTCGGAGAGGTCATGCCGATCGAGAAGACGGCGAAGAGCGCCACTGAGGCAAATACCAGCAGGACTGCGAGCGAAATGATGATGATCGAGAACGGCGAATGGTATTTCATCTATTGCTGGTTTGCGATTAATATACTCCTCGATACAGGATAGCATATTCCCGAACGCGGGAGAATGGAGAAGCGGATGGACATACTCAAGTCATTCATAGTCTTCGAGGGACTGGATGGAGCCGGAACGACGACCCAGATCGGCAGGCTTGCGCGCTACTATGAATTCAACAGAAGGGCCTATGAAGCGACGAGGGAGCCCACCTCGAATCCCATCGGCGTCCTCGTCAGGCAGGTGCTGCAGAAGAAGGTCACCACCACACCCGAAGCCCTTGCCATGCTCTATGCCGCAGACAGGAGCGACCATCTCTACAATCCCGCATACGGCATCGTCCATCTGCTCGAGGAGGGAAGGATCGTCATCTCCGACAGATACCTCTACTCCTCCATCGCCTACCAGAGCGTCGAGTGCGACCCGACGCTGATACGCACGATCAATTCCTTCCCTGCACCGGAATTCCTCATCTTCATCGACACCCCCGTCGAGGACTGCATGGAGCGCATAGAGAAGCGCGGGGAGGAGAAGGAGCTCTTCGACCGCGCCGAATTCCTCACCGCCGTCCGCAGGAACTACCTCGAGGAGCTTGGAAGGCTTCCGAAGGGCGTTAACCTGCTGGTCGTCGACGGCAGGAGATCGATCGACGAGACGGAGGCTGAGATCAGGAGCTACCTCTCATCCTTCAGCCTCTGATGAACGAGGCATCGCCATAGCTGAAGAACCTGTAGCGCTGATCGATCGCGTGGCGGTATGCAGAGAAGATCAGATCCTTGCCTGCAAGCGCCGAGACGAGCATCAGGAGCGTCGATTCAGGCGTATGGAAGTTCGTCAGCAGGTCGTCTACGAAGCGGAAGCGGTATCCGGGGTGGATGAAGATGCTCGTATCGCCGGAGAGCTTGGTCAGGACGCCATCCTCATCTGCAGCGCTCTCGAGCGTTCGCACCGATGTCGTGCCGATCGCCACGATGCGCCTTCCGCCGGCCTTGGCTTCGTTGAGCGCCTCGGCGGTCTCCGGGTCGATCGAATAGCTCTCGGTGTGCATATGGTGGTCCTCGATGTTCTCCGTGCGCACAGGAAGGAACGTGCCGGCCCCGACGTGGAGCGTGACCTCGTATATGGGCACGCCCATGCCCCTGACCTCATCCATCAGCTCCTTGGTGAAGTGCAGCCCAGCCGTCGGCGATGCCACCGATCCCATCTTCTTCGCGTAGACCGTCTGGTACCTCGTCTCATCGCTCCAGCTGTCCTCCCTCCTGATGTACGGAGGAAGCGGGACATGGCCACAGCGCGAGAAGAACGATTCGTCGATCGCCTCATTGAGCATCACGGAACGCGTTCCATCGGCATTCTCCCTCACGATCCTGCCGAGGATGTCGTCATCGCCCTCCCTCGTGAGGAAGCGGTACTCCTTCCCCACCTTCTGCCTCTTGGTCTTCGAGACCATGCACTTCCATGCTCCATCGGCCTCGACGCCCAAGAAGAGAAACTCGACATTGCCGCCCGTCTCCGAGCGCGCGAAGACCCTGGCCTTCCTGACTCGCGAGTTGTTGACGACGATGACCGATCCGCTATGGATCAGCGATGGGAAGTCCTTCATCATATGGTCCGAGAACGTGCGGGATGACCGGTCTATCAGTAGAAGCCTGTCATCGCCCCTCCTCTCCGAAGGCTCCTGGGCTATAAGCTCAGAAGGCAGATCAAAATAGTAGTCCTTGGTCAGCATTGCCATGCCCTCCCTTCATGCCCAGAAGCTCATAGGCCTTCCCGGTCACGCAGCGTCCGCGCTGCGTCCTCTTCAGGAAGCCCTGCTGGATCAGATACGGCTCGTAGTAGTCCTCGAGGCTCTCTACAGCCTCCCCTACGGAGATGGAGAGGGTATCTGCGCCGACGGGGCCTCCGTCGTAGTAGTCTATGATGGTGCGGAGTATCGTCCTGTCCATCTTCTCCAGTCCATTGGAGTCGATGCCGAGCCTGCCAAGGCCTTCTGCGACGATGCCTTCCGTTATGCTTCCATCCCCGAGGACCATCGCAAAATCCCTAAGCCTCCTCAGGAGCCTATTCGCGATCCTAGGGGTGCCTCTGGATGCCCTTGCCAGCGCGAGTATGGCGCCATCGGTGATGCGCGTCTCGAGAATGCGCGCGGAACGTGCAACGATCGTCGCAAGCTCCTCCGGCGAATAGAGATCGATATGTATGTTGATCCCGAACCTGGAGGCAAGCGGCGATGATACGGATCCTGCCTTCGTCGTCGCGCCTATCAGGGTGAAGTGAGGAAGCGGAACCCTCATCGTACGCGCAGCAGGCCCCTGCCCTATGACCCAATCGATCTCGAAGTCCTCCATCGCTATGTAGAGCATCTCCTCCAGCGCGGGCTTGAGGCGATGGATCTCATCGATGAAGAAGACGGAGTTCTCAGCGACATTGGTGAGGATGCCAGCCAGATCCTTGGGCTTATCAAGCGCCGGAGCGGATGTCATCCTTATCTCGCTGTGCATCTCGTTGGCGATGATGGCGGCAAGCGTCGTCTTGCCCAGTCCCGGCGGACCGACGATGAAGGTATGGTCCAGCGCATCGCCGCGGGAGCGGGCAGCCTGGATGAAGACGGATAGGTTGTCCTTGATCGACTGCTGCCCCTGGAAG
>CALXXR010000103.1 GCA_944392735.1 uncultured Spirochaetaceae bacterium | reverse complement strand
GGTTCCTGCTGGATCACTCATGGAATGGGGAGAATGTCCATGCGAAGTAGATATCGCGGATACGGCGGTAATCACCCCTCTTCATAAGGACCTTGAATCCATCTCTCATGACGATGTGGCTGGGTGTTATCGTGCTGATCTCGTTGAGGTTGATGATGTATCCGCGATACGGACTGCAGAACTGCCCCGGGCACAGGCATTCAAGCTCCTCCAGAAGCGTCGACAGCGTCTGCTTCGTCTCCTCGAACACACCTTGCCGGGTATGCACGATGCGATGGTATCCTAGGCTCTCGATGTAGAGGATGTCATTGCATTCCACGCTCTGGATGATGGCGTTCTTCATGTAGAGGACAATGCGCCTTTCAGGCTTTGGATGCTTGAAGGATATCGCCCTATCCAGAGCCTCCTCCAGCGCTTCAGGCTCAACGGGCTTCGGTATATAGTGCACAGCGCCTATGCTGTATGCTTCTATCGCATACTCACGGCTCACGGAAGCGAATATGATCCTTGCATCCTCATCGATCTCCCTGATCCTCCTTGCCGTATCGGTTCCGCTCTTTCCCGGCATGATGATGTCGAGAATCGCTATATCGCAGCGCCTGCCATTCTCCAGATCCTGGATGAGCGCATCAGGGGATGAATAGCTGAGGATCTCATGCTCAGGACCCCCGTGGCTGGAGAAATAGCCTTCGATCTGGGCGCATAGTGATTCGAGATGCTGGTGGGTGTCATCGCAGACTGCAATGCCGATCATGAAGCCCTCCCTCCATCGAATGGCTGCCTGCAGGTCCATGCCATGCCGTGCTTTCGTTTCTTCGATATCCTTCCATTCCAATCCTCCACCATCACTTCATCGGCATTATCACACGCGAGATGAAGAAGCCGTCGCTGCTTTCCTGCATCAGAAGACCATCGTAGCGGGAGAGGATGCGCCTCACGCTCTCGAGCCCGGTTCCTTCCTCAAGCCTGCCGCTTCCCGAGTATGAATTCCTTATCTCAAGCAGCAGCTTTCCTTTGGCCGCGCGGGAGATGATGGATACCGATGGAGACTCCGTTCCAGAAGCAGCCTCTATCGCATTCTCAAGGAGATTGCCCATGACGGAGACGAAGTCGATGCCATCGACCCCGAGGCTGTCAGGCAGCTTGATTTCAGCGCTGAACGCTATGCCGTGGGAAGCGCAGGAGCGCCACGCGATCCTGATCTGGGCATCCACCAATGGATCGCTGCACCATGAAGCGAGGCTCTCCGACATCACCGACTCATCATGCGCCCCCAGATAGCGGCACGCCTTCTCGATATCCCCAGCGTTGAGGTACTCGAGGACCATCCTGTCATGGTGCCTTTGGTCATGCCTTATCGCCCTAGCCCTTTCGACGAAGAGCTTCTCCGCCTCCAGCTCGCTCTCGAGAAGCCTCTGCCTTCCCATGGCCTTCTCCATCTCCACCTCGCGAGCGGTAAGCTGCACGATCCGGTTGGCGATCAAGAAGATGGAGACCACCATCAGCGTCAGTATCGCCAGCACGCAGGCATTGACCACCAGATTATCCACGAAGAAGTACTGAAAGATAGAATACTCCAGCACGCTGAGCCCTATGAGCCAGGAGAACATGGTGATCTCGACGCCATGGACGCTGAGGCCATCCACCAGCCTGTACAGCCGATCGCGTAGAGATACCTTCAGCAGGATGATCAGGATGATCGAGAACACGGTGCGTATCACGAGCGTCGCCAGCTGCGCATGCTCTCTGAAGAATATGGTGGACACCAGGCTGGAATACCCTACGGCCAGCATGAATACGGCAACGTACATTATGTATACGAAGAGCCTTTCGACCATCGAGGAACCGGAGCTGATGAAGCAGAAGATGACGCCCATGATGACCAGCATCATGAATGCGGTGCTGGAGATATGTGCGACTGCCGATGGCGTGATCAGGACTATCATGATTCCGAAGACGGAGATCAGCACCGTAAGAAGCACCATCGCTGCAGCAACCATCCGACGGCTTCGCCTATCGCCTCTCACGAGGATGGACAGGGTGATGCCATGCGTGATGGATACGACAATCACCCTCAGCACTGAAAAAAGCTCATATGAATCCATCCAGATCCCTCTCCATGCATCGACTTTCGCTGCGTCTCCACTCAATGGGCATGGTTCTGAACCCCATTATGGAGGACAATCGGAGAACAAGCCACCATATGCTCATGCCGCAAGCGCCGCAGGTTTCCTCCAATCCGCAGATGATACTCCACCTGAGCTGTGGAATCAGCGCACAGGATCCGTCAAATCGACGAATCGGCATCCATATGCGATGAAGCAGAAGCGGATAGGCTGCAGAACGCAGTATCCTCAGAACCACCTGAAGAAAAAAGAGGCAAAAGGCATTGCTCCTAGACTGCAGCAGGAATGTCCTGATGCAGCTCGAACCAAGCTTCGCAGCGCTCCCTGGCATTCTCCTGTAGGTTGCGGAAGAAGAACTGGTAGTCATAGAGGTGGTAGACGCCATCAGGGAAGAGTGAGCTGCCATAATCCGCGGGATCGATGTCCACGGCGCGGAGCGTTCCCCTCTCTGCATCGATGTATGCACCTGTGAGCGCCTTCTCCTCCGATACGATAGCACCGGAATAATCGGTGAAGCATGCACCTGCGTTGAGGGATCAGTCGGCAAGGGAACCATCGGTCTTCCAATTGAGCGGATTGATGGACAGCGTCCTCGTGCCAGAGGGGACGATGATGGAATCCTGGATGGACTCAGCTTCCGTATTGAACGATACGATGACGCCGACATCATCGCGCCCTTGTGCCATCTTCAGATGGGGATGCTCCTCAAGATCCTCCTTCGTGACCTTCCATCCTATGCAATATGCCGCCACAAGAAGGTCCTGCAGGGCCGGATCCGAGAAGCGCTCCTCAAGCAGACGCAGTGCAAGCTGAGCCCCTTGCGAGAATCCGGCGAGGATGAACGGACGCCCATGATTGAGATGCTCCATGTAGAATCCGAACGCCTCCTCGATATCCCCGTAGGCGATCTCCAGATGCTCTCCCTGCTCCGCCATGCGCGCTGAATAGACCGGGAATGTCATCTGTCTGTAGAAGGGAGCATACATCACCGTCGAATCCTCATAGATCCCACGCTCCATGTTGAGCGCACCTACGAATGCAGATTTCATCTCCTCATCATCCATGGACATATTCAGATTCCCAGCCCGTCCCATATCCACGGTCGGGCAGATCAGGAAGAGATCGACATCCCCCCTCCCCGACATCAAGGTACGCCCAGGAATCGGGATCGGAGTAGTCGGGGCTCGTCCCGATGCTCTGGCACGAAGGGAGCAGGAAAAGCACTGCAATGATGAATAGCACGGAAATGCGACGCAGCATGGAAAACCTCCGCCTCCATGATACCAGAATGATCGGAACGAAACAAAAGCATTCTCCGATGAGCGATGGACATATCCCATTCTCCATGCTAAAGGTTGAGGCATGAAGCGAATCATGATCCTGATGGCTCTAGCCTTGCTGACGATCGTCTCGGCATACGCCTCCCTCGATGCCTCTGCTGCAGCAGAGCCTTCCGCAGTGGAGTTCGAATGGAATGCCGTCGATGGCGCTTCCTTCTATGACATCTACAGCGGAGAGGAGTTCATCGCAAGGCTTCCCTCCGATGCGCGCTCCTACCATCATGGGGGACTGGATTCCGGAAAGGAATACAGCTTCTCGATCGCAGCTCGCGATGCATCGAACAACACGCTCGAGGCAGCCTTCCTGAAGGCGGAGACCGGATGGTGGGACGGGATCTACGAATGGAGGAACCTCACCGATGACGATAACCGCGGAAGGATGAGAAGCCTTCGGGTAAGGGTCGAGACGGCGGAGGATCCGGTGTACGGGCAGCACCACAGGCTATACATGATCATGGACGACCGAAGCGAGGCAAGGATATTCCCCCTCTATGATTTCGGTGATCCCAAGTCCGGGCAGTGGGAATCATACAAGGGCGATGGCACCGCTGCAACCGCATACAGGCTCAACGCGGACCGGCTCAACACATCGATCATAAACCCATCGAAGTGGCGCCTGGACAGCATCACGCTCGGGCCGGACCATGGCTCTGCGCATGTCGAGACGCGCGCATTCGGCATCACCGCCGACATCATCGCATCATACCGCCTATTCGTCGAGGATGGGATCATGAAGATGGAGTACAGCACGACAGGATCCGGTGCCGCGGAGGCGATCCTCTTTTGCAATCCGAATCCAGGAGAAGGAGACTCATTCGTGCTCGTGCACCAGGATATCCCGCAGGATTCCATATAATCGGCAGCAATATCATACATTTCCGCTCAAAGGTTTTGGGGCTTGCGACGATTCCTGCACAATGTCGTTTTTCCTTTCGTCATCCCTATCCGCATGATAGAATATTGGGAAGTCTACACGGCAGGAAAAGGAGGGATTCTGAAAAAGTGGGAATCTTCAGCAAGCTGTTCAGGAATGAATCCGCGCCAGCCGATACGCTCGTATCGCCGGCGGCAGGAAGGACGATAGATCTATCGGAGGTGCCGGATCCTACGTTCTCGGAAGGGATCCTCGGCCAGGGCATTGCGATAATCCCCTCAGGAGATGTGGTGTATAGCCCATGCGATGGAACGATCGATCTGATGTTCGACACCGGCCACGCAGTGAACCTCATCTCGGATGCTGGCGCCGAGATCCTCATACACATCGGTTTGGAGACCGTATCCCTGAAAGGAAGGCATTTCCAGACATTCATGAACACAGGGGATAAGGTCAGGAAGGGAGATAAGCTGATCGGATTCGAGCGCCAGGCCATTGCGGACGAAGGCTTCAACACGGTCATACCCGTCGTGATCTGCAACAGCGAGGCATATGATGGCATAATGGCCGAGACCGGAAAGGATGTCGAGCCGGGTGATGCCATCATCTCGCTGAAGAAGCAGGGGGAGAGATGATCGTCGGCAGAGGTCGCCCTGTATATGAAGGCGTAGCGATAGGACGCATTTACGTCCATACGAAGAACCAGATGATCGCGGACAGGAAGTGCTCGGACATAGAGAAGGAGCTGAAGCGCTTCCAGGAAGCGAAGGAAAAGGCTGCAGAGGAGCTGTCCCAGCTCTATGAGAAGACCGCAGCGGAGATCGGAGAGGAGCAGGCCGCCATCATAGAGGTGCAGGCGCTCTTCCTCGATGATCTGGATTACACGGAAGGCATCGAGGCCATGATAAGATCCGGAAGCGAGGCCGCATTCTCCGTGCATGAGATCGGCGATGCCCAGGCAAGTGCCTTCGCAGCCCTCGATGACGAGTACATGAAGGCGCGCGCAACGGATATCAGGGACATATCCGACAGGCTCATACGCATACTCACGGGAGCCGATCAGGGCTTCCGCATGGATGAGCCGGGGATCATAGTCGCAGAGGATATGACCCCAAGCGAGACGGTATCCCTGGACAAGGACATGATACTTGCTTTCGTGACAAGGCAGGGATCATCCAACTCCCATACGGCGATACTCGCAAGGGTGATGAACATCCCCTCCCTCGTCCTCACCGACATCGACATCGACCAGTCGCTCAACGGACGCACGATGATCGTCGACGGCTTCGCCGGCAGCTACTATATCGATCCGGATGATGAGACGATGGCCCAGATGGAGGCGAAGAAGAGGAGCGCAGGCGAATACAAGGCCGGACTCGAGGAATTCAGGGGAAGGGAAAGCATCACGAAATCAGGAAGGAAGGTGAAGCTCTTCGCGAACATCGGCAGCCCATCGGATATCAAGTACGTGCTCGACGGCGATGCGGAAGGCATAGGGCTTCTCAGGAGCGAGTTCCTCTACCTTGGCCGCGATAGCTTCCCGACGGAGGATGAGCTGTTCGAGGCATATCGCTCGGTGCTCGAGGCGATGGACGGGAAGAAGGTCGTCATTCGCACGCTCGACATAGGAGCGGACAAGAAGGTCGGGTACTTCGGGCTGGCTCCGGAGGAGAACCCCGCCCTCGGGTACAGGGGAATCAGGATATGCCTTACGCAGAAGGACATCTTCCGCACTCAGCTGAGGGCGATATACCGCGCCAGCGCGTACGGCAATGCCGCCATCATGTTCCCGATGATCATATCGGTGAAGGAGGTCCAGGAGATCAAGGGATTCTGCAGCGAGGTAGAGGCGGAGCTCCATGCCGAGGGGACGCCAACCGGTGCGGTGGAGCTCGGCATAATGATAGAGACACCTGCAGCGGCACTGATCAGCGATCTCCTTGCACCTGAAGTGGATTTCTTCAGCGTCGGCACGAATGACCTGACGCAGTACACGCTTGCGATAGACAGGCAGAACGAGAAGCTCGATGCCTTCTACGATGCACACCATCCAGCACTGATGCGCTTTCTCGAAATGATCGCCGAGAATGCGCACAAGGCTGGCATATGGGCAGGAATATGCGGAGAGCTCGCAGGAGACCTGTCGCTCACGGATGAATTCCTCAGGATGGGATACGACGAGCTGTCGGTCGCGCCATCGAGGGTTCTCGAACTCAGGAAGAACGTAATGAACAGCGAGGTGTGATATGAAGACATTCGATTACACAGTGAAGGACGAGCTGGGAATCCATGCACGTCCGGCGGGACTGCTCGTCAAGCAGATATCCGGAGTGAAGAGCAGCGTGACGATCGCCGTCAAGGCAAAGGACAGGAGCGCGGATGCAAAGCGCCTCATGGCTGTCATGAAGATGGCCGTGAAGCAGGGAGATGTCGTCACGGTCACCATCGAAGGCGAGGATGAGGACATCGTGGCTCCGCAGATCGAGCAGTTCTTCAAAGACAATTTCTGATCGGCTAGCACGAAGCGCGGAGAAAGGCGCTTCGAAAAACATTCAGGAGGTCATCCTATGATGAAATTTCTTCAGAGACTCGGCAAGTCTCTCATGCTCCCTGTAGCATGTCTTCCTGTCGCAGGTATCCTGGTTGGCATCGGATACTGGATCGATCCCAGCGGATGGGGCGCTGGAAGCAATGTAATCTCGAATATCCTGTATTCTGCCGGAAGCTCCATCATCGACAACATGTCGGTGCTCTTCGCCATCGGCGTCGCAGTCGGAATGTCCAAGGACCAGGAGGGAACCGCAGGCCTGGCAGGCATTGTCAGCTGGTTCGTGTTCCAGACCCTGCTCGGAAAGGTTGCGCCAACCATCGTCGGAGGAATCTCCTGGCTCGATATCGCAGCTTTCGCAAAGGTGAACAACCAGTTCATCGGAATCCTCTCCGGCATCATCGGTGCAATCTGCTACAACAAGTTCTGCAGGACGGAGCTCCCGGAGTTCCTCGGATTCTTCTCAGGCCGCCGCTCGGTTGCGATCATGACGGGCTTCATCACGCTCATCATAAGCCTTCCGATGATGATCCTCTGGCCGTTCATCTACACGCTCCTTGTATCGTTCGGCGAGCTGATGATCGGACTCGGACCCATCGGAGCTGGAATCTATGCATTCTTCAACAGGCTCCTCATCCCCGTCGGCCTGCACCACGCGCTCAACAGCGTATTCTGGTTCGATGTCGCTGGAATCAACGATATCGCAAGATTCTGGGGCGCTCCTGCTGATGTCCTCTGGAACGGCACATTCCAGATCACAGGCATCTACCAGACGGGATTCTTCCCTGTCATGATGTTCGGACTCCCCGCTGGCGCTCTTGCGATGTACTTCACGGCCAAGACGAAGAACAGGAAGACCGTTGCGGGTATTCTCCTTGCGGCAGCCCTTTCCTCCTTCTTCACAGGCGTCACGGAACCGTTCGAGTTCTCGTTCATGTTCCTCGCCCCCGGCCTCTATCTCGTGCATGCGATCCTTACGGCCATCTCCGTCGCCGTCTGCGCAGTCCTTCCCGTAAGGGCAGGATTCAACTTCTCGGCAGGCTTCGTAGACTGGTTCCTCTCGTTCAATGCACCGAATGCCGTCAATCCATGGCTGATCATCCCGATCGGTCTCGTGGTTGCAGCGATCTACTTCGTCGTCTTCTACTTCGTCATCAGGAAGTTCGATCTCAAGACACCGGGAAGAGAGGACGATCAGGAAGCCGAGCTCACGGTTGAGCTCTCCAACAGCGATTACGCAGCCGTCGCCGCAATCATCCTCGAGGGCGTCGGAGGAGCAGCCAACGTCGCCACCATCGACAACTGCATCACACGCCTCCGCCTCGAAGTCAAGGACAGGCTCCAGGTCGACGAGAAGAAGATCAAGAGCGCTGGCGTAAAGGGCGTTCTCCGTCCGGCAAAGAACTCCGTTCAGGTCATCATCGGACCGAAGGTGCAGTTCGTCGCCGACGAATTCAAGAAGCTCTGCAAGTGATCTGATCGCAAAGCAGCATCCCTCCCCATGGGCAATCCCTGGGGAGGGATTTCCATCTCAATGCATCACAAGCCTTCCGGACTCCCCTTCCCTCTCCACGCTCCAGACCTCATCCGTGCAGGCGGAGAGGAACGCTTCATCATGGCTTACAAGCAGCATCGTCATATCCCTGCAATCCTCCCTGAACATCCTCTCCATTATCCGCATCGAGACGATATCCAGATGGTTGGTCGGTTCATCCATCAGCAGCACAGACCTTCCCTCCCTCCGCGACATTGCGATGGCGAGCTTCTTCAGCTCACCGGGGCTCAGCGAAGGAGAGTTGGAGGAAAGCGACGACGGCTCCGATCCCATGCGGTACATATCCGAAAGAATGCCGCCTTTCGCCTCATCATCCAAGGCAAGGAAGGAGGATATCAGCGCAGCCACCTCCTCTTCCAAGGATTCCTGCGGAAGATGAAGCACATAGCGTCCCTTGCCCTGCTGGAGCAGATGCTCTTGGAATGCCCTCAGGAATAGCGTCTTGCCGCTTCCATTGCGTCCGGTTATCGCGATATGGGAACCGGGCTTCACCGAAATCGACGGAACAAGCAGTGTATAGCTGCCTGCCCTGAGAGTCGTCTCGGGGAAAGAGAGCTCAGGGGTGCGCATCCCGCTAGGAAGCGAAAGCCCCTCCTTGCGCATAAGCGGCATATCCATCGAAGCCAGCCTATCCTCGAGCTGCCTCGAACGCGAAAGATGGTTCCGCATGGCGCCATCGAGCGAGGCATCCTTGCCGGTAAGGCGGGCGCCATCGATCTTCGCCTTCGCATCATGGTCCTTCCTATCCAGCCCCCTCTTCGAGAGATCCCTCTGACGACTCCTGCTCCGTTCCCTGAGCCTGTCGGCTATCCTCTGCTCGCTGGAAGCGGCGGACAGAACCCCTTCATATGCTGCCCGGCCTTGCCTCCTCCGCCTCTCGCTCTCCTCCAGCGCCTGCGGAAGAGGAAGCGGGATATCCTCGATGGAGACAGTCTCCCCGGATCCTCGATCCAGAATCAGCGTCCTTGATGACAGCGCGGATGCAAAGGCTCTATCATGAGAGACGATGATCCCTATTCCATCGAATGTGCGCAGCGCAGCGATCATGAGGTCCCTGCTGTACGCATCGAGATGATTCGTAGGCTCGTCCAGGATGAGCAGCTCAGGTGAACGCGCGAGGGCCGCAAGCAGCTGAAGCCTCTTCTTCTCTCCTCCAGAGAGGGTATGCTCTCGCTCTATCATGCCATCGGAGATGGACAGCGTGGACTTCAGCATGCCGACATGGTTATCGCCAGAGAAGATATAGCTCCAGTCATCGCCTTCCAGACCAGAGAACACCTGATGGCACAGGACGATCTCGCCGCTTCGTCTGACCCGCCCGGAATCCGGAACGATCAGCCCCGCGGCGATCGATATGAGCGTGCTCTTGCCTGCACCGTTCGAGCCCGCCACGACGGTCCAGCCTTCATGGAATGAAAGGGATATATCGGAAAACAGCACGCACCCCGAACCGGGATACGAGAACGAGACACCTTCAAGCTGCAGAAACATCGGATCCTCCTAGAAAACAAGCGTTCAGCGAATTCCATGGATCGATGACATCCCAAGCCCTCCGTTCACTGCAATGCTAGCATCCAAGCGGAAGTCTTTCAAGAAGCGCTTCAGGAGCCGCCATGCTCCTCATTGGGCAATGCCAGATTCAATGCGATCGCGACGATCGTGGCTACGACGACGGGTGATTTCGCGAAGACGAGCGTGACCCAATCCGGGAATCTCTCGAGTGCGCTCGATACCTGGGATATCCCCACGCCCAAGGCAGCGGAAAGCCCGACGATGCTCGTCGTCCTGTAGCCCATGTTCTCCGTCATCACGAGCTTCATGCCCGTCATGGCTATCGATGCGAAGACGGAAACGGTCGCTCCGCCAAGGACTGCGGATGGGATGGTTGTGAAGAACGCTGAGAAGATGGGGACGATTCCGCAGAGGATCAGCAGGAATGCCACGATGGACATCGTCCTCCTGTTCACGACCTTCGTCGTGGTCACCACGCCGACATTCTGGCTGAATGAGGCGGTCGGAAGCCCGGAAATGAGCGCCATCGCCATGTTTCCGGCACCATAGGCCATGATCCCCCTTCGAAGCTCATCGTCTGTAGGTTCCCTCTCCATGCTTCCAAGCGTCGTTGCGGAGATGTCGCCGATCGCCTGTATGGAGTTTATGGCGAAGAGGACGGAGAACGTGATGATGGGCGCGAGCTCGAACCTTATCCCGAAAGGTGCTGGCTTCGGCAGGGCTATGGTCCCTGCGGCAGCGACGGAAGAGAAATCCACGAGGCCGAACGGTATCGCAACAAGATATCCGATGCCTATGCCGATCAGGATGGCGGAGAGCTTCACATACCCCTTGGAATAGTTCGAGAGGACCACGACGGAGATGAGCGTGACGATCGCTGCCAGCCAGTTCTGCCAGCTGCCGAAATCAGGGCTGCCCTCTCCGCCAGCCATGTACGTGATCGCCGTCGGATAGAGCGAGAGCCCGATCGTGAAGACGACCGTTCCCGTTATGAGCGGCGGAAACAGCTTCCTGATGCGCTTGACGAAGAGCCCTATGACGAAGGCAACCGCACCTCCGACGAGCTGGGCTCCGAAGATCTCGGCAAGTCCATAGCCGGAGACGATCGCCTGCATGCTGGCAAGGTACGAGAACGAGATGCCCATGATCATCGGCAGCCTGGAGCCTATGAAGAGCTGGAGAAGCGTGGAAAGGCCTGCAGCCACCAGGGATGTCTGGATCATCAGCGTGCTGTCCGATGCGGAAAGCCCAGCGAGGTTGGATATGATGATCGCAGGGGTCACGCATCCCACGATCATGACCATGAGATGCTGCAGGGCTATCGGTATGGAATACCTGAAGCCGGGGAACGGCCCATCAAGCTGGAACAGTGCTTCCTTGTTGCTTTTCATGCCTCCATTCTAACCCGGAATGGGAATATCGCAACGAAATGCAACATCAATCCAGCTCGAGTCAGCCTCTTCTGCCGACATTCCTCGTCGCGATGACATCGGCACCTGTCGAGAGAACGTTGCGTATGATCACGTCGCCGATGCGCACCGGAGCCTCGACGCTTGCTTTCCTGATCTCCTCCATGATGGGGAAGATCATCGCTTTTGAAACGGGCTTGCTGAGCCGAACGCTCACAATCTCCATATCCCCGCCTGAAAGCCTTATTGAAGAGGATATCGTTCGCTTTGGATCGGTGATCTCCTCTCTGGCATACGCCTCTCCCCTGCTGCAGAGATTCCCCTCCACAAGGATATCGCGGCCATCGGATTCGACATCAAGCGAACAGCCATTGGGGCATATGATGCATGTAAGCGTCCTCTTCATTCTATGGAAACCTCCAGATCCGCATCGGAGGAGAGTGCCCCCGCCCCGATAT
>CALXXR010000102.1 GCA_944392735.1 uncultured Spirochaetaceae bacterium | reverse complement strand
CATTGCTCCTGACATTCATGGCTCTCCTGGCATCGATGAGGTTCATATTCTCCAGGCAGGGCGCCTATTGGATATTCCCGGCCATCATCTCGCTGCTGCTCTTCTTCCAGAACCTCGAGACGCTGCTGGTCATCGGATCGCAGGAAGCCGGCGCCGCACCTGTTCCATTCAGGCCCCTCGTGCTCGCGCTGCTCTGGTACATGATGATCATCGTCTTCCACTATGCGCTGAAGAAGAACATACCGGAGAACAGGTTCGACAGCGATGCCCGCAAGAACAGGGCCGAGGCGGAGTACCTGATGAAGGTGGAGATGAGGAGGGCCAAGCGCAGGAGGAAGGCGAAGGGCAGGCAGCTCGGGAACAGCACCGGAGTGCCATCGGTGCCCGAATACAGGTCCCCGGAGATCGACTAGCCATTGCACCTGCCATCTGGAGAATGGTAGAATCAATACATTATGGCGAAGCTCTACTTTACAGGCATCAAGCACTCGGGGAAGACCACGCAGGCCCGCCTCGTAGCACAGCTGCTGCAGATGCCCCATGCAGACTCGGACGATCTTGTGCTCTCTATGATCGACAGCCCTTCCGTAAGGGACTTCTACAGGGAGCATGGCAAGGATGCGTTCATGGAGAAGGAAAAGGAGGCGGTGATGGCCTTCGCCTCAGCGAACGAGTCGTTCATCCTCTCCCTCGGCGGTGGAGCAGCCGACAATGCTCATCTGATGCGGTTCATGGCTCAAACGGGGCGCATCGTCTATCTTGCCAGGGCTGAGAAGGACATGCTTCCAGTCATACTCAAGCATGGGATCCCTGCATTCCTCGACCCCGATGATCTCGAGGGATCGTTCTCCAGGGTGTTTGCGAAGAGGGATTCGATCTACAGGGATATGGCGGACCTCACCATCGATCTCGGTCCCTATGGGGACAGGGAGGAGACGGCGAGGATGGTGATGATGAAGCTGAAGGAGAATGGATATGCCTAGCACGATAGGAACGCTTCTCTCTCTCACGACATTCGGGGAATCGCACGGAGCTGCGCTCGGCGGCGTGCTTGATGGATACCCAGCTGGCATCGCCATCGATGAGGATTTCATAAGAAGCGAGATGGACAGGAGAAGACCCGGCAGCACCTCTCTCGGCACGTCGCGGAGCGAGGCTGACAGCGTACGGATCCTCTCCGGCGTGATGGACGGGGTGAGCACAGGCACCGCGATCGGATTCATCATCGAGAACAGCAGCCAGAGATCATCCGACTACAGCAGCATACAGCACCTCTACAGGCCGGGGCATGCGGACTACGCATACGACGCCAAGTTCGGCCTCAGGGACTACAGGGGCGGCGGACGCTCCTCAGGTAGGGAGACGGCGTGCCGCGTCTTCGGAGGTGCGATGGCGAAGCTCCTTCTCAGGAGGGAGGCGATATCCGTCGATGCAGGCGTCATCGAGGTCGGAGGGATCAGGGCCGAGGGATATGGATGGAATCCGCCCTTCCCTGCTCCGCTCTATGCTCCGGAGAACGGGAACCTGGAGAGGATGATCGATGAAATCGAGCAGGCAAGGCGCGATGGCGACAGCGTCGGCGGCATCATAGAATGCAGGATTCGCGGCGTCATGGCAGGCCTTGGCGACCCCGTCTTCGACAAGCTGGATGCGACGCTCAGCCGTGCCATCATGTCGATAGGAGGTGTGAAGGGCATCGAGTTCGGAAGCGGATTCGAAAGCGCAAGGATGAGGGGCAGCGCGAACAACGATCCGATGAGGATCGTCGACGGCAGGCCTGCATTCCTCTCCAACAATGCCGGGGGGATCCTCGGAGGCATCTCCACGGGAGAGGACATCGTGATGCGCATCGCCGTGAAGCCCACCCCCTCGATATCCAAGGAGCAGCTCACCATCACGGACGATGGCCGGGATGCCGCGATATCCGTCAAGGGTCGCCACGATCCCTCGATACTGCCGAGGGCGGTGCCCGTCGTGGAGGCCATGGCGGCGCTGACGATCGCAGACCACATGCTGGTGCAGAGGGCGTATGGAAGATAGGCCGCTTACCGTGCAGAGCGACAGGACGATGCTGCTGGATGTGCACTCTCCGGCTTCCGATGCCTGCCGCAGCGACATCATCGCATTCTCCGATCTCGTCAAGAGCCCCGAGCATGTGCATACCTATCAGATAACCCAGCTCTCGCTCTGGAACGCCATATCATCAGGCCTTTCCGCAAAGGAGATACTTTCTCGCCTCAGGCGCTGGTCGCGCTTCGAGATCGACAGCCGCATCGAGTTCTTCATCACCGACCAATCGGAGCGCTATGGCGACTTCATACTCACGGAGATGGACGATGAATACCTGCTTCTGACCGTCAGGAGGCCCGTCTTCGCACTGCAGCTGAAGGCGGAAGCCGCGCTGAGGCCTCTTCTCGAGGCGATGGATGACCACTCGTTCAGGGTTCTGAGGATGAACAGGGGCCTGCTGAAGGCGAAGATGATCAAGCTTGGCTTCCCCGTCGACGACAGGATCCCCCTGAAGAAGGGACAGCCATTGGAGGTGCGCCTCCGCAGCACGTTCACGCCCCGTCCGTACCAGATCGATGCCGTCAAGTCGCTTCTGGGGGATGGCGGAGCAGGCTCAGGATACGGCACCATCGTCCTTCCCTGCGGATCGGGCAAGACGATAGCTGGCATACTCGCCATGGCGGCGCTCGGGACACGGACGCTGATCCTCTGCCCCAACGTCACCGCCGTGCATCAGTGGATCCGGGAGCTCTTGGACAAGACGGAGCTGACGGAGGACGACATCGGCGAATACTCGGGAGAGAGGAAGGACATGAAGAGCGTCACGGTCTGCACCTACCAGATCGTCACATGGCGCCCCGATACCGATTCGGACTACCCACGCTTCTCCCTATTCAGGGATGGCGGATGGGGATTCATCATCTACGACGAGGTCCACATGCTCCCCGCTCCGGTATTCCGCATCACCGCCGAGCTCCAGGCGATACACCGCCTCGGGCTTACGGCGACGCTCGTAAGGGAGGACGGCAGGGAGGATGAGGTGTTCTCCCTCGTCGGCCCCAAGCGCTACGACACGCCCTGGTCGGAGCTGGAGGCGCAGGGTTTCATCGCCAAGGCATACTGCCATGAGGTGAGGCTTCCGCT
>CALXXR010000101.1 GCA_944392735.1 uncultured Spirochaetaceae bacterium | reverse complement strand
TTAGCCTTCACCGCCTGGCTATACGGTCCGATCGCAGCTGGAGCTGCCTTTGTCTCGATCTTCTCGATCATATCTCCTCCATTCATCCTCCTGATGATGGCAGGTATGCCATCTGCAGAGGATGCTGACTCATATCCATCCATCTTCCAGTCCGGCAGGAAACCGAAGCCATAGGTCACGCCGATGAACCCCGTCCCCGCCTCGAGGGATCCCCTGAGATCCGCCTCCGTGTCGCCTACCATGACGACGAAGCGGCGATCGACTCCGAGATCATCGAGGGCCAGCTCTATGATATCCCCTTTCGTGAGATCCTCGCTGAGCGATGATCCGCGTGCGGCATCGAAGAGGTGATCCACACCAAGGTAGCCAAGGCATGCCTTAACCAGCCTCTCCTGCTTGTATGAGGCGACGCCCAGCCTGATCCCCATGCCCTTGAGCTCCTCAAGAGCCTCCTTCATCCCCGGATAGAGATGCATGCCGAAGCGTCCATCCCTATCGTACTCCGCCCTGTAGATATCCACGGCCTCATCGAGGTACGCCTCATCGAGGGAGAAGGCGACGCGGAAGCACTCGCGGAGCGGAGGCCCGACGAAGCGCCTCAGCTCCTCATCGGTGTATTCCCTCTCGATTCCAAGCCTACGCACCGTATTGAGCGCTGTGCGGAAGATGCCTTCAGATGAATCGGCAAGGGTCCCATCGAAGTCGAAGAGCACGGCTTCAATCATCGATGGCCTCCATCAGAGCGCCGTGTCCAGCTGCGGATGACGCCGCGACATCGATCCATCCGCCCTCGCGCTCCATCAACGAGATGCGCCCTCCCGCCTCGCGGAGTATAGCAACGCCTGCCGCGATATCGTAGATGCGGAGCATAAGCTCATAGTACATGGAGCATCTGCCAGCGGCTACGTAGCAGAGCGAAAGGGCCGCCGATCCGATCGAGCGCATATCGGAAACGAACGAATAGAACCTCTCCATCTTCTCCATATACCCATGGATCATCCCATGATGCCTGTGAGGCGGCACGAGGATGGCGAGCGTTTTACCCAGGGGGGTCTTCTCATCGGTGTTGATAGGCTTTCCGTTGAGGAATGCGCCCTCTCCCCTGAAGGCTGAGAACTCCTCATTCTGGCGCGGTACGGTGACGATGCCGAATGCGATACCCTCCTCATCCTGGAATGCTATGGAGATGGTGTAGTTGGGGAACGAGGCCATGAAGTCGACCGTTCCGTCTATCGGATCGATGATCCACTTCGCACGGCTTGAAGCGCATTCATCGCCTGTCTCCTCGCCATAGATCGCATCGGACGGGAAATCCTTGTGGATCTCATCGATGATATAGTTCTCGCATTCCCTGTCCGCGGCGGTGACGTAGTCGTTCTCCGCCTTCGCCTCTATGCTCCTGCGAAGCTCCTCATGCGTCAGCAGGAACATCGATGCCTCGCGTGCGATGCGCTTGGCATGCTCGAATCTGGCTTTCAGGTCCCTGCTTTCCATCATCTGCCCCTTGCAATCAGCTGCTCGCCGATTATGCGGCATATCTTCCAGTTCGAAGCCGAGAAGCTGTCCGGGGAGATCGTGCGCTCATATGCATCGAGGATGTGGAAGTCCTCATCGATCGAGAGGATCAAGGCATGCCACCGATCCTTGTGCCTAGAGTACATCACGGCACCTGCATTGTTCAGCAGCTCCTCCTTCCTCAGCTCATCATTCACCTTATTCGCTGCTATGAGGACGGAGATCGAGCAGTCATAGATGGAGAACATCTTGTCCTTCCCATCGGCCTGCTCCCTCTCCCAGCTCGAGCGTATGACCTTCCCAAGATAGTCCAGCATCTCGCCATCCGAGGAGGAAAGGAAGGAAACGAATGCGCTTCCGCTCTCGAGGTGGGAGGCTATCTCGCCGAGGATTCCGGGGAACTCCGGAGACTGCGGAACCTCATCCGCAGGCTCAGAGGCTTCCTCATTGGCTTCCGTCATGACGAACGCGCTGCCCTCGCCATCTGCTTCGACCTGCTTCACGAGCCCTTTGCCGATCAGCGTCTCGGTGGTCTCCTCTCCACCCCCTGCCATCGGCATATCCGAAGAAGGCTCCGCTGCATCGTCCGCTTCTTCGGGGGCGATGGCCTCATCGGGCAGCATCTCGGATCCAACCGATTCCTCCGGCTCATCCGATGGAGCCTCCGCGGCGGATTCCGGATCCGCGATCTCTTCAGGCAACGCGTTCTCATCGGATGGAGCAGCCGGCTCCGGTTCTGCAGCCTCAAACGCAGCTGCACTGACCTCGGCTTCATCTGCAGCAGGCTCGAGGACTTCCTCCAAGCCATCTGCAATGGCCGGATCGGCCTTCTCGGAGGCTTCCTCCTCTTCCGTCAGAGCGGAAGCTGCGGCTTCCTCCATCTCAGGCTCTTCATGGTCCGAGGCCTTCTCGGCTTCCATCGTCTCCATTGCCGATCCATCATATCCATAAAGTCCATCGTCCGGCTCTTCCATTCCATCC
Source organism: uncultured Spirochaetaceae bacterium (assembly GCA_944392735.1). Lineage (GTDB taxonomy): Bacteria > Spirochaetota > Spirochaetia > Sphaerochaetales > Sphaerochaetaceae > Ornithospirochaeta. The sequence goes on along the minus strand of CALXXR010000101.1, from coordinate 6,967 downwards.
GAAGCGGCCGGTTCGGCATCTGCAGATGCCGAAGGCTCCTCGAGAACGTCGTGGAGCTCCTGCATGGAATCCGCATCCGCATCGATGCCAAACGGAGAAGCGGTCTGCGCTTCCTCCATGGAAGGGATGGCAGCCTCATCCGAGATCATAGGCTCGCTGGATTCCTCTTCCTGGGATCTCTGCTCTATATACGACGACATGCCGTCCAGCGGCTCATCATCCGCATCGATCGCTTCCCCGACCGGAGAATCATCGTCAAGGCGCTCGGGTTCCTCACCCACGCCATTGGGAAGCCTCTCCTTCTCCGACTCGGCGAATGATTCGGCCTCCCTTTCAGCCTCCTCAAACGCCTCCTCATCCTCCTCTGCAAGCTCCTCATCCTCGAGCTTGTCGACAGCCATCTCATCCTCATCGCCGAAGAGCTCGTCGAAGAACGTCAGCTGATCCGGATCGTCGTAGCTGTCATCGGCATAGACATCCTCCTTCTCTGCCTCATCGTAGATGCTCTCGGTCTCGGGATCGATATCGTCATCGATGGCATCGGGGGGATCGGAGGCATCATCATCGTACTCGAACTCATCGTCATCGAGCTCCTTCTCGTACTCATCGGCCTCCGCAGCCATCTCCTCATCGCGCTTGATGATATCCGAGGTGAGCGCATACTTCTCCTGCAGCTTCCCGATTTCGGCGCTGCGCTCGAAGCTTGGGTAATCCTCGGGGATGCTCTCCTCGAGCTGCTTCTCCTTCTCCTCGATCAGGCGCTCCCTCTCATCCTCGTCCTCGCTGTCGTACTCATATTCGTCGGTGATGCGGTCGTCGAGCAGATCGTCATCGATCCTCTCATCCTTCTCGATCTCCACAGGGTCGATGATCGCATCGTATTCGGAGGGCTCCGGCATCTCCAGCTGCCCGAAGAGTGTGCGGCAGAACGCCTTCCTGCGCTCTGGGTCGGAAGCCGCCCTCATGATGAAGTACGATGATGACCTGAATATGCCGGTGGATTCCTCCCTGAGCTCCTCGAAGTCATCCGGCTCGACGATGAGGCCCTTGTGCCCGAGGCTGGGCCTGCGCCTCTCCTCTTCCGCACGCCTCTCGAAGCGCGACTGGAACAGCTCCGGGGATGTGAACGCATTCACCTCAACCAGCGAGGAGAGCACTGACACGTCCACCTTGTTCCCATCGAACAGATAGACATATGGGGCGTCGTCATCCTCCTCCCTGAAAAGGAGCCTGAGGGCCTCAAGCGTCGCCTCCGTATACTGGAGGGAGAGGCCTGCCGTCTCCTGGAGTATCCTCAGGGCATAGGACTGGATGTGCTGGGATACGAATGAGAAGTACATATTGCCGAAGTGGAGGAATGGATATATCGTCGCGGGCCAGAGTCCCTTGAGCATCATCGCGTGGATATCGAGCGTGCCGGGATAGACCGAGAGCGCCTCATAGGCCTTCTCGGGAAGATCGGCGGCGAACTCGGGCCGGAAGAGATCGAAATCGTCCCGCTCCCCCGCAAGGCGTGACACGCGGCTCTCCCAGCCGTTCTCCTTGATGATCTCCCTAACCAGGTCCTCCTCGGAGATGATCCTCGTCGGATCCGCGGCCCTCTTCTGCGCCGAGAGCGTCTCGACCTCCGATTTGTAGATGGAGGCCTCCTCTGAGAGCCTGTCGATTCCCTCGAGCCCCCTCCTGATGATCCTGTACAGCTGATCGACGAGGACATCTGGCTTCGTGCCATACGTCTCCTCTATGACGCTGCCCGACGACTTCATCGCCGCATATGTGAGGTAGGAAAGCCGCTCGACCCTCTCCTTGTCCTCAGCCGGTGGGAACGCCTCCTCGAAAAGGCTCTGGCGGTATGCAGGAGCCGCCTCCTCGCTGATGACGCCCGATCTGACGCTCAGCACCGTATAGCACTCGATGCTCCTCAGGAGGCGCTTGACGACATCATCGTTCAGAGCCTTGATGCGCTGCCAATCCTTCTCCTTTATGCTCCTGTTGGTGGAGATCCCTCCCGAGACATCGAACGAGGTGCTCTGCACGATCGACTGCAGAAGGACGGGAAGGAGCCGTCCTGCGACTGCTGCGAACGGCTCCCTGGATCTCGTCCTGGATATCCTGCGCTCCTCCCATGCCGCCATCTTCAGCACCTCAAGCGGATGGTACTGGTGCATGATGGCCCCGAGGTTACGGAAATCAAGCCTGAGATAGTTCAGCGCTTCCTGAATGTTCTTCTCCGCCTTCTCCTTCGACATGGAGGACAGTGACGCAAAATCTGCAAAAAGGGACTCCACAGCAAACTCCTGGCTTCGATTATATCTGGAATGATGGCATTCGGCCACATGCATGATATACTCGGTGGCAAGGAGACGAACGCAATGCTCAGAATAGGAATCATCGGATGCGGCAATATAGCAGGCACGCTGGCAGATACCATGCTCCAGATGCCGGACAGGGTGAAGATCGAGGCGGTGGCAAGCAGGAGCGTGGAGAAGGCAGGAGACTTCGCTGCGCGCTTTGGAGTGGACAAGGCCTATGGCTCATATGAGGAGCTCTATGATGATGAAGACGTGGATCTCGTCTACGTGGCGACTCCGCACGCATTCCACTGCACCCAGATGCTCGATGCGCTGGAGAGGGGCAAGCACATACTCTGCGAGAAGGCATTCTGCATCAATGCTCAGGAGGCGGAGAAGGTGTTCGCGCTGGCTGCAAAAAAGCATCTCTATGTAGCGGAAGCGATCTGGACGAGGTACATGCCATCGAGGAAGATCATAAACGACATCATATCATCAGGCCGCATCGGTCGCGTCACCACGATATCGGCGAATCTTGGATATAGAATCAGCCAGAAGGACAGGATCGCGGATCCCGCGCTCGGAGGCGGAGCGCTTCTGGATATCGGCATCTATCCGCTCAACTTCGCGCTGATGGCCGCAGAGGGCGATACGATCAAGTCGATGTCCGGACTTGCGGTCAAGACCGAGAGGAACATCGACATCAGGAGCACCATCCAGATGGAGTTCGAGTCCGGCACGATGGCAACGATCTATTCCGATGCCGAATGCGTCTCCGACAGGCGCGGCATAATCTGCGGAACGGACGGCTCGATCGAGGTATCGAACGTCAACGATCCCGATGAGATCCAGATCTATTCGACCGACAGGCCGCGCGTGCTCCTGGAGACCATCCCCATCAAGCATGCGATCAATGGCTATGAATACGAAATCGATGCCGCCGCGAAGGGCGTGGCCGAAGGCAGGACGGAAAGCGAGGCGATGCCCTGGAGGGAGACGCTGCGGGTGCTGAGGATCATGGATGCGATGCGCTCGGTATGGGGCATAAAGCTCGGATCCGAGCTCGAGTGAGCGAAATGGCCTGGGGCGATCCCAGGCCATCTCATTCAGTCATCGAGTCCCATGACGGTGCGCCTGTAGACCTTCAGGCCCCGTTCTATGCACTCGGCCGCCATCAGCAGCTCGTTCTCGTTCAGCACATATGCGATGCGCGCCTGGCTGCGCCCGAGTCCGGGCGTTACATAGAAGCCCTCCGCCGGAGCGATCATGGCCGTGCAGCCTTCGTAGGAGAAGTCGCGGAGCATGAAGATCGCGAACTTCTCCGCATCATCGACTGGGAGATCCACGACGAAGTAGAATGCACCCTTGGGGAGATTGCACCTCACGCCGGGGATGCGCTGCATGCGGGATATCATCACGTTGCGGCGATGCTCATACTCCGACCTGACGTTCTCGACATACTCATCGGGAGCCGTGAGCGCCGCAGCAGCAGCGACCTGCTCGACCGCTGGCGGGCAGAGCCTTGCCTGGGCAAGCTTGAGGGCCGCCTCAAGCACCTCCCTGTTGCGCGTGACGATGGCACCGATCCTCGAGCCGCACATCGAGAAGCGCTTCGAGAAGGAATCGATGCAGATGACGCGATCCTGGTACTCAGGGAACGAAAGCACGGATGTGAACGCCTTGCCGTCGTAGCAGAACTCCCTGTACACCTCGTCGACGACGAGGAATATGTCATGCTTGCGGCAAAGCTCGAGAAGACCTCTCAGCTCCTCATGCGTGTAGACATGGCCGGTGGGATTGTTCGGCGAGCAGAGCATGATGCCCATCGTCTTCTTGTTGATCCTCTCCTCGAACTCGGCAAGGGAAGGAAGCGCGAAGTTGTCGTCGGAGACGGATGTGACTGGACGCAGCGTGACCATCGCGATGTTCGCGAATGTGGCGACATTCGTATAGTACGGCTCCGGTATGATGAACTCATCATACGGATCGCAGAGCGTCATGAAGACGAACTGTATCGCCTCGGAGCCTCCCGTGGTGATCATTATGTCGTCCTGGCTGACCTTGATGCCATACTTCGCATAGTACTTCATGAGGCTGCGGCGGAGAGGGACCTCCCCTTCGCTGATGCCGTACTCTATGATGTCCTTATCATAGCTGTGTATCGCATCCAGCGCCTCCTTGGGCGTCTTTATATCGGGCTGTCCGATGTTCAGGTGTATGACATGGATGCCCTTCTCCTCCGCATCGCGGGAGTATGGCACAAGACGCCTGATGGGCGAGCACTGGAAGCCTGAGATCCTGTTGGACATCTGCATGATGCTGCTCTCCTTTCAGTCCTGTCCGTTCTCTTCGGGGATGAGCGGAGCGCTGGGATTGGCCTGCGATGTATCGATGAGCTTCTGGATGAAGCGGCGGTTGTCGAGCAGCGGGGATATCGGGCGTCCGTGATGCAGGCGCGAGATGACGCGTGCAAAGAGCTCGGTGACATCCGCCTGGACGAACCATTCCTTCTCAAGAAGGCCCTTCCCCTGATACACGGCATTGGTGCCGATGATCCTCCAGAAGACGCCCTCCTTATAGGCAGCGTCGAAGTTCTCGATGGCATTGCCGTTGAAGAACGGGAGGGAGACCATGCAGATGATCTTCTTCGCGCCTCTGTTCATGAGCTCGCGCATGGCGATGATCATGGTGCCGCCCGTGGCGATCATATCGTCGGCCATGAGGACGGTCTTGCCCTTCACGTCGCCAAGGAGGTTGATGCTCTTGATGTTCGAGTTCTTCGCGTCGCGGGAGACGATCGAGTAGTCGCGCTCCTTGTAGAGCATGGCCAGAGGCCTATGCAATCCCTGTGCGTAGAACTTGTTCCTCGATACAGCGCCTGTATCGGGGGAGACGACGACGAGATCGGGATCGGAGAAGTCGATCAGCTTCCTCAGCGCGATCAGTGTCTGATAGGAGCCGTGGAGATTCTCCAGATGGCACGTCGTGAACGCATTCTCGATCTCGCGCGAATGGATATCGAGGGTGATGATGCGCTCGACTCCGAGCTCCTCGCAGAAATGCGCGAACATGGAGGCAGTCAGCGCCTCGCGTCCAGCCTTCTTATGCTGCCTTGCATACGGGTACGTCGGCAGGACCAGCGTCACCGAAAGCGCTCCTGCGAGCTTCACGGCATGTATCGTCGTGAAGAGGAACATCAGGTGATCGTTGATGCTCAGCGGCTGAGGCTCATCAAGCCCAGCGACCTTGATCGGCGCCGAATTGGAGACATCGTGGATGATGTAGACGTTCAGGCCTCTGACCGGATCGATGATCTCGGCCTTCTCCTCGCCGTTGGCGAAGCGCGTATACTTCACATTGATCGTGAGATCAGGGCAATGGAAGGATGTCGGCAGCTTCCCTGCGGGGATCTTCCTGCTATCGAGGTCATCGATGAGCGTGACCGCCTTCAGCAGCTCCTCCTCCGTCATTCCATGGCGCTTGGTCAGCACCTCCGAAAGCTTTTCGTAGCGATCGATGTAGAGACGCCTGAGATGCTTTACGACCTTTCCCGTGAAATACTCTGAGCCCGGGCCTGCGATTACGCCGAGCTTATGGGGTTTGATGATGCTCATACCCGTGACTCTATATCAATACAGAGGCCTTTTCAAGGAGAAGGCCCAGGGAAGCGCCCCCTTCAGGCGATGCCGGATGCAGAGCAAACCCTTTCTGCATCATGGCATGCACGTTCAGAGGATGACCGCTTCCAGTCCTGGGATAAGAGTGCTGTATACGCGTCCGAGCCTCTCCAGTTCGACCTCGGTGCGCTCCGTGAGATCAGAAAGCCAGATCCTGTCGCGGCCGATCCCAAGATTGCCAGTCGTGCCGATGCTCGTCCTCTTCGAAAGCGATGCAACGGGATCCTCCCCCTCCACCTGCGAGAGATTGAGGCCCACCGAGCGGTAGCTGTCGCGGAAGTTCCCTCCGGAGAGGACCTTCTCCATGACCCTATCGGTGGCATAGAGCTCTGGCACGCATGCCTTCTTCAGCGCATCGGGATGGACCGTGAGCTTCTCCAGCATCTCCGTCATGATCAGCACGAGCTCCTCCGCGCTCCTGTAGCCCTCGACAAGCGGCTCCTTCGTATCCTGGAAGTCGCGGTTGTACCCGGATGGCAGCGCCTTGATGATCGACTTGACGCGCATCGAGCACGATCCTATGAGCGCCGTGCGCGACCTCGCGAGCTCGAGTCCGTCCGGATTCTTCTTCTGCGGCATGATGGATGAACCGGTGCACAGCTCCCGCGGCAGCGAGAAGTAGCCGAACTCCGGCAGCGTGAAGAGCATCAGGTCCTGGGCAAGCTTCGAAAGCGTCAGTGCGACGTATTCGGCATGGTCGAGGAAGAATGCCTCGAACTTGCCTCTGGAGTTGTTCGCATAGAGGACATTGTTCTGCACCTTCCTGAATCCCATCAGCGATGATGTGTATTCCCTGTCCAGCGGCAGCGTCACGCCATATGAGGCGGCGGATCCGAGCGGGCTCTGGTCGATGACCGAATGGAGGTTCAGAAGCATTCCCGCCTCCTCCAGCAGCTCCTCGGCGAACGAGAGCATCCAGAGAGCCACCGATGAAGGCATCGCGATCTGCATATGCGTGCGCCCCGGCATCGGCACATCGGCATTCTCCTCAGCCCTGTC
>CALXXR010000100.1 GCA_944392735.1 uncultured Spirochaetaceae bacterium | reverse complement strand
CTGAGAAGGCTCAGGGAGATGGGAGAGGAGAGCCGCGTGCTGGAGATGGAGCTCACGCCCGCAGCCGGCAAGTTCTCCTACCCGCTCGATATCAAGAAACGCATGTTCTCGACCGTATTCAGGTCGTTCTCGGAGAGCTTCAGGGAAAGCGTCTTCTTCTACCTCTGCATGGAGGATCCATCGCTCTGGATGCCGGTGCTCGGGAGGGAGTACGGCTCGGACAGGGAATTCGAAGCTGATATGAAGGAGCATTACTTCAGGAAGGTGCAGAGCGTCTGACTGACGCACGATCAGGAGCGATGGGCTTCCACTTGATGCGAATTCAACTATAATCGTGGTATGTTCTGCGATACGACGAAGGCAAAGCTGCACTACGAGGTCTCAGGAAGCGGTGCGCCGCTGATAATGCTCCATGGAAGCGGAGAGGACATCTCCATCTTCGACCGTGCCGTTCCGCTTCTGGAGAAGCACTTCACCGTCTATCGCATCGACTCCAGGTGCCATGGCCAGAGCACGATGAACGTGCCCCTGCACTACGAGCTCATAGCAGATGACGTCTACGGCTTCATCGTCCTCAACAGGATCGAGAAGCCCATCGTATATGGATTCTCAGATGGAGGAATCGCCGCGCTCATGCTTGCATACACCCACCCGGATGCAGTGCGTGCGATAGCTGCAAGCGGAGCGAACACGAACCCGAAGGGGCTGAAGCCGCTCTATCGCTTCGGATACCGCAAGCTCGCCGTCTTCTCTCCGGACCCGAAGGCCCGCATGATAGCAACGGAGCCGAACATAACGGCGGCGGATCTGGCGAGGATAACGGTGCCCGCGCTCATCATGGCGGGAGAGAAGGACATGATAAAGGAGGAGGATACCAGACTGATAGCCTCCTCCATTCCACGCTCGAAGCTGATGATCCTCCCGGGAGAGGACCATGGCTCCTACATCGTCGGATCCGAGAAGATCGCCAGGCTGCTCATCGAGGCGTTCGACTCGGACGACGCCATCATCTGAGCTTCTCGAGGAATATCTCCTTCTCCCTCTTCTCCAGAGGACACTCCTTTCCATCCAGCATCGCGCGGATCGCATCCATCTCGCGGCCCGAGAAGCTCCTGCCGTTCAGCTTGTGGTTCTCGAATGCCTCGACGGCGATCGGGCAGACCTTGCGGATGATCTCGAGCATCACGATGCCATACTGCCTGATCTCATACTGCGCATGCCCATCCAGCCTCAGCTTGAGGAAGTGGAAGAGATTATGCAGGTCTATCTCCCAGTAGAACTCCGTGTAGAGCGAGAGTGGAAGATCGATGCGCGATATCTCGCGGGCTATGCCCATATCGAGGAGCCTGTGGTAGTTGGCGAAGGCACGCTCCGAATCCTCGTTCATGATGGAGATGACCTCTGAAGCCATCTCATCGGATACAGGCTCTGCTGACCGGCCCTGCTTGTTGTCCTCGCTCTGGAGCGCGATGTTCTCCCTTGCCGGGACATAGACCTCATCCTTCATGACGGAATAGCGCCCCGATATCTCATTCATGCGTGCCGTGCGGTGGCGCGTCCACTGCCTGGCGACGAAGATCGGCATCTTCACATGGAAGGTGAAGACGACCTGCTCGAATGGCGACGTATGGTCATTGCGCATCAGGTAGTTGATGAGCCCCTTGTCCTGTCTGTATGTCTTCGTGCCCTCCCCATAGCTGACCCTCGCGCTCTGCACGATGCGCTGATCAGATCCGAGGTAGTCGACGAGGCGGACGAATCCATGGTCAAGCACTGGGTATTCCCTGTCGAGGATCTCCTCAGCTTCCGGTACGATGCAATGCATATCTTCCTCCTAAATGAAACCCATCCGCGACAGTGCGAGCGTCGTGCCACCCACCGCGGCGGTCTCTGTCCTGAGTATGCGGCTTCCAAGGAGCATCGGAAAATAGCCTGCGTCGAGGAAGATGTCCACCTCCCTTTGCGACCAGCCACGCTCTGGACCGATTGCAAGCACGACGCTGCGTCCCCTGAGATCCGCATCCGATAGCGGGCTTGCACCCGCTCTGTTGTCCAGCAGGATTCTAGCATCTCCGGAGGCCTTTGCAACAGCCTCGTCAAGCGATGGTGCCAGCTCCACATCGCTGACTCCTGTCGCTCCGGCCTGCATGGCCCCATCGAGGAGTATCCTCCTGTACTCCCCCTCCGTGTAGAGGGAGGCTCCAAGGTAGCTCTTCTCGCCGAGATCGGACACAGGCAGGATCATCCTTCCGACCCCCAGCGAGACGGCCTCGCGGAGTATGCGCCTCATGCATATGGGCCGAACCTGCGCCACGATGAGCGTCAGCGGATAGAGCGCCGAGCCATCCCTCTCCGCCTCGAACGAGAGACCGATCCCATCGCTGTCTGACGAGATGATCGTGGCCCTGCCCTGCACCGAGTTCACGAAGCCGGCTCGGAAGCTGTCCCCGACGCCCATGTGCAGGACCTTCCTTATGTGCTTCGCCCTCTCATCGGATGAAGGGATGAAGAGCTCGCCATCCTCCAGAAGAACGATGTTCACCTGTCCCTTCCGAATAGATGGGCATAGTACTTCATGCCCTCGAACGAAGGAGAGGCAACATCCTCCTTGCCCATCCTCCATGACCAGTTGGATGTCCCGCATGTGGATGGGACATTCATGCGAGCCTCGCCTCCCAGTCCGAGGATATCCTGCATCGGGACGATGGCATACATTGCGGTGGAGCCCATGATGGCCTTGATCATGCGCCACAGCACATCATCGTCGCTGCATTCGAAATAGCGCCGGACATAATCCTTCATGCCATCATCGAGCTCGTCGTACCAGCCCTTGGTGGTGTTGTTGTCGTGCGTGCCGGTATAGGCCACGCTGAGCTTCTCGATATTGTGCGGAAGGTATGGATTGTCCGTCTGCCAGTCGCCGTCGTCGAATCCGAAAGCGAACTGCAGGATCTTCATCCCAGGGAAGCCATTGCGGATCCGCATCGCCTCCACCTCCGGCGTGATGACGCCGAGATCCTCGGCGATGATGGGAAGGTCCTCCCCCAGCTCCCTGCGGAGCGCATCGAAGAGCTCCTGTCCAGGGCACTTCACCCACTTGCCGTTCCTTGCCGTCTTCTCGCCGGCCGGAACCTCCCAGCAGGCTTCGAAGCCGCGGAAATGGTCCACCCTCACGATGTCGAAGAGCTCGAGGTTCTTCCTGAAGCGGTCGATCCACCACCTGAATCCGGTCCTCTGGTGCTCCTCCCATCTGTAAAGGGGATTGCCCCAGAGCTGGCCATCGATGCAGAAGGCATCGGGCGGAACGCCGGAGGAAGCCTCCTGGAAGCCTTCGGAATCGATCTTCAGAAGCTCACGATGCGACCAGGCATCGGCGGAGTCGCCCGCGACGAAGATCGGAATATCCCCGACAAGCTCGACCGAGTGCTCATTGGCATAGGCCTTGAGATCGGCGAACTGCCTATGGAAGAAGAACTGCAGCACGGCATATATGTCGATCTCATCCTTCTTCTCCGCCCTCTTGCGCTCAAGCGCTTCAGGGCTCCTCATCTTCAGCTCCTCGGGCCAGGAGAGGAACCATCTGGAGTCGTTGAACTCATCGGCAAGCACCTGGAAGAGCGCATAGTCCTCCAGCCACCATCCTTCCCTGCTGCGGAACTCCTCGAAGGCCTTCACGCCGCGCCCGCCCTCGGCAAGGAATGCCGCTGCCGCGCGCCGCAGCATGGGCATCTTCAGCTTCCTCGCCTCACCGTAGTCGACGCGGTCCCTCACAGGAGCCTTGTCCATCGCATCCTCGATATCGAGATAGCCGTCAAGGTAGAGCAGCCTCGGGGATATCATGAGCTCATTGCCCGCGAATGCCGAGCGTGCGGCATAGGGGCTGTCCCCATACCCTGTGGGGCCGACTGGGAGCATCTGCCAGAGATGGATGGAGGAATCGGAGAGGGTGTCGATGAACCTGTATGCCTCCTCTCCGAGATCGCCCACGCCATAGTCGGACGGGAGCGAGGTTATGTGGAGAAGCACGCCTGCTTTCCTTCTGTTCTTTTCTGCCATGGGACAAGTATAACCTCCACTCGTGGCCAAAGAAAGACAGGCTTTTCCCAAAATGCGCGCGACGCAGAGCCATTTGAGCGAATCGCATGATTTTTCCTCTCAAAAGGATGAAATCATGGTAGAATCTGTACATGAATAGCTCAGACAGGACAGTATTCAGAGTCGGCGATGCTGTCGTCTACCCCATGCAGGGCGTAGGCTGCATCCTCAGCCGCGAAACCAGGAGGGAGAAGGAATACTACCGAGTGCAGATATCTGCCTCGGACATGGATGTGCTATTGCCTGTAGACAACGCCTCAGCCCTTGGGCTGCGGCATCTTGCCTCTGCAACGGAGGCGAAGAAAGCCATCTCATCGCTCTCGGAGAAGAAGGAGACGAGAGGGCTGGACTGGAAGCAGAGGCTGCTTGCGAACCAGGAGCTGATGAAGGAAGGCACCCTGAGCTCGGTTGCACAGGTCGTCAACTCCCTCTATCGGAGGTCCAAGGTCAAGGAGCTTCCCGTCCAGGAGCGCAAGCTCTACGACAGCGCGCTCTCCATCCTTGTCGATGAATCCTCTTCCGTGCTAGGAATAGGCACTGAGGAGATGAAGAAGAAGATCTTCGCCAGACTTGAGAAATGAGCATACCACCATTTGCAGCCATCATAACGGCAGCGGGAGCATCGACGCGCTTCTCCGCTGATGAGGATATCCACGTAAAGAAGGAGTACCTGTCCATAGATGGACACACGGTCCTCTCGCGTGCAGCCAGGCCATTCTTCGGCGTGCCTGGCCTGAGCGCCATGATCGTCACCTGCCCCGAGGGATCGGAGGACGAGACCGTAGTGGCGCTGGAGGACCTCTCAGACATCGCCTCCATACCGTTCCTGATCGTCCCGGGAGGGATGACGAGGAAGGAATCGGTCAAGGCCGCGCTTGAAGAGCTCAGGAAGCTCTCGGTGCCATTCGAATACATCGCCATCCATGATGGCGCAAGGCCATACATCGACGAGGGCCTCATCATCCGTACGCTCGCAGCTGCGACCGTCACGGGAGGTGCCGTCCCCGCGCTGAGGGTGACAGACGCCGTGAAGAAGCTTGGGCGCGATGGCCTGATAGCCGAGAACGTCGACCGATCCCCGCTCATCACGGTGCAGACGCCCCAGATATTCCGCCGCGAGGAGCTGTTCGATGCATACGACAGGTTCCCCGGTCTGGAAGCCGATGACGATGCTGCGGTGTTCATCAGCGCAGGATATGCATGCACCGTCTCAAGGGGGAGCATCGAGAACAGGAAGATCACCTACTTCAGCGACATCCCCGATGCAAAGAGGCAGGCTGAGGAATACGCCAAGGCAAGGGAGGAAGGGCGCAGAAGCGCAGCAGCCTCCCGCCGCATGCGCGAGCTATTGAGGGAAGGCGACCGATGAGGATCGGAACGGGAAGCGACATCCATCGCCTGACAGAAGGCCGAGATCTTGTGATAGGCGGAGTGACGATACCCTATTGCAAAGGAGAGGAGGCTCATTCCGATGGAGATGTGCTGATCCATGCCATCGTAGATGCGATTCTCGGCGCTGCAGCCTTGGGGGATATCGGGAGCATATTCCCCGACAGCGAGGAGTGGACGAAGGGCATGGACAGCTCCATCATGCTGCAGAAGGCCATAGAGATGGCAGGATCGGAGATAGTGAACATCGATGCGACGGTGCATCTCGAATCCCCGAAGCTCCGTCCATACATCCTGCTCATCAGGGAAAGGCTTTCCCAGATCGTGGGGATCCCCATCGAGAGGATCTCCGTGAAGGCAAAGAGCGCTGAAGGGCTGGGAGCCATTGGCGAAGGCCTAGCCATAGCAGCGGATGCTGCAGTACTGATCGAATGAGGAAGCTGCTTGCTGCCGCCGCAGCGATGATCCTGGTAGGGAGCTTCGCGCTCGGGGCACACGGATACCATCGCCCCATCCCGCCACTGGCATCTGCCGCACGCTCGAAAGCCCGATGCATCATCACGGACACATCCACCACGCGATGAGCACCTTCGGATAAGCAGATGGCCCACGCTTCCGTGGGCCACCATCCATATCGCTGGATCTCACTTGGAGATGAGCATCGTCCTCGGATCGAGGTTGACGTGCATCGGCTTCGGCACATTCGTGTGGTGCGATCGCACGACTGTCATGACGACCTTGTCGATCTTATCGTCATAGCGGAGTGCTATAAGGACATCAATGAGATCGTAGTACTTGACGAGCGAATTGGGAACGCCGTTCTCATCATAGACGACATCTGGGCGGACCGGAGATACGGAGAACCACACCTCGATGTTCATCTTCTTGGCGAACTCCCTGATCTTCACGATATCCTCCTCATCGGCAAGCGTGAGCTTGTATCCATCGAAGAGGATGCAGTCTGCCTTGAACGAGCCCTGGTTGATGAGGCTCTCAAGCGAAGCGAGGATCTTCTCCACGGGGACCTGCTCCTGCGAGAAGTTCATGACGACGCGGTTCGCGAGGATGGCGTTGTACACCAGCGCGGCATCATCGAGGGACTGCATCTCGGAGATTTCCCTGAAGACTTCCTTATACCAGTTTATGACATGCTCGACGTTGCCCGAGAATGAAACGTGGATGACGCTCTCGCCCTTGAAGAGCTTATCCGTAGCAAGATGAACAAGACATGCCGTCTTGCCGATACCGTGCCTGGACACGATAACACCGAGATTGCCGCGTCCGAGTCCGCCGTTGATGGCTTCCTCGAAGACGCGAAGTGGACTTACGCTGTTCAGTTCCTTGATATCCATTTCTGCACCTCCGTTGTTAAGGTGATTATAACATGGGCAAAACGGAAAAACACGAAGAAAATTGCACAGTCGGGGTCCAGAATGGAGAAAACTCCCCGGCTTTCACCGGGGAGCGATAAGCATATTCAGGCGTCAGCTCACTTTGCAGCGGCTTTCTTCTTCTCCTGATACTCCTTCTTGAGCTCATCGGAGACCGACTGCGGAACGCGGCCGTACTTCTCGACCTCCATCGTGAACTCCGCCTTGCCCTGCGTGAGGGAGCGGAGGACCGTCGAGTAGCCGAACATCTCCGAGAGAGGAACCTCTGCGATGACCTGGCACTGGTTGTTGTCCTCTGTCGAGGATACGATCATGCCCCTCCTCTGGTTGATGGAGCCGAAGATGTTGCCCTGGAACTCAGCCGGTCCGTTGACCTCGACCTTCATGATAGGCTCGAGGATGACGGGCTTAGCCTTCTCGAAAGCATCCCTGAAAGCGCCGATGGCTGCTGTCTGGAATGCCATATCCGAGGAGTCGACCGGATGCCACTGTCCATCGTTCACGACGACGCGTACGCCGATGACGGGGAATCCGACCTGCGTTCCCTTCTTGAGAGCGGACTGGAAGCCCTTGTCGCAGGATGGGATGTACTCGGTCGGGATGGCGCCTCCCTTGACCTCGTTGACGAACTCATAGTCCTTGGCCGGCTCATCGGGATCGGTCTGCACGATCGGCTCGATGTAGCCTGCAACGCGTGCATACTGGCCGGAACCACCGGTCTGCTTCTTGTGCGTATAGTTGAAGTCCGCCCTCTGGCTGATGGCTTCCCTGTACGCAACCTCAGGCTGGCCGACCTCGACCTCCGCCTTGTATTCCCTCTTCATCCTTTCGATGTAGACATCGAGATGGAGCTCGCCCATTCCCCTGATGATCGTCTGGTTGGACTCAGGATCGACATAGGTCTGGAATGTCGGGTCCTCCTTGGTGAAGCGGTTGAGCGCCTTCGCCATATTGTCCGCAGCCTTCTTGTCCACGGGCTTGATGGCGAGGGAGATGACCGGATTAGGCACGAACATACTCGTCATCGAGTAGTTGAGAGAAGGATCGCAGAAGGTGTCTCCGGAAGCGCAGTCGATTCCGAAGAGCGCCGCGATCTCGCCGCATCCGGCCTCGGAGATATCCTCCATGGTGCTGGCGTGCATCTTGACGAGCCTTCCGACGTTGAACTTCTTCTTCGTCCTGGTATTCAGGAGCGTATCGCCCTTCTTGATCTTGCCCTGGTAGATCCTGATGTATGTAAGCTGTCCGAACTGTCCGTCCTCGAGCTTGAATGCAAGGATGACGGGCTTCTTGTCCTCGTTGGACTCAAGGACTACTTCCTTCTCGTTGTTGTCCAGATCGAGGGCGATGTTCTCTACCTCGGTCGGATTCGGCAGGTAGTCGATGACGCCATCGAGGAGCGTCTGGATACCCTTGTTCTTATATGCGGAGCCCATGAACACCGGGCAGAGCTGGAGTCCGATCGTTCCCTTCCTGACAGCTGCCTTGATGAGCTCCGGAGTCACTGCATCCTCGAGGATCGCCTCCATGAGCTCATCGGAGAACATGGATGCCGCATCAAGGAGCTCCTCCCTCTTGGCCTTCGCCTCTGCCATGAGCTCCTCGGGGATCTCCTCGATCCTCTCCTGGAGTCCATCTGCGCCGGCATCGAAGTAGTATGCCTTCATCTCAACGAGATCGACGACGCCCTGAAGCCTGTCCTCGAGTCCGATTGGGATCTGCATGAGGACAGCGTTGAGGCCGAGCTTCTCGATGAGCTGGTCCTTGACCCTGTACGGATTCGCTCCCGTTCTGTCGCACTTGTTGACGAATGCGATGCGGGGAACGCGGTATCTCTTCATCTGGCGATCGACCGTGATCGACTGAGACTGGACGCCGCCTACTGAGCAGAGTACGAGGATGGCGCCATCGAGGACGCGGAGCGACCTCTCGACCTCGATCGTGAAGTCGACGTGGCCCGGAGTATCGATGATGTTGATCTCATGGCCCTTCCACTCTACGTTCGTAGCTGCGGAGGCGATGGTGATTCCCCTCTCCCTCTCGAGCTCCATCGAGTCCATGGTAGCTCCGACGCCGTCCTTTCCGCGAACCTCATGAATTGCATGTATCTTGTTGCAGAAATAGAGGATGCGCTCAGAGAGAGTAGTCTTTCCAGAGTCGATGTGGGCGCTGATTCCGATATTCCTCATGCCCAGTAAGTCATGTGCCATATAAATTACCTCTCAGTAATATGAATCTCAAATAGCTGGGCGGCCGAAAGCCACCAGATTGGCATAATATTGATTTTCATCGTCTTGTGCAATATGCCACGGAGAAGAATGGCATCCGCATTCCCTTGCATGGAAAGGAAAAGACGCATCCGGCCAGCCGAGGCACGACAAAACGGGAGCTTCATGGTAGTATTCTCCTATGGCAACCGTATTCGAAATGATCATCAACGGGGATATCCCATCGACGCGCCTCTACGAGGATGACAGCTGCGTCGTGATCCTCGACATCAATCCGGTATCCAAGGGGCACGCCCTTGTGATCTCGCGCGAATGCTACCCGACCTTCACCGATGTCCCGATGGAGACGCTCTCCCACATGATGGAGATCGCGAGGAAGGTGGACGGAAAGCAGCGGAGCGTGCTCGGTGCTGAAGGCACCAACATCATGATCAACAACAGCCCCGCTTCAGGGCAGGAGGTGCCCCATCTGCACATCCACGTCATCCCGCGCTTTTCCGGGGACGGCAAGACGCCCGAATTCAGGAAGGAGAAGTATGCCGACGGCGAGATGCCGAAGTATGGAGAGCTCCTGAAGCTATGAGAAGGCTCCTCTCCGCACTCATCATCGCAGCGCTCCTCTCCTCCTGCGCGGTCTATACCTCGAAGGATGGCTACGAGAGGATCTCCATACCGGAGACGACCGGAAGGCCGGCAACGAAGTATGCAGTCATCCTGCAGGAGAATGCAGAGAAGTCCGAGGAAGCGATAGAGAATGCGAAGAAGGAAGCCGAGCACAGGGCAGCCATGAAGCGGGAGGCCGAGGTGAACGAATATCCCGACGACCTAGCGATGCTCACCTATCCGCACATCTATACCCCGCTCAGGACGAACAGCACGGCAGAGGATGGGATCAATGTCATCGAGGTCCTGTTCCTGCCTCTCGGCAGCGATCCGCTGACAGAGCGCGATGCAGAGCGCATACTGCTCGCGAATGCGGATACATCGCCGGATTTCGTCATCCTCACCGGATCCCTGGAGAACCAGATCACGGGAGCGATGGCTGCAGGCTGGGATGCCGTGACGCTCAGAGGCGGAACGATTCTGCACAGGCCGCTCCTGAAGGAGGCCAGTGAGGAGACGGCCTCGTTCTTCATAACGACCACCAAGGATCTCGAGATAGCCCCTCTGTCATTCGCCGCGGCGCTTCCGGCCACCGGCGAGGAGGCTGCCGCATGGGCCAAGGCTGCTGCATCCGACACCGCCGAGCGGGATAAGGTGCAGTCGGTAGCCGAGTCCATGGCGGACAAGGAGAAGCTCATCGCAATCTCCTCTGCAGAGCCCTCCGGCGAGGACTGGATCGAGTTCACCCCATTCAGATACCGGAGCGACATGTCATTCCCCGTCTCGAGCTACCTCGGATCGGAAGGCTGGATAGACGCCTACAGGGCAACCCACTTCACGGCGGAGACGGATGGGGGAACGACGAGGAGGAATGGCGTGGTCTATGAGAGGCTGGACTTCCTATACACGATGGGCATGGTGCCCGTGAGCGCAATCAGCTATCCGGTGAGGGGGCTGACGGACAGGACCGGAGCATTCGCCGTACTTGCCGAACTGCTCATCCCCTGATTACCTTCCATCTACAGGAGAACGATGATGATTGAGATAACGAAGGCTAATTTCGAACAGGAAGTGAAGAAGGCGGAGGGCCCTGTCCTCCTCGATTTCTGGGCATCATGGTGCGGACCGTGCAGGATGCAGACGAGGATCCTCGAGAACTCGGCGGAGGCCCTCAAGGGCGCCAAGATCTGCAAGTGCAACGTGGATGAGAATCCCGATCTCGCAGGCGATTTCGACGTGCAGGCCATTCCGACGCTGCTGGTATTCCGCAACGGAGAGGTCGTGGACAGGGCGACAGGCGTCAGGGACGAGGCTGCCCTCAAGGCGATGCTCGGACTGTAATCGGAACCACTGGAACGAAGAAAGCGCTCTTCCCATCGCCGGGAGGAGCGCTTTTCAATTGACGCCTCTGGCTATCAGGCCATCAGCTTGTCCAGGTCTATCTCCGCCATGATCGATGGCATCGAGCAGCCCCAGGACTCGAGGACCTGCGGGTGCGTCTCTCCGAATACGCCGACCTTCTCGCCCTTGTAGATGATCTCGGCGGCGCGGCCGGGGATGAACCTCGGGTCGTCCTTCGCCTCGGCAAGGGTATACTCCTTGCGGAGGAAGTACATCAGTGTATTGATGTACGAAGCGGCGTCGTTGTATCCAACAGCTGCGTTGGATGAGAAGAAGCCGAGGCTGTCCACCGTCCTTGTGCCGCTGTTGTCGGAAGGATCCTTGACCGTGATCTTGCCGATCTCGAAGATGTTGTGGGGATAGACGGCATGACCCGATACCGACTCGCTCTCAAGCAGGCAGGGCAGCACCGATGGCCTGATCACCTCATAGTTCTCGCTCATCGGATTGGCGATGAAGACCGCCTCGTCTCCGGAGACGTGCATGTTGTCGATGTACTCCCTCTTGGAGCCGAGGTAGTTGTACATCATCTCCTGGAATCCCAGTCCTACGAGGATGCCCTTCACCTTCCTGGAGAACTCCTCCTGTGGGGAAAGGCGGCCGATGGTGAAGTCGGCAGGCATGACAGGCTCGAAATTGCCGAGCCCATGGCCGATCATTATATCCTCGACGATATCGACGCCATGGAGGAAGTCGTTCCTGTATTCAGGCACTTCCACCGTGATCATCCCATCCTTGGCAGAGGCATGGACTCCCATCCTCGCAAGCGCTTCGATGCACTCATTCTCGGAGAGGTCCTCGCCAAGCTTCTGATGGACAAGATCAAGCGATGCCGACATAGGCTTCTGGAAATAGTACGGCACGGTGATCTCCCTGCCATACGGCGTATCCTTCGCGAACCTTGCCTTGACTGGCAGGATCTCGAACCCCATATCCGCCATGTCGCAGGCAAGGATCGAGACAGCGAGCAGGAGATCGTCGAGGATGGGGCCGGAGACCTCGATGAAGAAGTCGGAATCACCCACTTCGACGGCGCCGATGCGCGCGCTGTTGATGACGGGCGGGAACGAAAGCGTGTCGCCGTTGTCATCATAGAGATACGGGAAGCGCGGGAAGGATGAGACGATGTGTCCATAGTCCCTTCCCTTTGGGTGCTTCTCGCAGATTTCGCGGAGCGACAGCTCCTCCGTCATTCCGAGCGGAACGAACTTCGTCGAATCGGGGTCGACTGCCGCATAGTGCACAGGATACTTGATCAGCTCGGAGCGGTAGATGCCCATCGCGATCGTCTTGCGCTTCCTGCCGAAGTTCGTGCAGAGCTTCTCCTGGCTCTGTATGAGGTTCACCAGAAGCTCATCATCCACCGTCCTTCCCTTTGCGGCGAAGCCGATGGAGTAGTCGCGGATGCCGATCGCGCTCTCGTCATCGATGACGATGCGTCCATCGGATGGCTTCTCGTCGTCCTTCGTGGAGAAGAACCCATAGCTGGGGATCTTCCCGCTCTGGTATGTCTTGAGGGCCCTGGCGACGCCGGCTGCGGACCACAGGTCGGGGCGGTTGGTGTCGTTGAGCTCTATCTTGATCACATGGCCTTCCGTATCGTGGCCGTCGAGCTCCGCCTTGGCGACGGGGAAGATGTCCAGAAGCTCATCATCCGTCATCCTCTTCCCGAGGAGCTCATAGAAGATATTCTCAGGTACTTCGATCTTAGGCATTAGTTTCCCCTCCTTGTCCTCACGCTCTCGATATCGGGGGTGAAGAGCTCCCTGAGGTCATTCAGGCCCAGGTGCATGAGCGCCATCCTGTCGATTCCAAGCCCCCATGCGAGCACGGGCTCCTTGATTCCGAGGGGCTCGGTGACCTCCGGACGGAAGATGCCCGAACCGCCGAGCTCGAACCATCCGAGCACCGGATGCTTGATGTGGACCTCGATCGAAGGCTCCGTGAATGGGAAGTAGCCTGGGACGTACTTCACCTCCTCGGCTCCAGCGATCTCCTCCGCGAACATCTTCAGAAGCCCAAGGAGGTTCTTCAGGTTGACATCCTTGCCGATGACGATGCCCTCCGTCTGATAGAAGTCAGCACCATGGGTCGCATCGACCTGGTCGTATCTGAAGCAGCGGACGACGCCGAAGTACTTTCCGGGGATATGTGCCTTCGTCAGCTGATGCGCAGAGAGCACGGTTCCCTGGCTCCTGAGCACCTGGCGCCTCGTGAATTCATGGTCGAATGCGTAGCCCCAGCCCCTCGAGCCCGTATTCCAGCCGTTCTCATGCGTAGCAGCGACCTGGCTGAGCCATGGCTCCTCGATCTCCTTCGCATGCACTGGATCCTTGACATAGTAGACATCATGGATGTCGCGCGCGGAATGGAACTGCGGCATGAAGAGCGCATCTCCGTTCCAGAACTCATTCTCCACAAGAGGTCCATCGAACTCCTCGAAGCCGAGGGCGATGAGCTTGTCCTTCACCCACTGGAGGTACTCCGAGTAGGCATTCCTGCGTCCAGGGATGAGGCGCGATGTAGGTGCGTTGATCCCATACGGGCGGAACGATCCGTTCTTCCATGATCCCGTCTGGATCATCTGCGGAGTGAGCACTCCGAACTCCTCTCCCGTGATGTTCGCCTCGATGACGGCGCTGCGAGTCTCCTCTCCAGCTGAGGTTAGGCGGTATACGACGACCTCCCGCTCCTGGATGCGGAAGGGGGATGACGAAGCGCCCCTCTTCTTCGCAAGCGGAGCGATCGCCTTCCTCTCCTCTGCGGAGAGCTCGCCCTCCTCGAGGCTTCCGGAAGCAGCGGCCCTGTCCAGCACTGCGCGCTGCACCTTGATCTCCTCGGGGAGATCTCCGGCCTTCTCGGCCTTCCTCTCCTCGTTGAGCTTCAATGCTCCCTTGGATGAAAGCAGTCCGAATGCAGAGCCGACGTCGCTCTTCTCAAGCGAGAGCGCCTCAGCGATCTCCGGCATCGTGTGCGGCCCATTCTCTCCGAGGAACGAGTAGATCCTCTCAGCCGGGAGCCCCTCCTCCTTCATCGAACGGCCTGTATCCGTCATCTCGTATATCGTCTTCTTCGTCCTTGAGACTTCCTCGAGGCAGCCTTTGGCCGAAAGCCAGGAGAATGCCTGGTTGCACTGGCCGACCTTGTATCCCAAGCCGCTGATGATGCTCTCCTCGGTGATATCCTCACCGGGCTTCACGAACCTGAGGAGCTTCACTTCCAGCGGGTGCAGATTCTTCACATCGATATCCATAATCTCTGCTCCTTCGCAAATACAGAGTGATTATATTGATATTGGAAGGAAAATCAAAGGCTGGAGGGGCGTGATGCGGAAAGTGGCCGAAGCGCCTATCCCGAGATCATCGCAAGCGCGGCTTCCCGCATAGCCTCCGACGACGGCAGGATGCTCTCCTCGAGCCTTCTCGGGCAAGGAAGCGGAGCAGGCTTGGCAGAGAGGACGGATACGGTTCCCGGGCGGTACGAAGGAGATGACGAGAGCACCCTCACGACGCTCTCGGCAACGCTTCCCTGAAGCGGAGTGTCCTCCACGATGAGGGCCCTGCCCACCCTGCCATACTCCGAAAGGAGCGTCTCCTCATCGAGCGGATGTATGGTGGCAAGATCGATGAATCCGATTCCCTCGATATCCCCAAGCGCCCGATAGGCTGCATTGAACGCGCGCGAATAGCCGATCACGAGGAGATCGCTGCCTCTTCCGTGGACGATAGCCCTGCCAAGCGGGAGGAATGAATCGTCGCCTCCGATCTCCCCCTCCTCGGGATAGAGGGCCTTATGCTCGAAGAAGAGCACGGGATTGCCATCCGCAGCAGCGCTCTTGAGAAGCGCCTTCGCGCTGTATGGATCGGAAGGAGCCACGACCTTGAGCCCAGGAATGGAGAGGAACATCGTCTCCAGGCATTGGGTGTGCTGCGGTCCGTGTCCTGTCATGCCTCCGATAGGAGTGCGGAAGACAAGCGGGCACGATAGCTGTCCGCCCGACATGAACCGCGCCTTGGCAGCATGGTTGATCAGCGGGTCGGATGCAAGGGTCGAAAAATCCCCGTACATGACCTCGACGATGGGATGGAGGCCCATCATGGCAGCGCCTGCAGCCATCGACGCAAAGCCCTCTTCCGAGACGGGCGTCTCGAGGACCTGATCCGGATGCTTTCCCCAGAGATCGCCGGTGACGCCGAAGCAGCCGCCGTACCTTCCGATGTCCTCGCCCATCAGGAATGCCCTGCCGTCGGAGGAGAGGATCTCATCCAGAGCCTCCCTGATCGCTTCCCTGTATGTACCGCGATGATTCGGATTGCCGCTCATGCGCGGCTTAGACCGGACCTCTACCAGCGAGAGCATCTCGGATGGGGAGAGAAGCTCATCCCTGTGCTCCAGAGCCTTCGAAGCCGCTTCCTCCACCTCGCTTCTGACGCTCTCTTCGATGCTCTCCAGCTCGCCTGCATCGACGCCTGAAAGCTCGAGGAACGATGAGAAGAGAAGGATGGGGTCGCGTTTCCTCCATTCTCCCTCCTCTTCCCTTGTCCTGTATACAAGCCTATCGGAGCGGCTGTGGCCGCACATGCGGTAGGTCTCTGCTTCAATGAGGAATGGAGTGCGGTCCCTGAGGATGCGGCTCCTCGCCTCCACTACGGCCTCGGCAACGGCAAGCACGTCGTTCCCATCCACCTTCATGGAGGGGATGAGGAATCCTTCAGCGCGCCTGTAGATGCCATCTGCGGCTATCATGCGCTCGGATGGCGCGGACATGCCATAATGGTTGTTCTCCAAGAGCAGGAGCAGCGGAAGATGCCAGATCGAGGAGGCATTCATGACCTCGTAGAGGATGCCCCTGGATGAGGCGCCGTCCCCGAATATCGCGACGGCGATGCTCTCCCTGCCCATCCTCTTCAGCGCCAGCGCGACTCCGCCCGCGAGCCCTATTCCGGAGCCGACGACAGCCGACGATCCGAGATTGCATGTTGATACGTCCGTCATATGCATGGAACCGCCAAGCCCCATGCAGAGGCCATGCCTCGAACCAAGCACTTCCGAGAACATGCGGAAGAGGTCCGAGCCACGCGCGGCGTTGTATCCATGGCAGCGGTGCGTGGGGACGATCCAGTCCCCATCCTCCAGCATAGCGGCAAGGCCGGAGGACACGCCCTCCTGCCCTATCGAAAGATGGTATGTGCCGTATATCAGGCCCTCGGATGAGAGCTTCTCCAGCTCCTCCTCGAAGAAGCGCGAGCGAAGCATTGAAGAGAAGAGGGAGATATGATCCATCGGAGCCTCCGCCGGCTCAGTTGATGTAGACGCCCTGTATGCGCCCTATGAACATCCTGTGCCAGTCCTCATGAGGATAAATGCTCCTGACAGCGTCGTCAATGATGGCATTCCCATCGAGGATGCTCTCGGCGATCTTCTGGCACGCGATCACGAGATTGGCCTCTCCGAATGCAACGCCGCCATCCACCGAGACGGGAGTGATGCCAGCACCCTTTGCCTTGTCGGTGTCGCGGCCAGAGCAGCTCCCGCAGAAATCGAGCGCAGCCTTCATCTCCGGCGGGAAGAACGAGAGAGTGAATACGCCGCAGCGCTCCATGAACTGCAGCGTGTAGCGCTCCTCGCGGACGAAGACATAGGCCACCGGTGCATTCCACAGGTATCCCAGACCGCCCCATCCTGCCGTCATCGTGTTCCAGTCGGACATCCCTCCAGCTGTGAGGAGGAAGTTGTCGCTCCCGATCACCGTGAATGGATTCAGCTCGAGCTGATCGAAGCCTATCTTCTGCATCCTGCCCTCCTTTGCATCGATATTATACACTACAGAGCCCAGCTGCTGTCATATCGGGAGGGCTGACAGGAGCCATCTTCTCAAAAGGTGCATTCCCCTATAAACTGGTCGTATCCCAAATGGATCTGGAGTTTGCAATGACAGAAGAAAAGCCGTCCCTGCCGGACGATCTCAGGAGGGTCCTCATCGATGAGGAAACCATCGCAAACCGCGTCTCGGAGCTTGCCGACGAGATAAACGCCGCATACAAGGATATCAAGGATCCCCTGATACTCGTAGGAGTGCTGAAGGGGTCCTTTATATTCATGGCGGACCTATCCCGCAGGCTCACGATTCCGCACATCGTCGACTTCATCGCCATCTCATCATATGGCGCCAAGGGCGACAAGCGCGGCGAAGTGAGGCTCCTGATGGACACGAGGGAGAACCTCGCCGGGCATCATGTGCTGATCGTGGAGGACATCCTCGACAGCGGCCACACGCTCGCCTATCTTACGAAGGCATTCAAGGCGAGGGGCACGGAATCCGTGGAGACCGCCGTCTTCCTCGATAAGCCTGAGCGCCATGCCGTGCCTGTGGATATCCGCTTCAGGGGATTCGAGATCCCCGATGTATGGGTCGTCGGATATGGGCTCGACTACAAGGAGCGCCATCGCACGCTGCCTTTCATCGCTGAGATGATACCGGAGAATTGAGATGATCGATAAGTTCTATGTCAGCTACAACACCGTGCACAAGCTCATCAAGAAGCTTGCGCAGAGAATCGATGATTCGGGCTTCGATCCGGATGTGATCGTCGCGATCGGCTCCGGTGGATTCATCCCCGCCAGGATCATCAAGACATTCATCCCCCGCCCGATCTATGCAGTCGGCATCTCCTACTATGGAATGGACCACAAGCATCGCGAGCATCCGACGAAGATCCAATGGATCGATGAGGTGCAGTCGCAGCTCAGGGGCAAGAACGTGCTCTTGATCGACGAGGTCGACGATACGAGGGCCACGCTCGGCTACTGCGTCGGTGAGCTCCTGTCATACGAGCCCAAGGAGATAGCGGTGCTTGTCCTGCACAACAAGCTCAAGAAGAAGGACGTGGAATTCCCTCCCGAGATAAAGAGGTACTACCCCGCCCTTGAGATAGAGGATCTCTGGATCAAGTATCCATGGGATGCGGAGGATATCGACGAGCATACGAAGAACGAGAAGGAGATGTTCGCCGAGCTTAAGAGGATGGGAAAGGAGGACCTTCTTGATGGAATCATATAATGTCAGCGCCGTCGTCGGCGTACAGTGGGGAGATGAGGGCAAGGGCCGCGTAGTCGACTATCTTGCATCCGATGCAGAGCTCGTCATCCGCTTCCAGGGCGGAGACAATGCAGGCCATACGGTCATCAACGATAAGGGCAAGTTCGGACTCCACATCATCCCGAGCGGAGTATTCAATCCCGATACGATGAACATCGTCGGAGCCGGCACCGTCGTCAACTTCGACACGATGCGCTCCGAGCTTGAGCACATCAAGGAGGAGTCGGGCTACGAGGCAGACAACGTCTTCATCGACGAGAGGGCCCATATCATCATGCCATACCACATCGCGCTCGATGGCGCAGAGGAAGGCAAGAGATCGGACAAGGAGAAGATCGGAACGACCAAGCGCGGCATCGGCCCATGCTACTCCGACAAGGCAGCAAGGATGGGAATCAGGGCTGCGGACATCATGGATGAGGAGAGGCTCGCTGAGAGGCTCAAGCTCATCCTTCCGAAGAAGAACAGGGACCTTGAGTACTACGGACTCGAGACAGTCACGCTGGAAGGCATGCTCGCCAAGTGCGCAGAGTGGAGGAAGCGGTTCGGAGACCACATCATCGATGCCGCCCCAGTGATCAGGGAAGCCGTCGAGAGCGGCAAGAAGATCCTCCTCGAGGGCCAGCTCGGCATCATGAGGGACAACGACTGGGGCATCTACCCATACACAACCTCCTCCAACCCGACCGTCTCCGGAGGCTGCAATGGAGCGGGAATCCCGCCGCGCTGCATCTCCAAGGTCGTAGGAGTGGCCAAGGCCTACTCCACCTCCGTCGGAGGAGGCCCGTACATGACGGAGCTCTTCGATGAGGATGGCAAGAAGCTCAGGGACATCGGACACGAGTACGGAGTCACGACAGGCCGTCCACGCCGCTGCGGGTGGTTCGATGCCGTCGCTGCCGACTTCGCATGCTACATGAACGGCGTCACCGACATCGCGCTCACGAAGCTCGACGTCCTCGACACATTCCCGAAGATCAAGGTATGCACCGGCTACATGATCGATGGCGAGTACTACAGCTACCTGCCTGAGACGAGGCTCCAGGAGAGGGCGAAGCCGATCTACGAGACATTCGATGGATGGATGACCGACACGACCAAGTGCAGGAAGTGGGATGAGCTTCCAGAGAATGCAAGGACATACATCCTTGCGCTCGAGAAGATGCTCAATACCCACATCACCTACATCTCCGTCGGACCTGAGCGCGACCAGCTCATCATCCGCGAGGCCTGAGAGCCCCCGTAGAACCCCTTCCGCAAAGCCGGGAGGGGCTTTTCCTTTGCGAAGAAATAACACGGAATTCCATTGATCTTGATGAAACGCACATTCCAGACGGCTACTATATTGTCAGAATAACGCAGGCCTCCAATGGACAAAGGCCGGGACAAGCATGGAGGAGGAATGAATGGGATCGTTCCTCCTTTCTCTTCTGCCCCTACCCCGGATATAATCGATGCCATGGAATACGACCACAGCACATTCATCAGCCCGCTTACATGGCGATACGGTTCCGAAGAGATGAAGCACATCTTCTCGGAGGAGCATAAGAGGAAGCTCCTCAGGCGCGTCTGGATCGCTCTCGCGAGAGCCGAATCCAAGGCCGGCCTCGTCACCGACGACCAGGTGCAGGAGCTCGAGGCGCACAAGGATGACATCGACATAGGGAGGGCCACGGAGATCGAGAACACGATCCACCATGACCTGATGGCCGAGATCCGTACATATGCCGAGCAATGCCCGAAGGCAGGAGG
>CALXXR010000099.1 GCA_944392735.1 uncultured Spirochaetaceae bacterium | reverse complement strand
CAGCACCTGGACATCACGCAGTCGTGGGTTGCATGGGGCATCGGATACACGAAGGTCGACACCAAGCAGTTCATGAAGATCGCAATCCCCACAGGATACGCAATCTCCATCATCTGCTGTCTGCTTGTCTATTTCATGAGGGGCTCGCTCGTAGCCTGAAGCAATCAATGCGCCGGATGATTCCGGCGCCATCTTAAGGAGTTTATCGATGGCAAGATCCGTCAGGATGGGAATCGATGTCGGCGGCACCCACACCAAGGCCGTAGCGATCGACAACGAGACCCATGAGATAATCGGGAAATCATCAGTCAAGACAACGCACGACGATCCCAGAGGCGTCGCTGCCGGTGTCGTAGAATCGTTTGAGAACTGCCTCAGGGAGAACGATATCAGTCCCTCCGATGTCGTTTTCGTAGCGCATTCCACGACGCAGGCCACGAACGCCCTCGTCGAAGGCGATGTCGCAGTCGTCGGCGTCATAGGCATGTCGAAGGGGGGAATCGAGGGTTTCCTTGCGAAGAAGCAGACGAACCTTTCCGATATCGATCTGGGCAACCAGAAGAAGATCCACATCATCGATAGATTCCTTAAGACGAAGAACCTCTCCACCGATCAGGTGAAGAGGACGATCGATGAGATGATGGGCGAGGGAGCCCAGGTGTTCGTCTCCTCGATGGCCTTCGGCGTCGATGACGATACGGCTGAGAAGATGGTCTATGAGGCTGCTACGGAGAAGAACGTTCCCTCCACAATGGCCTCGGACATCACAAAGCTCTATGGTCTTACAAGGCGCACGAGGACGGCAGCGATCAACGCATCGATCCTGCCCAAGATGCTCGATACCGCCAACTCCACCGAGGCGAGCGTCAGGGAAGCCGGCGTCACCGTCCCCTTGATGATCATGCGCGGCGATGGAGGCGTCATGGAGATCTCGGAGATGAAGAAGCGTCCGGTGCTTACAATGCTCTCCGGTCCTGCAGCGTCTGTCATGGGCTCCCTGATGTACCTCAGGGCCTCCAACGGCGTCTACTTCGAGGTCGGCGGAACGACGACGAACATCGGAGTCATCAAGAACGGACGCCCGGCGATCGACTACTCGATCGTCGGCGGCCACTCCACATACATCTCCTCGCTCGATGTGCGCGTCCTCGGATGCGCCGGAGGTTCGATGGTAAGGGCAAACAAGAGCGGAATCGTCGATGTCGGACCGCGCTCTGCGCATATCGCAGGACTGGACTACGCAGTCTTCACGGATCCTGCCAAGATCCAGAAGCCGCAGGTCGAGTTCTTCTCTCCCAAGCCCGGCGATCCCGCCGACTACGTGAGGATCCGCCTCGAGGATGGGGATTGCGTGACTATCACGAACAGCTGCGCTGCGAACGTCCTTGGGCTCGTCAAGCCCGAGTACTTCTCATATGGCAATGCCGAGGCCGCGAAGAAGGCCATGCAGGCGCTTGCCGACTACTGCGGAACCACCGTCGAGGATATCGCGAAGCAGATCATGGAGAAGTCCTACGCGAAGATCGAACCGGTGATCCTCGACCTTGCCGAGAAGTACAAGCTCGAGAAGGACCAGATCTCTCTCGTAGGCGTCGGAGGAGGAGCTGCATCGCTGATTGTCTATTTCGCCAATAAGATGGGCGTCAGGTACTCCATCCCGGAGAATGCCGAGGTCATCTCATCCATCGGCGTTGCGCTCTCGATGGTCCGCGACGTCGTCGAGAGGATCATCCCCAACCCGAGCAAGGACGATATCAAGGCAATCAAGCTCGAGGCCATGAACAAGGCGATCGAATCGGGAGCGACTGCTGAATCGGTCGAGGTCCATGTCGAGATCGACCCGCAGACCTCGAAGGTCACCGCCATCGCCACTGGTTCCACGGAGGTCAAGACGACAGATCTCCTGAAGGAGTGCTCAGAGGAGGAGGCGAGGGAGCTTGCCGCAGCCGATATGAGGATCGAATCCAAGGACTGCACGCTCCTGGAGAAGAGCAGGTACTTCTACATCTTCGCCGATGGAACGGTGAAGGATGGACACGGTGCTGCCCGCATCGTCGACAAGAAGGGCTTCATCAAGGTCCAGAGGGGATACGCTGCCGCGAAGAAGATCAAGGTCAGGGACTACCAGGAGACGATCAGGGGATTCTGGGATGAGCTTGCCGTATACCAGACGGAGCTCATCGTGCGCCCGGACTTCTACATCTGCGCCGGCGCTAGGGTCATGGACTTCTCCTCAACCGATCTCGAGCAGCTGCTGCTCCTGATCGATCTGGAGCTCTCCGCCCTGGAGGAGGACGACGAGATCATCATCGTCGCCGCCAACGTCAAGCAGCACTGAGGCGATCATGATCGATGATGATATTCAGCTTGCAGATATCATCAGGGAGCTCTCAGGAGTCGACGACGTCTCCTGGGGGCTCTACCAGTTCTCCCGCGACCGCTACCGAGATAGGCTAAGCCAGGAGGAGAAGGCCGACCTTATCGCATCATCGAACGAGGCGGGCCGAAGAGAGGCGATGCGCATGAAGGAGGAGATGGGGACCACCGATCCCTACCAGATCGCCCAGAAGCTGGGGCTGAGGATCTCCTTCTCGGACATGAAGCAGCAGAGGGGGCGGATCGTCTTCGCGACCTTCGAGCATCCGGACAAGGTGACGCTCATGAACGAGCCGGTGGAGCTTGCGCTCTCTGCAGATGATGCCAGAGCCTTGGTCGATCCGGAGGAGGCGAGGAGGCTCATGGTCGCGCATGAGATCTACCATGTGCTCGAGGACCGCGATCCGTCATTGCACACCTCCGACAGGAAGGTCGTCATCTGGAAGCTCTTCGGGAAGGAGCACCTTGGAACGCTCCAGGCTCCGTCCGAGATTGCAGCTGCGACATTCTCGAGGGAGCTCAACGGCGCTTCCTTCTCCCCATTGATGCTTGACATCATGCTCTACTGGAGCTATGACCGCGATTCTGCATATGGGCTTTACCAAGAAGTCGTCCGATATTATAAAGAGAAGCAGCACTGAGGAGGAAATGACATTGAAGAAGGACACCTCGCTCTCCGACGCTGCATACAGCGAACTCAAGAGGCGCATACTCTCGCTTGAGCTCATGCCTGGCGATATCGTATCCGACTTCTCCCTCAGCCAGGAGATCGGCATGAGCCGCACTCCGATCAGGGAGGCGATCTTCCGCCTCCGCGGCGATGGCCTGCTGATAGAGAAGAGCAGGAGGGGATACGAAGTAAGGCGCGTCACGCCCGTGGATGTCACCGATCTCTTCGATGCAAGGGAGGGCATAGAGCGCACCGCCGTCGAGATCGCCATAAGAAAGGGCGTCTCCGATGATGTGATCCAGCGACTGTCCGATCTCAACAAGAGGCTGCTCGCAGCATCGAGGGCCGAGGATTTCGATACGGTCTTCGATCTCGATTCGGAGCTGCACAACGAGGTCATCATCGCTTCCGGCAATGCCAGGCTAAGGGAATACTACGCCTCGATACTCCTCCAGCTCAGGCGCATGCGCCTCCTGACGTACTTCCGCAAGGACCTTCCCGAGGCCGCGTACCATGACCATCGCCGCATCATCGAGGCGATCGGGGAAGGGGATGTCGATGAGGCCACGGCTGTGCTGCATAGCCACATCTCCGGAACGCGCGACGACTATCTCGAGATAATGAAGGAGAATATCAGGAGCGAGAGCGACTACGCCGTACTCAGGTTCCTGATGTCTCGCAATCTCAGGATCGCCTCGCTCTAGCCATTGCCACCGCCTGCCGCCTATGGTATAGTCGGCGAGGAAACGATATTCAACGGAGGATCCATTATGGGAGAGCGCGGAGAGGTATTCTCGACAAAGCTGATGAAGGACGACAGGACCTATTTCTTCAATGTGAAGGAGAACATCTACGGTGATCTCTTCCTCAACATCGTGGAATCCAGGCCGACCGATACCGAGGGCAGATACCTCAGGCAGTCCGTCATCGTCTACCAGGAGGATATCGGGGAATTCATCAAGGAATTCCAGAAGTCCATCGATTTCATCAAGATGCATGGAACCCGCAAGCCGCGTCCGACGACGATGGTGCGGCGCCGCCATGCCGACACATCCAAGAAGGAAGACTGATCAGAAGAGATCCGGGGTCTCATCCTTGGAGACGTGGAAGGAAAGCCTCTCGATGGGGGATGGCCCCAGCTTGAGGACGATCCTCCTGTGCTCCGCAGTGGGATAGCCCTTGTGGCTGGCATAGCCGTACTGCGGCCACTTGCGGTCGCAGAGCATCATGATCCTGTCTCGTTCGGTCTTGGCAAGGATCGAGGCGGCCATGATCTCGGGAACCTTGCTGTCTCCCTTCACGATCGCTCGGCAGGGGATGGGCACATCCGGCACCTTGTTGCCGTCCACGAGGAAGAGATCGACATCGACGCGCTTCATCACCTTCTGAAGCGACAGCCTCATCGCCTCGAGGGAGGCATTGAGGATGTTGACCCTGTCGATGACGGCATGGCTGAGGGATGTCACGGCCCAGGCGATGGCCTTCTCCTTGATCGCAATCGCGGCCTTTTCGCGCTCCTTATGTGTCATCTTCTTCGAGTCGTTGAGGATTTCGAAGGGGAAGTCCGTGGGAAGCACGACGGCGGCTGCGGTGACGGGGCCTGCAAGCGGTCCCCTTCCTGCCTCATCGGCGCCGCAGATCGTCCTCTGCGCATCATCTGTAAGCATGTCGAAGAGCCCGTTTTCCATAATCGCCAACGATGCTATAATCATCGGGATTCTCTTTCAAGGAGTTGAAAAGCTTGTTCCTCAAATCGCTCGATATCTACGGCTTCAAGAGCTTCGCGGATAAGACCCACATCGATTTCTCAGGTGGCATCACATCGCTTCTGGGCCCCAACGGGTGCGGCAAGTCCAACATCGTCGACTCGATCAAGTGGGTGCTCGGCGAGAAGAGCACGAAGTCGCTGAGGGCGGGGAAGATGGAGGATGTCATCTTCAACGGAACCGATACACGCAAGCCAATGCCGTTTGCAGAGGTCGAGCTGACGATAGACAACTCCGAGCATCAGCTGCCGACGGATGTGGCAGAGGTCGCGATCAAGAGGCGCTATTTCCGCACAGGCGAGAGCGAGTACTTCCTCAATGGCCAGAAGTGCCTGCAGCGCAACATCAGGGAGCTCTTCTTCGATACGGGCGTTGGAAAGAGCGCATACTCCATCCTCGAGCAGGGCAAGATCGATCAGATACTCTCCACCAAGCCGGAGGACAGGCGCTACCTTTTCGAGGAGGCGGCGGGCATCTCACGCTACAAGGAGCAGTGCCACAATGCCGAGCTCGATCTCGAGAAGACGAGGCAGAACATCGATGACATCACCCGCTCCTACAATGAAGCCAAGAGAGCCTGCGACCGCTCCCGCAGCCAGGCCGAGAAGGCGAAGAAGGCAAAGGAGCTCACATCGCGCGCGTTCGATCTCGATGTCAGGTACAACCTTGCCCGCATCCGCACCTTCAACCTGATGAAGGAGCAGAGGGAGAAGTGGAAGGCCAATGCCGAAAGCGAGATCGCAAGGCTCCAGGAGCTGATGGCGAAGCTCGGCGAGGAGATAGAGGCGGACCAGAGCGAGCTGAGGGCGAGGAACGAGGAGCTCTATCAGGCGCAGATCGGACTGAACAACCTCGAGAACGCGATAAGCATGTCCCGCGAGAGGATCGACATCTGGACGGAGAGCTTCCGCGATGCATCCATCAGGCTCAAGAGCGCCGATGAGCGCATTGCCGGCATACTCAGCGCTGCAGAGCGCTCCCGCGCCGAGGCGGAGGCTCTGGAGGACTCCCTGTCGATCAAGGAGGATCAGGCGGAGGAGGAGCTCAGGCAGATAGCGGCCATCACCAAGATGCAGGAGGAGAAGAAGCTCCGCATCCAGAACCTCGATGACGACAATTCCGAGCGCGAGAAGCGCGACGCGGAGCTTGCCGAGGAGCTGCTCTCCCTCACGGAGGAGCTGAAGAAGGTCATAGAGGACCTCGTCTCCGAGGTCGATGAGAATACCGATACTGCATTCTCCTCCGAACGCAGGGAGAAGGCCGACATGGCTTTCCGCAGCAAGGCTGAGGAGGTGAAGGGGATCATCGAGAACAGGATCGCATTCCTCTCGTCCCTCGAGTCGGAGGCGATGGTCTCCCGCGAGATAGCGATGAAGGACTACCGGTCATTCCATTCCTCCATCGATGAGCTTCTATCGCTTTTTTCATCATACATATCCACCATCCCCCCGATCGTCGACAGCCTCCTTTCATCCGATGGCCTCATCGCACGAAAGAGGGATATCGAGAAGAGGGAGGGGGAGATCCGCAGGGAGAGCCAGGAGAACAGGAACCGCATCCAGCTCCAGCGCTCCGAGATCGCCGTCCTCAGGAGCGATGTCGATTCGCTCTCATCAGCCCTCGACCAGCAGAAGGAGCACTACAGGAGCGTCCTGAGCGATCTCGAGGTTGCGCGCAATTCGCTTTCATCTGTCCGGAGGATGATCGAGGAGCGTGAGGCGGAGGCCGAGAAGGCCAGGCTCGATTCCGAGAAGGACCGCA
>CALXXR010000098.1 GCA_944392735.1 uncultured Spirochaetaceae bacterium | reverse complement strand
AGCATCATCAGCGCCGATGCAAGCGCTACGATGATATGCGTCCTGATGCCAGCGTTCTTGGAGCGCTTCTCCCTTTCCAGTCCGATCAGAGCGCCGCAGATGGAAGCGGCAACGAGCCTGACAGCATATTCCAGAAGAGGATCCATGGCATTCTCCTATTATGCATTCCCTTTCGCATGCAGCCAGATCCACTTAGCGGAGGCTGCCCCTATCAATGATACCATATGGACAGCGACTATGCTTGCTCCTGCAGGGAGGGAGAATGCGTAGGATAGGATGAAGCCGATGATGAAGGCCGCCGTGGCCTCCACAGCCGCTATGGCGGAGACCGCCATGTAGCTCTTTCCGATCCTCATCGCGAACGCAGCGGGGAATATGATGAGGCTGGATATGAGGAGCGATCCGAGTATCCGCATGCCTATGACGATCACGAGGGCGGTCAGGAGCGAAAGCAGTGCGGTGTACCGGCCGACCTTGATGCCCGTCGCCTTGGAAAACGCCGGATCGAACGTCACCGCATATATCTGGTGATAGAAGACGAGATAGGAGAAGAGCGTCACGGCGGAGATCGCCGCCGCGATGATGCCATCGCTTCTGGAAACCGAGAGTATGGATCCGAAGAGGAATGCATTGAGATCCGTGTTCACCCCAGCGCTCGATACGGCGATGACGCCTATCGCGAGAGCGGACGAGGAGATCAGGGCGATGGCGCTGTCTCCCCCGCTTCTGGATCTCTCCGATATCCTCAGGAGTATGAACGCGGCCACGACGACCACTGGTATGGTGACCGCCATGGGCTGCAGCGACAGAAGCGCAGAGACGCCCAGCGCTCCGAATCCGACATGGGAAAGCCCATCCCCTATCATCGAGAAGCGGCGCAGCACGAGGCTGACGCCCAATAGCGATGCCGATAGCGATACGGCAAGCCCCACGAGGAGCGCCCGCACAAGGAATGGGTAGGAGAGCATCTCAATGATCATGTCCAGCCTCCTTCAGGAACACCCTGCCCATATCCGAGAGGAAGTAGTCATCCTTCCTGCCGAAGAAGTAGCCATCATGCGAAAGGTGCAGGATCATGGAGGCGTCATTGAGTGCCGGATGTATGTCATGCGTGACCATCATGATCGTTATCCCAGAGGCATTGAGGCTCCGGAGCATGGAATAGAGCTCGCTTGAAGCCCCCGGATCGAGGCCGGCAGCCGGTTCATCCAGGAACAGCAGCTTCTCGGTAGCCATCAGAGCCCTTGCCAGAAGCACCCTCTGCTGCTGTCCGCCGGAAAGCTCCTGGAACGACGATCCTGTCCTCTCATGCATGCCAAGCCTCTGGAGCATCGCATTGGCCTTTGCCTTCTCATCGGGAGAATAGCCGAAGATCCTGCGGTGCCTATTCAGGCATCCCGAAAGCACGACCTCCATGACAGAGGATGGGAAATCGCGCTGGATCCCAGAAATCTGCGGCAGATATCCGATCTCGTTCTTCCTGAGTCCACCGCAGTACTCTATGCTGCCACTAAGCGGCTCGACGAGGCCAAGCACCGTCTTCGCAAACGTGCTCTTGCCGGAACCGTTCTCTCCGACGATGCAGAGGTAATCCCTCTCATCGACGGAGAACGAGAGATCCGATACGATCCCCTGCCCCTCATAGCCGAGCGTCAGATCCCTTCCCTCTATAAGCTTCAATTGAGCGCCTCCATCAGAACATCCGCATTCTCTTCCATCATGTCGACATAGTCCCTGCCGCTGCGGAAATCGGCAGCAGTGGCATTGTGCATCGTGTTGAATACCCTGACCTCGCATCCCACCTCCTCAGCGATCACGCGGGCGATCATCGGGGATGAGAGCTCTATCATGAGTATGCAGGGCACATCCAGCTCGCGGGCCTTATCGATGAGGAAGGCCACCGTCCTGGCGCTTGGTTCCGTCTCTTCGGCACAGCCGGGAAAGGCAGCGTAGTAGTCCAGGCCATACTCCCTCACGAAATAGAGGAGAGGAAAGCGCGAGGCAAAGATCAGCGTATGGCGCTCTGCATTCTCCACGATACCCCGGATGCGCGCATCCACCGCCTCTATGCGCGAAATATACGCTTCCGCATTCTCCATGCATCCCTTCCCCCTCTCCGGATCGAGGGATGAGATCGTCTCTGCGAGGCTCTCGATGATGCGGATCTCATTGGCCGGGCTTGTCCAGACATGCTCATCGATCGAATGCACATCGTGGCCATGATCCTCTTCCTCCTCCATGCCTTCGCGATGCTCCTCGGCAAGGAGCTCGACCTGATCGGTGAGGGCGAATGAGGCTGGAGGATCATCCAGGGATGAGAGTATCGTGCGCACCCACTCATCGGACGGGCCTCCTGTATACACCACCAGATCGCACTCCGAAAGAAGGACCATGTCGCGTGGTGTCGGATCGTAGCTGTGGCTCTCCGTACCGGGTGGAAGGAGCATGGTGATGCCATCGGTTCCGCCCATGACCGCACGAGCAGCATCGTATGATGGGAAATCGGCGGCGACGATGGAGAAGGAGACCTCCGTGGACTCTTCCCTGCTGCATGAAGCGAGCAGGAGGACTGCGAGAACGAGGATGGCTCTCCTCATCTTCCGCATTCCCTGCACTCCCTGCATACGCCTTCGAAGACCGTCGTATCGAGCACATCGAAGCCTGTGGCTGATGAGACGATCTCCTCGATTGCACGGGTCGTCGGCTCATCGAGGTGCATGGTGCGTCCGCATCCAAGGCATCTGATGTGCATGTGGCTTGAGCAGCCCTTCTCCTGATACTGATACACCGCCTTGCGTCCATCCGTGGCGGTGCGCCTAAGCATGCCCTCATCCGCAAGCTGCGCGATGAGGCGGTAGACCGTAGACCTTGGCACCGATGAAAGCGCCGCCGCAGTATCCTCCGGCGTGAATCCCCTGTCGCCATGATCGCGGAAGAAGCCTTCTACAGTGCTTCTCTGCCTGGTATTGTATGTGCTCACGGAAAGTGAGAATAATTCCCAGATTCAGAAGCGTCAAGTACACGCTTCCAGCAGCAGCCTTGCCTTGACGGGCTCATTCGTTATGAGTCCGTCGATGCCCCACTCGATGCAGCGCCGCATCCCTTCCTCTTCATTCACCGTCCAGACATTGATTCGCCTGCCTGCTGCCTTGAGCTCGGCGACGGCCTGATCGTCCAGGATCGAGAACGATGGATGGTAGCATTCGATCCCCGTCCTCCTCATCTCCTCTCCGATCCCCCTGAGCTTGATGCCATCGAAGAGGAGACCCACCGGGAACGATGGGGCAAGCTGCCTGATACGCATCACGGAAAGCCAGTTGAACGATGAGAAGACGATCCTGTCCTCCATTCCGAAGCGGCTGATGAGATCCAGCGTCTTCTCCTCTATCCCTGGATAGCATACCGGTGCCGTCTTCAGCTCTATGTTCGTGTAGATGCCTGAGTCCTTGACTGCGGCCAGATACTCCTCAAGCGAGGGAATCGGGGTGAATCCCATCGAATCGCCCTTCGTCTTCCCCGCATTGATTCCTTCCAGCTCCGAACGCGTGAAGTCCCATACATAGCCATCGATTCCGGTGGTCCTGGAGAGAGATTCGTCATGGATGATCATGACCTCTCCATCCTTCGAGAGATGCACATCGAGCTCGATGGCATCCGCCCCATTCTCCACAGCCTTCGTGAAGGCAAGCATCGTATTCTCCGGGTAGGCTCCGCTCCACCCTCTGTGCGCAATGATGTCCATGCCAATTGGATAGCGCCTTAGAAGGATATGTGCAATAGCAGCTGCAGCGGATTTGACAACTCGCCCTTCCCTTGCGATATTCAGTCTATGGCCAATGGTTTCTTCTCAGGGCGCAACGGCTCTGATGCACTTTCCGTATTCCTCACCGCAGCAGCGCTCGTCCTGGCAGTCGCGGCCTCCGTCATCGTGGAGGAGATGCCAAGGTACATCGTCTCCGCAGCTGCCATCATCCTCGCTGCAATAGCAGCGTGGAGGATGATCAGCACCAACACCGCCAAGAGGCGGAAGGAGAACGAGAGGTTCCTATCCCTCTTCCGGAAGGATCCCGGCAAGGCAAGGAGGAAGGAAGAGGAAAGGAAGGCGAAGGAGCAGCGCAGGGAGGATGAGAAGACCCACGCCTACTTCAAGTGCCCGAAATGCAGGAAGGAGCTGAGGGTTCCCAGAGGCAAGGGAAAGATTCGCATAACATGCCCGCACTGCGGCGAGCAGTTCATAAAGAAGACCTGATATGTTCGGATACGTTCTCGCAAACGCCTCATCGCTCTCCCCGGAGGAGAAGCGGACATACAAGGAGCACTACTGCGGACTGTGCAGGGTGCTGCGCGAACGCTATGGCCAGAAGGCCATCATGGCGCTTTCATACGACATGGTGTTCCTCGAGATGGTCCTTTCGGACCTCACCGATGCAGATGAGGCGAAGGGCGTCGAGCGCTGCATCCCCCATCCAGTGAAGGAGCATGGCTATACGGTGACGCAATTCACAGCCTATGCAGCGGATATGCAGATGCTCCTCGGCTACTATTCGGTTCTGGATAAGGTCAAGGATGAAGGCAAGGGGAAGGCGGAGGAGAGGAAGATGCGTGAGCTTCTTCCCACCCTGGAGGCGAAGCATCCACGCGTGGCCTCGGTGCTGAAGAGCGGACTCGAGGAGATCGGGAAGAAGGAGAAGGAAGGCTGCCGGGATGCGGAAGCCATGGCGCTTGGATTCGGAAGCATGCTCGGAGAGGTCTTCGTATACGACGACTCGTCGTTCTTCCGCGACGATCTCAGGAGCCTTGGGTGCGAACTGGGACGCTTCATATACCTACTCGATGCCTGGTGCGACAGAAAGAAGGATGCGAAGGAAGGCGCATACAACCCGCTTCCGGAAGGCATCGACGAGGAAAGCATGCGCTCGATGCTCCTCGACGCGGCTGCGGCGGCTTCCACGGCATTCGAAAGGCTTCCGCTCGACCAGCATGTTTTCATTCTGCGCAATATCCTATACAGTGGGATCTGGTCTAGATTCAAGGAAGGCGGCAGGAGATGAACGATCCATACAGCGTACTGGGGCTTAAGCCCGATGCTTCCGATGAGGAAGTCAAGAGAGCATACAAGGCGCTGGCGAAGAAGTACCATCCCGACGTGGCCGGCAACAGCCCTGAGGCTGCCAGGAAGATGCAGGAGATCAACGCCGCATACGACCAGATCATCAACCACAAGGAGAGCTTCTCGACAGGTTCATCCGGCGGCTATTCATACGGCTATGGATATGGTGGATACAGAAGCGAGGGAAGCTCCGAGCCCATCGAGCTGCGCGCAGCTGTCGCATACATCAACGCAAGGCGCTTCGTGGAGGCGCTCAACGCCCTCAGGCAGGTACCTCAGGAGAGGCGCTCGGGAAGGTGGTACTACCTTGCTGCTTATGCAGAGGCGCACACGGGAGACACCGTCAGCGCCCTCAACCACATCAATGCAGCGATATCGATGGAACCGGGGAATGGAACGTATCTCGCATTCAGGGACAGGCTCATGGGCAGGAGATCGGCATATGAGGACTATTCCCGCTCATTCGGCGGCATAAGCACGGGATTCTTCCCCTGCTGCTTCCCCTTCTTCCCCTGCTGCTGCATCATCTAAGCGCTTCGGATATCTGACGCACCGCACCGCCTGCGACCTTCGTGAGCAGATCCGGGATCGCCTCGAGATCGACATCGGATACCTCAAGCAGCACATCGAGGCAGATCCCGACGACGCCGGATACGATGAAGTCCAGCGTGCCCGCGATCCAGGACCGCGTTGCAGGATCCGTGGCAAGGTGCTGCACCGTCGTCGATTCCATCAGGTACTCCACGATCGGAACACGTGAATCGACAAGAGCCCTGCGGAACTCGGATACGGAGAGCAGCAGCCTGTAGTAGTCCGTATCCCTTATCAGTATCGCGGTCAACGCTTCGAAGAGGGGGCGGGGATTAGCCAGCACGATATCCGCAGTCATCCCGGAGAAGGCTTCGCGGACTTCCGCCGCGGCAAGCTCGCGAATGGACCTCAGAACCTCGTCGGTATCCTTGAAATGGGCATAGAATGTTCCTCTGTTGATATCGGCAGTCCGGACGATGTCCGTAATCGTGATCTTCTCGAAGGGCTTCTCGCGCATCATCGTCACAAGCGCTTCGCGAATGAGGCGCTTGGACCTAAGAGAGCTGCGGTATTCTGCTTTTGTCCGTTTCTTCTCCTCCATTCTCTGCCTCCCCTGATAAGGATAGTTTATTATGGATTGTTACAGAATGGAAGAGAATTGTTCAGTACCGGCTTTCCAGCCCAGGCCTGCCTGTGGCCTCAAGCACATGGGCGACTCCCGCCATCAGGCCGTCCTCATCCACCGATGGAGCAACCCAATCGGCGGCATCCTTGAGTTCCTGGGAGGCATTGCCCATGGCGATTCCGAAGCCCGCATGCTCGATCATCTCGATATCGTTGGCGCCATCGCCGAAGGCTGCGGTCTCGGCTAGGCTGTCTCCGTAGTGCTCGATCATCCTGTCGATCCCGGTGGCCTTGGTTATGCCGCTTCTGACGATCTCGCCCATCATATAGCTGGGAAGCCCGACGGTGTTGTCCACGACCGCGAACCTGCTATCGAGCTCGCTGGCGACCTTCTCCAGCGGATAGCATTCGGTGACATACAGCACCTTCATCACGACGGCATCGGAGGGAAGCTCCTTCACATGCCTGATCGAGGCGATGGCGATCTCTGTGCCTGTGTGGATCCGCACCTGTTCGGTCCAGTACTCCAGCCCCTCCTTCGTGGCATACGTCGCCTCCGATGTCTGGACAAGGAGATGGAATCCCCTCTCGCGGCAGAAGCCGATGAGATGGTCCCTCTCATCCGTGCTCAGCGGGCTGTAGAAGATGCGGCGGCCATCGGCGATGACATCCGCACCTGCCGAGAACACACCGCCATCGAAGCCGATGGCATATACATCCTCCGGCACCTCAGCCGGGCTCCTCCCCGTTGCGAGGAAGACGCGGTGGCCCGACCGGCGAAGCGAATGCAGCGTCCTGACGGCGCTCTCCGGGGCTGGTTTGCCGAACGGCAGCAGCGTGCCATCGATATCGAAGAAGAAGTCCATCATCTCTCCTCGCCGAGGATCTGGAATCCAGCGGCGGCAAGGCGATCCTTGATCTGCGATATATGCTCGAAGTCCCTCGTCTCCATCGTCACGCGCAGCGTGCAGTTGTTGAGGTACTTCTCGTTCCCTGTCTTGTCGTGGTAGACGCCGACGACGTTCGCGCCGGTGGAGGCTATGATGGACGACACCTCGACGAGCTGACCTGGCTTGTCCATGAGCTCGACAGTGATGTCGGCAAGCCTTCCCTCCTTGATGAGGGCCCTGTTGATGACCCTCGAGAGGATCGTCACGTCTATATTGCCTCCGGATACGAGGCATACGGTCCTGCCCTTCACAGGAACCTTGTGGAAGAGCGCTGCGGCGACAGCGACGGCGCCTGCTCCCTCGGATACCAGCTTCTGCTTCTCCATCAGATCGAGCATGGCGACCGCAGTCTCGTCATCGGACACGGTGACGACATCATCGACGTACTTCTCGCAGAGGGAATACGTGAGGTCTCCGGGGCTCTTGACCGCGATGCCGTCGGATATCGTGGAGACGGATGGCAGCGTCTCGACCTTGTGGTCGTGGAGCGAATCCACCATCGATGGCGCTCCCGAGGACTGGACGCCATATACCTTGATCCCCGGCTTGAGCATCTTCACGGTGAATGCGACGCCCGCTATGAGGCCGCCTCCACCTACGGGAACGATTATCGAATCGACATCCTGCAGCTGCTGGAGTATCTCAAGCCCGATCGTTCCCTGACCAGCGATGACATCGGGATCGTTGAAGGGATGGATCATCGTCCTTCCAGTCTCCTCCATGATCTCCAGCGCCCTGCTGTAGGCATCGTCGTATACGCCCTTCACGAGCTCAACCTTAGCCCCATATGCGCGGGTTGCCTCGACCTTGGAGATCGGAGCTCCCTCGGGTATGCAGATGACGGCATCGATCCCCTGCCTGGATGCGGCAAGCGCGACTCCCTGGGCATGGTTGCCGGCCGAGCACGCGATGACGCCGCGCTTCTTCTGCTCATCCGACAGCCTCGATATCTTGTAGTATGCGCCACGGACCTTGAACGATCCTGTGGTCTGGAGGTTCTCGGTCTTGAGGTACACCTCCTCCGAAGGGAACATGCGGGGAGCGCGGATGAGGTCCGTCACCCTTGCCACTTCCTTCAGGGCGAAGGAAGCCTTATATACGGTATCTAAGGTCAGCATGGTATGAATGATACATATCTGCCGCATCCCTGTCACGAGGATTCAGGATGCAATCGCGGATGGGGCATGGTACAATGAGGCAAGAAAAAAGGGTGGAGGGAATCCAAATGGATATCGAACGGATGGCAGAGGCCTCCAAGGGGAGGGCTGTCTGCAATGCACACGAACAGGGATAGGCGCCTGAGGCGCAAGGCCATGCCGGAAAGGCTTGCCGATTCGCTCATGGATCTCGTCAGGCATGGATGCTTCAGCTCGATCGATGTCGCCATGATAGCGGCGAAGACCGGTCTGAGCAGGAAGAGCTTCTACTACCACTTCTCCGGCAAGGATGAGCTGATGCAGCACGCCTTGGAGCGGGAGATCGGCAGCCTATGCATGGAAAGAAGGGGCTGGGACATGCTTGTGTCGCTGCTGCGCCTGCTGTATGCGGATAGGCGGTTCTATAGATCCATACATGCCGATGCCGGCTCGACGATGGCGATGGTCAGGCTGCGCGAGCTGCTGCTGCCGATGCTCGTCGATGCCTCGGAGTCCATACTCGCCTATCCTCCGGGAAGCCCCGAGGCCATGGTGATGGCGGATATCATGTATGCATCGATATCCCGATGGATATCCCTTGCGGATCCGCCCGAACCATTCGAGTTCCTCTGCTCATTCCGGGACAGCATCGTGAATCTATCCGAGACATGCCTGAGACGGCTCTCTTCCGAATGACGCTTGCATGGATGCCCCTGCAAGCCCCTAGACTTGTCTAGGCGGTAATG
>CALXXR010000097.1 GCA_944392735.1 uncultured Spirochaetaceae bacterium | reverse complement strand
GGAAGATCATCAAGCCGATGACGATGATGAACCTTTCCGGAACGGCGGTATCGGAAGCGGCTTCGTTCTACAAGCTGAAGGCGGATGAGGTGCTTGTCGTGCATGACGATCTGGAGCTTCCCCTCGGCAGGGCAAGGCTGCAGAAAGGCGGAGGCCTCCAGGGGCACAACGGACTGAGGAGCATCAAGGAGAGGCTCGGATCCGATGGCTTCTACAGGCTGAGGATAGGAATAGGACGCCCGGTCCATGGCGATGTGAGGCTGTATGTGACATCGCCGTTCCGCAAGGATGAGCTCATTGCCCTCTCCACGCTCTTCCAGAAGCTCCGTGCTGTGGTCGAGCACCTGGATGCCGAGTGCGAAATCTCCATAGATTGAGGTCAATATGAATGCTGGATACGCTGCCGCGCTTGCTACTGCGCTCGTCTGGGGACTGACATTCGTCTCCACCAAGATCCTTCTCGTCACCTTCACTCCCGTTGAGATACTCTTCATCAGGTTCGTGATCGGTACGCTCGTCCTCTTCATCATCGCCCCCAGAAGGCTGAGGACGAAGGGATGGGATGAGGAGAAGTACTTCATCATCGCCGGACTTTCGGGAGTGTCGCTCTATTACTTCATGGAGAACGTGGCCCTGGTCTGGTCCACCGCTTCGAATGTCGGAGTCATCGTATCCACCGCTCCTTTCTTCACGGCGCTGTTCTCCAGCGAGAAGAAGAGCAGATGGTTCTTCATCGGCTTCATAGCCGCGATCCTCGGCATCGCCGCCATGAGCTTCGGTTCGCTGGAGGTGTCCAAGGAAACGCTCCTTGGGGATCTGCTCTCGCTGCTTGCCGCAGCCACATGGGGGATCTATTCCGTTGCATCGAAGAAGATAAGCACATTCGGCTATTCATCCATCCTCACCACGAGGAGATCGTTCCTCTACGGCATCATCGCCATAGCCATCCTCGTGCTCTTCTGGAACGGCTGGGGAACGGAGAGGGATGTATTCACTGCGGCCAATATCCTGCACCTGCTTTTCCTTGGTGCGATCGCTTCTGCGCTCTGCTTCGTGATGTGGAACGTAGCCGTGAGCCGTATCGGCGCCATCAGGACGAGCGTCTTCATCTACCTCGTACCGGTGGTGACCGTGGTGGCCTCAGCGATCTTCCTTGGAGAGCGCATCACGCCGATGACCGGACTCGGAACGGCGCTCACGCTCCTTGGCCTCGTGCTCTCGGGAAAATGACGCAGATCCACACCTTCTTCCCATCATCTCCCGGAAAATGCCCAAAGGACGCTTAAAACGGGGTATCATCTATGGTAGAATGTAATCTGCACAAAGAGGTTGCGAATGGAAAGAAGGGATTTGCGCATTCCCCTTCTCACGAGGGAGAGGATAAGGATAAACGGGTCTGTGTTCCCCACAGACGAAGGACTGGATCTGCTCTACAGGGAAGCCTCCCTGCTTGCATTCAGATACAATTCCGAGCTTCGGAAGAGCGGCGCTGAAAGCGGATTCGTTTCCCCAGGGAAGCTCCACGCCTCCGCCGTTCTCCATCTCATCTACCAGATAGTCCTGTCTGCAAGGATGGACGATGGCCATGGCGACTTCTTCACCAGGCGCATCGCCACGGTCGCATCCAATGACGACCTCTCTAAGGCCCTCGACTTCTATGCACGCACATTCCCATCTCCGGCGATGGAGGAGAAGAAACCCAACGCATCGACGAGGATGACGGAGAACATGAGGGGATTCTTCATCCACCAGGTCCTGATGCAGAATCCTGCGCTGCTTGCGGCTTCGAAGCCATTCGTATCACCGGAGCAGATCGTCTATCCTCCGGAGTGCAAGGCGCTCTCCAGCATACTCTCATCGTACGTGAAGGACGACCTGAGGAACGGAAAGCCCAATACCGATGACATCTTCACGATGCTCCAGCTTCCGGCGAGGCTCTATCCGAATTCGCTGGAGGAGCAGATCCGCTACATCCTCCGCGAATGGAGCGCATTCCTCCCCGCCGAGCTGATCAGGCTGCTGGAGACTTCGCTGGATTACATCCACGAGGAGGAGAAGGACAGGGGCGGCGTAGGCGGAGGCGGCGGCCCGACGCAGGTCATCGACTACTCCGAAAGCGAGCTGAATGAATACGAGGCGTTCTCGGACGACTCCAACTGGATGCCGCGCGTCGTCATGATCGCGAAGTGCACGCTCGTCTGGCTCGACCAGCTCTCCAAGAAGTACAAGAAGTCGATCGCAAGGCTCGACCAGATCCCCGACGAGGAGCTCGACAAGCTCCGCGAACGCGGATTCACTGCCCTCTGGCTCATCGGTCTCTGGGAGAGGTCGGAAGCCTCGAAGAGGATCAAGA
Organism: uncultured Spirochaetaceae bacterium; assembly: GCA_944392735.1. Lineage (GTDB taxonomy): Bacteria > Spirochaetota > Spirochaetia > Sphaerochaetales > Sphaerochaetaceae > Ornithospirochaeta. The sequence goes on along the minus strand of CALXXR010000097.1, from coordinate 6,615 downwards.
ACCTCTGCGGCAACCCGGATGCGGAAGCATCGGCGTATTCGCTCAAGGATTATGAGATATCCTCAGCGATCGGAGGATGGCAGTCGCTGGAGAACCTCCGCGAGAGGTGCCGCCAGCGCGGGATCAGGCTTGCCTCCGACATGGTGCCCAACCACACCGGAATCGATGGCAACTGGGTCTATGAGCACCCAGACTACTTCGTGCAGCAGGACTGGCCTCCATACCCGTCCTACACCTACAACGGCCCCGATCTCTCCACGAATCCCGACTATGAGGTGAAGATCGAGGACCACTACTATGACCGCACGGATGCCGCCGTCACGTTCAGGCTCCGCAACAGGCATACAGGCGAGACGAGATACATCTTCCACGGCAATGACGGAACATCGATGCCCTGGAACGACACAGCGCAGCTCGATTACCTCAACCCGACGACAAGGGAGGCCGTCATACAGAAGATTCTCCATGTCGCCAGGAACTTCCCCATCATCCGCTTCGATGCAGCCATGACGCTTGCAAAGCGCCATATCCAGCGCCTCTGGTATCCAAAGCCAGGGCATGGAGGAGACATCGCAGGCAGGGCAAGGTATGCCATCAGCGATGAGGAATTCAACAGGAGGATCCCACAGGAGTTCTGGAGGGAGGTCGTCGACAGGGTCGCGGCAGAGGTTCCCGATACGCTTCTCCTGGCAGAGGCGTTCTGGATGATGGAAGGCTACTTCGTCAGGACGCTCGGAATGCACAGGGTATACAACTCGGCATTCATGAACATGCTGAAGAACCAGGAGAACCAGAAGTACAGGCTCGGCATCAAGAACACGCTCGTCTTCGAACCCGAGATCCTCAAGCGCTATGTGAACTTCATGAACAACCCGGACGAGGAGACGGCGATCGCACAGTTCGGAGATGGAGACAAGTACTTCGCCGTCTGCACGCTGCTGGCGACGCTCCCTGGCCTGCCGATGGTCGGCCATGGGCAGATCGAGGGCTTCCATGAGAAGTACGGCATGGAGTACAAGCGCGCATACTACAACGAGCAGCCGAACGGATGGCTCGTAGGAGAGCACTACCGCAGGATCTTCCCTCTCTTCAGGAGGAGGTTCCTCTTCTCCGGCGTCGAGTACTTCCAGCTCTTCGACTGCTACAACCACGACGGCGGCGTGGAGGAATCGGTATACGCATTCGTCAACGGCATCGAGAGCGAGAGGACCCTCATACTGGTCAACAACAGATACGAGATGTGCTCGGGAACGATCAACGCATCGGTGCCGAAGCTCCACAAGGAGAGGGATTCCAGGACGACGGTCACGACGAAGCTCGCCGATAGCCTCGGGCTCTCGTTCGGAGGAAGGAACTTCGCCCTCCTCGACTGCTTCACCGATGGCCTGACATACCTCATCCCATCCATGCAGCTCTACGATGAGGGCTTCAGCTTCACGCTCAATGGCTATGAGGCACGCGTCTACTGGAACATCAGGCAGGTGGAGGACACCGATGGCAGCTATGAGAGGCTGTGGAGGATGTATGGCAGGAAGGGAATCCGCAACATCTCCAAGGCCGTTGCCCTCCTCAGGCTTGAGCCGCTCTTCAAGGCGATGGAGCCCCTGAGATCTCAGGAAACGCTGAAGCACATAGCGGATCTCGTGAACGGCAGGCTCTCGAAGCAGGGAGAGAGGGATCTGCTTCTTTCGATCGCGGAGTGCTACACGACGATACCGGAGGTCTACGAGACGCTCGAGGAGCCTGCGAAGGGGCAGATCGGCGTGAAGCCCGTGGAAGTCGAGCCCAAGCCGATGATAAAGCTGGTCAGGACGCTCGCCTCCCTGTTCACGGAGAAGAAGGGAAAGGCCTTCCCTGCATGGTCCGGGGCAGACAACGCGCTCGCACTGACGATAGCTTCCGCAATGGTCCTGCATCCGTTCACGAAGGGAATGGACATCCGCGAGGCCATGGAGGAAGCGGACAGGCTCTTCGTCGAGTCCTTCTATGAGTATGAGTTCAACGCGCTCGGATACAACGAGAACGAGAGAAGGGCCATCACGCACGGGGCTGCCGTCCTGATCGGATCGGGACAGCTCTACTCTAAGGACAAGTCCGCGCTGGAGCTCTTCACGGCCATCGCAAGCGATGAGGGCGTGCAGAACCTGATGCAGTGCAACGAATACCAGGGAGAGATCTGGTACAACAAGGAACAGCTGCAGCGAGTGGTGCTGCTGTCGGCGCTTTCGTTCGCGCTCCTGCCGAAGGCGAAGGAGTTCTCTCCCGACGGATACATCAGCACGCTCTTCGAGAAGGAAGCCGCAAGCGGCTACAGGCTCCGGGAGATGCTGAAGAAGGAAGAGGAGCAGCAGTAGAGGAAGGAAGGCGGCGGACCAAAGCGATCCGCTGCCTTTCCCAGCTCTTGCCAACACGCAGCATATCAAATCTGCAATATCATACAGCAGAAGCATTTGCTTTATCGGAGAGATTGCCGTTGGCTCTTCTCCAAGATTGACTACGCACTACAGGTGCTGTATCCTTTCCGTATGAAAACGTGGATCACCTATCTCGCTGCGCTTCTCATGGGACTTGCGACAGCCATGCTCTTCGGATCGTTTCCACAGACCGAAGGAATACTCTCCGCGGTCTCGGAGTACTTCATAGGATTCGGCATCCTCATCGCTGTGCCAGTGGCATTCATAACGCTTGCATCCTCCGTCGCATCGCTGGGAAGGGACGGCAGAGGCAGGAAGGTGTTCGGAATGTCGCTGCTCTGGGCCATAGTCTCGACAGCCGTGCTCTCCGCAGCAGCCGCGATCGTCTTCATCGCCATGCCTGAGGGCTTTCCGGTCACAAGCAGCGCTGGAAGCGCGCCTGGCACGCTGACATCCCACGTTGCGTACCTCATGGGGACATCCAGTTCCTCGATGTACCCGATCAATGCGCTCTGGTCGCTTGCAACCGCTACGCGCTTCATCGTTCCGGTCATCATACTCGCATGGATCCTGGGTCTTGCGATGAGGCCCTCCGCGGACATCATCAGGCCGGCATATACCACGATGAACTCCTTCTCGGAGGTCATGTACAGGATATCGAGGACATACTCGGTATATGGATTCATCATCGTATACCTTGCATCGTCCTCATTCTTCGTGGAGGTGTACCAGGAGAAGACGCTCTTCGCGGCACCGGGATTCGCCAAGCTTCTCGCCATCTCCCTCATCGCTGCCGCGATAGTGGTGCTTCCCCTCCTCTACGGGATATTCACCGGCTTCAGGAAGAATCCATACAGGATACTCTACCGCTCGATAGCCCCGGCAGCCATGGGATTCTCCACCTCCAGCATCATCGCCGCTCTCCCCCTCAATGAGAGCATCGCCAGGCAGGATCTCGGCGTTCAGAAGAGGATCGCCTCCTCCGTGACGCCGCTTATGGCTGTGATCGGCAAGGGCGGAAGCGCCTTCGTCGCCGTCATAATGCTCCTCTCCCTCTTCAGGGAGACCACGGGTGCAATGCCTGGCGGCAACGTCATCGCGATAACAGCCGCCGCAACTGCCCTTGCATCATTTGCATCCTCCGCATCCTCTGGAATGGAGAGCGCCATCATCACGGTGCTCGTTCTCAGGATGCTGGGAATCAACCTCTATGGCGCGGAGAACGCTGTCATCGCATTCATACCGCTGCTCTCAGGAATCGGAACGCTGCTGGATTCCCTCGTCGCATCCTATGCGAACAGCGTCGTCGCTGCTTCGCTGGAGACTGACGTGGAGATCCCCTATAGGGATACGATCTGATGCCTGAGAGAAGGAGAAGGAAGCAGCTCTCGCCATCGCTGTGCCTGCAGCTGCTCATATCCATCGCATACAGCGCAATGCTCGTGCATATGACGGTGATCCTCATGGACAGCAGGACAGAGGGCTGGTTCATCCAGATCATGGTGTATCTGCCGCAGCTTGCCATCATCGTCTCCTCGCTGGTGCTTCTGTTCATCCTTCGCCTCAGGCACAGGACCCACAGCGTGGACAGCACGCTGCTGCCAGCGCTCTTCACGTTCATAGCATTGGAATCGACGATGATCATGCCGCTCTACTCCGAGATCACGGGCATAACGCTGCTGGCCCCGAATGCCGTTGTCATCATCGAACGCTTCGCGATGCTCTCCGCTGCGATGATCTTCGTCTTCTCCGCGGTCCAGTACTATGGAACGAACGCCTCAAGGCTCAGGCTGTACATCTCGGCGACGATCGGAGCGGCTGCATTCATCGCGCTGGCAATGCCGCTGAATACGGGAACGACGGATCTGACATCGCTCATGGTCTTCTCATCAAGCTACGATGCGATGCTGCTGATTGCCCTGATCTGCATCTATCTCGTCTCCATAGCGACGTATATCGCAGCCGTTGCAAAGGATAGGTCCACCCACTCCATAAGCCGCGCATCGGCATTCATACTGATGATGGTCGGAAACTTCTTCTCCGTCTCCAACGAGCCGCTCCCATCCGTCATCGGCGGCGCGGTATACATCATCGGCATCATCATGCTCTCATTCTCATCGAAGAATACGTTCTAAGGAAAGGCAGCATCGCCATAGGCTCTTACGTTCCTTTGCGCCTGTCTTGTTGATCTGATGGTATTTCATAGTCATCTGCAGATGGCAGATGGTTGCCTCACGCATCGCGAAGGAGGCATACCTCCCAGAACCAGCGTGGCAAGGAATAGCATTGGAGCTCCTGCTTCTGAGGATCCTTAGAGAGATTCTTGGCCTGTTTCAGGATAGAAAACACCCCCGCCGTCCCGACTGATATGCTCCCCTTAAGTAGGACATTGAAATAATCAATGGACTATCTAAGGGGAGTAATCATAATGGGAAGGAAGCCTAAGTTCCCACCAGAAATCAAGATCGATTGCGTAGAAAGGATACTGCAAGGAAAGGCGAGCCGGCATTCTATGGCCAAGGAACTTGGAGCACATAAGAAGACGATCCAGGAATGGATAGCCAAGTATAAGGGGATAGGCCCATCTGCATTCTATGCGGAGCATCGCAACATGGATTATGATGCTGCGACAAAGAAGGCAGCGGTAGAAGCATATCTTGCAGGAAATGTGTCGCAGCTGGAGGTAGTGGAAAAGTATGCTCTGTCGTCTCCATCTGTTTTAGCGAAATGGGTAGCGAAGTATAATGCTCACGAGGAACTCAAACCCACATCTGGAGGATTCCTGATGAGCACAAGGAAAACAAGATCAACTACGCAGTCGGAAAGGATCGAAATCGTCAGCTACTGTCTGGCGAACAACCGCAATTATGCAGAGACAGCCATCAAATACGATGTCACCTACCAGAACGTATACCAGTGGGTCAAGAAGTACGAGGCACTCGGGGAGCCGGGCCTGGAGGACCGACGAGGAAAGAAGCCTGGGGATGCTGCACCACGTACGCCAGAAGAGGAAATGAAGGCAAGGATAGCCAAGCTTGAGGCACAGAACCGGATTCTTCAGATGGAGAACGATCTGCTAAAAAAAGTAGAGGAGCTGTCGCGGAACAAACGCTTTCGCTGACACGGCAGCTCTGCAAATATGAAGCGATCAAAGAATTATCCAAGGAGAAAGGCTATCCTGTCATGGAGCTGTGCGCGCTTGCCGGCGTGACCAGGTCAGCCTATTACCGCTGGCTTAGAAATCCTGCAAGCATAAGCGAGAGGAAGAACGATGATCTTGCAGCGATTGCCGAGAGGATACACAGCGAGCATCCTGACATGGGCTACAGGCGCCTTGGCGATGAGCTGAGCCGGGAATGCGGATTCCGCATCAATGACAAGAGAATGCTCAGGATCTGCAGGGCAAAGAAGCTGCAGTCAACGATAAAGTGGAAGCCCCTGTGCTGCACGAGAGGTGCTCGGAATGCAGCCCATGTTGCCGACAACATACTCAACAGGGAATTCACAGCCTCTGAACCCAATGAGAAATGGCTCACAGATGTCTCTGAATTCAAGTATTACGATGATGGAGATGTGCACAAGGTATACCTCAGCGCAATCCTCGATCTCTATGACAGGCGCATAGTCGCATACAGGATAAGCGACAGCAACGACAATCCTATCGTGATGGAGACTTTCAGGAATGCGTTTGATGCAGAGCCTGATGCTCATCCCCTCTGCCACAGTGACCGTGGATTCCAGTACACAAGCCAGCAGTTCTTCAGCCTGATGCAGGAGCACGGATGCCTCCACAGCATGTCCAGAGTGGCACACTGCATCGACAATGGCCCTATGGAAGGATTCTGGGGAATCCTCAAGAGAGAGACATACTACGGAAAGAAGTTCACAGACAGGAAAGAGCTTGTTGCAGCCATAAACGACTACATCGACTATTACAACAACCGGAGGATCCAGAGGAAGCTCCATAGGATGACGCCTCTGGAATTCCATAGTGCATTCAATGCAGCAGCCTGAATGCATGATTTGAAGAACCGTGTGGCATGACTCGATCTCGAATGGCCGAGGCTTTGGCATGTCCTAGTAAACAAGGCCGCATAGGCTGAAAGAAAAAGCCGATGCCTTTTCTGCACCAGCTTTCTCTCTACCGCCCATTGATATGCTCCTTCTTTATTTCACTGTCCTATTGACAGGGAGCATACCA
>CALXXR010000096.1 GCA_944392735.1 uncultured Spirochaetaceae bacterium | reverse complement strand
CCGTCTCTGCCGTAGATTAATGCTGCTGTGCTGACACAGCGCAAAACTGACACTTGTTTACTGGAGGGTAAAATCTATGGCAAGGTACACAGGTCCTAGATTCAAGCAGTGCAGAAGACTCGGGGTTAATGTATGTGGACACCCCAAGGCAATGGACAGGGCTAACTCCCCTGCTTTCGCAAAGAGGAAGAAGCCTACCGATTACAGCAGGCAGCTGACTGAGAAGCAGAAGCTCAAGGCTTACTATGGCGTTCTCGAGAAGCAGCTCCACAAGTATTTCGAGAAGGCTCTCAAGTCTACGATGAACACAGGCGACGCTCTCGTAATCTCTCTCGAGAGAAGGCTCGACAATGCTGTATACCGCATCGGTTTCGGCAACTCGATCAGGCTTGCTCGCCAGCTCGTCACGCACGGACACATCCTCGTCAATGGAAAGAAGGTCGACATTCCTTCCTACCAGATCAACGTAGGCGATGTCATCTCCCTCAAGGAGAAGTCCAGGAGCAACGAGCACTTCAAGGATTGCTTCCTTGGTCATCCGGCTTTCAATCTTCCCTACTTCGAGAAGAACACGGATGAGTTCTCCGGAAAGCTCACAAGGCTTCCTGAGAGGAACGAGATCCCCGTACAGGTCAACGACCAGCTCGTTGTCGAGTACTACTCGAGGTAAAAGTCTTCGATAGAATGCCTCCAGCTGGCCCACATCCAGCAAGGTGAAGGAGATAAGGCCACATTCCACACATGCCTGTCTCTGGACGCGCACTCTGACGGCTGCCCTCAGGAAAAGGGTGCGACAAGAAGGCAATCGGTCCCGGCTCATGAAGCCGGGATTTTTCACATCCAAGCTCCTGCTGCTTTGTCGCATTCCCCTCTCGATTGAAAATCCGCGCTAACGAAATGGATTCCCCATGCTTCTTAGCAAATCATGGGATCTGACGCGTATAGTAATACGTATTGGAGAATGCTGCAGAGAATGAGTGAAAAAGAAATCATAGATTGCCGCATCCTAGGCCCTATGATAAATTACATATGTAAGAAAATCTTACATACGGAGGTTTTGACATGACAATGCAGCTTGTATCGGTTTCCTCGAAAGGCCAGATTGCCATTCCTGTAAGCTATCGCAAGGCTTTGTCGATAAAGGAAGGAAGCCAGCTAATCATTTACTCAGATGGTGAGAATATCATCCTGAAGCCTGTTGAACTCCCATCGGAGGATAAGCTGTCAGCGGCACTTGCAAAAGCGAGGGAATTCGCTGAAAAGGAAGGGCTTACCGAAGAGGATATCAAAGTAGCAATCAAGGAATCAAGAAAAGCAAAAAAGGCACTTACATGAAGATAGTATTAGACACGAACGTCTTGATCTCTGCTATCTTCTTCGGAGGACAGCCTCTCAAAGTCCTTCAGAGCATCGTTTCAAAACATAACGACGCATATATTTCCCCGGAAATATGGGATGAATACAATGAAGTCATCGAGAGGATGACAGAGAAATATCCATCAAGGCTGAAACAACAGCTCATTGATGAAGTATTCAAGCTATTCAAAGTCATCATCCCTTCCAGTGAAATCAACATCTGCAGAGATCCTGATGATGATAAATTCATCTCCTGTGCTATCGAGGCGAGATGCATGTATATCATATCAGGGGATGATGATCTGCTATCTCTTGGAAATGCTGGCGAAGTAAGGATCTGCACTCCAACAGAATTCCTGGAGGCGATGAAGAGCGAGCAAAAACCATGATACCTTTTCCCTGAGGGAAACGAAGAAGCAATCCCAACTTCATGCACCATGGATCATCCGATGAAGAATATGGGCTCGATCATGAGCGTTGCCTCCACGCAGCACCGCGCCATAATATCATCGATGAACGCGGCCCCATGGAGAACTCAGCTACGATAGGCGCCAATACAACGGCCTGGTTCATCGCCAGGCCAGCTGCTCATACGTTGAATCTGAAGAAGACGATGTCGCCATCCTGGACGACGTAGTCCTTGCCTTCCAGCCTCAGCTTTCCGGCTTCCTTGACGTGGGCCTCCGAGCCGTACTTGATGAGGTCGTCGACTCCATACACCTCGGCCTTTATGAAGCCCTTCTCGAAGTCGGTGTGGATGATGCCGGCGCACTGCGGGGCCTTGGAGCCTGAACGGAACGTCCATGCGCGATCCTCATCGGGACCGGCTGTGAAGAACGTCCTCAGGCCAAGGGCAGAGTATGCTGCTCTGATGAGCGGATTGAGTCCGCTCTCGGAGAGCCCTGATGCCTCGAGGAACTCCTGCCTCTCCTCGACCGAGTCGAGGGCTGCGATCTCCGACTCGATCTTGCCGCAGATGACGACGACGGGAGCGTTCTCCTTCTGCGCAATGGCCCTGACGGCCTTCACGTAATCGTTGTCTTCGCTGATGCCGTTCTCATCGACGTTGCAGACGTAGATGACGGGCTTGAGCGTGATGAGATGGAGATCATACACCAGAGCGCTCTCATCCTCATCGAGGCCGAGCGTGCGTGCCGGTATTCCATCCTCAAGGCACTTTATGAGGCGCTCGTAGATCGGGAGCACCTTCTCATTCTCCTTCTGCTGCTCCTTGGAGAGCCTTGAAAGCTTTGATATCTTGTCGTAGCGCTTCTGAACCGTCTCGAGATCAGCGAGCGCGAGCTCGATGTTGATCGTCTCGATATCCGAAGCAGGATCGATGCGGTTGGAAACATGCACGATATCGGGGTCATCGAAGCACCTTACGACATGGGCGATGACACCGACCTCCCTTATGGAGGCGAGGAACCTGTTGCCCAGTCCTTCACCCTGGGAAGCGCCCTTCACCAGTCCTGCGATATCGACGAACTCGACGGTCGCTGGGGTGACCTTCTTGGACGGGATCAGGCGCGATATCTCATCGAGCCTGCTGTCGGGAACGGCGACGATGCCGATGTTCGGATCGATCGTGCAGAAAGGATAGTTGGCAGCTTCGGCCGGGGCCGATGTGACTGCCGAGAATATCGTCGACTTCCCAACATTGGGAAGGCCTACTATACCACAGTTAAGTGCCATTGCTCACCTCTAACAGAGAGATGATGCCGCTTTATGGGGATGGGGTCAACCGGCGTCTGGGATCCTGATGATCCTATCGGCCTCGAGCAGCGGGAGCTCCTCCTCATCGTGAGTTATGAAGACCAGCGTCCTGTTCCTGGCATAGTCGAGAAGAAGCGAAGCTGCCTGGGAGCGCATGTCATCATCGAGCCCCCCGAACGGCTCATCAAGGAAGAGATAGTCGCTATCCAGAAGGAGCACCCTTGCAATGGCAACGCGGCGCCTCATGCCTCCTGAAAGCTCGTGTATGGAGCTGCTCTCCTCTCCCGCAAGCGAGAGAGAACCAAGCATCGCATTGGCATCTTCTGGTGAAGCCCCTACGGCAAGCAGGTTGGAAAGCACGGAGATGCGCTCCGATAGCCTGTCCTCCTGGAAGAGCACCAGCGGAAGCCTTGGCGCATCGATGATCGTTCCTTCATAATCCCTGTCCAGGCCTGCCATGATGCGCATCAGCGTCGTCTTGCCGCAGCCCGATGGCCCGAGGATGGCCGTGCGCGAATGGACTGGGACCTCGAACGTCCTGTCCTTGAAGATGAGCTTATCGCCGAAGCGCTTTTCATCGATGCGGACGATCATCTGCTGATCCTCCTCAGCACAAGGCGCAGAAGCGCCAGGAAGAAGCGCTCGAAGAGGAACGCGAGGATGATGATCACCACCGTCCAGGCGAACAGATCGGGCGTCGAGAGATATATCTTGGCCTCGTATACGCGCTCGCCTATCGAGCCATCCGGCAATCCGATGACCTCCGCAGCGATGCCGCTCTTCCATGCAAGCCCAAGCGATGTGCTTATCGCGCTCTGGATGAATGGAGATAGATAAGGCAGATATATGTACCTGATCCTCCTCAGCAGCGTCATGCGGTACACCGAGGCCGCCTCCAGAAGATCCCCATCCGTCTCCCTGAGCCCCTCCAGAAGCGATGTATATACGATGGGGAAGACCATCATGAATGAGATCACGACGGACAGGTTGCGGCTTCTGACCCAGACCAGCACGAGTATGACGATCGAGGCGACGGGCGTCGCCCTCACCGTCTTCACAAGCGGAGATGCAAGGATCGAGAAGATGCGGAAGCGATACGAGAGGACCGCAGCGCACGAAGCCGCGGCAACGGACAGCAGGAATCCCATGAGTATCCTGCACAGCGTGAAGAGGGACGACTGCCAGAATGAGGCAGTCGGCACAAGGGAAGCCAGCCGTACGATGACGGCTATGGGAGAAGGGAGGAAGAGCTCCTCTCCTATCAGGAGGGAAGCCACCTCCCATACGATGAGCCAGAACAGAACCGCTCCGGCTGCAGCTGCCTTACTCTCCCGTATAGTAGAAGCCATCGTCTGGAAGAGCTCCGCCCACGCTCTTCGGATTCTGGTCGAAGAGTATCTGCAGATACTCCGAGAGGGCCGTCTTCATCTCCTCGCCCGCGATCAGCGTGACCTGGCAGTACGGAAGGGCTGCAGCTGCGACCTTCTCTGGAACGATGCCATATTCTCCGATGAGCTTGGCCGCTCCCTCGATATCGCTGTTGGCATACTCCACCGAGGCCCTGTAGCTCTCCATGAACGAGGAGAGTGCCTCCGGATTCGCCTCCGCCCAATCCTTCCTGGCGACCGTAACGCCCGTGATGAGCACCGATCCCACCTTCTCCTCCCAGAGATCGTTGAGGTCGAGGGCTATCCTGATCGACGGCTCGGACATGATCGCAGTCGTTGCAAAAGGCTGCGGCAGCATCGCCACGCCTTCCGGATCGGATTTCAGCGCCGCGACGCACTCGGCATGCTCGCTCTTCCACTCGATGAAGACATCCTTGCCGACCTCAAGGCCATTCACGGCAAGCACGTACTGGAGAGCGTACTCAGGCGTAGCACCCTTTCCTGCGGAATAGATCGTGCGGCCTCTGAGATCCTCGATGGAATGGACGGCATCGCCATTCTCGACGATGTAGAGAACGCCGAGGGTATTGATCGCAACAACCTCGATCTTACCCTTTGTATTGCTGTATAGCACCGACGCGAGGTTTCCCGGAATCGCCGCGATATCGACATCACCGCGCACGATCAGAGGGACAACGGCATCCGCCGCGCCCTCGAGCTGGAAGGTATAGGCGTTTCCGTCAACCTCCCCCTTCTCGCTCTCATCCATCAGCCATACCATGCCCATCGAAGTGGGGCCGCGGAGAGCGGCGACATCCACATCCGCGGCTGAAGCGGCCGACAGGGAAAGGAAGAGAACCATTATATAGACTATGAACTTCTTCATGCTATCCTCCAAGATGGATTCTAATCCTTTCCCCATCCCTCTGCTACAGGTCTATGCCATATTCATGTATCTTGCTTATGAGGGTGCGTCGAGAGATCCCCAGCTCCTGAGCAGCATGCGTGCGGTTGCCTTCCCAGCGCTGGAGGGAGCGGATGATCGCGGCCTTCTCCGCATCGCGCAGCGTCAGCGTCTCCGGCAGCGGGTTGATCTCCTTCTTCTCGTCCTGATGCACGCTGGAGGCGCGCAGGTCTATGTCGTCGATGTCGATCGTATCGGAGTCGGCGAAGATCATCGCCCGCTCTATCACGTTCTCAAGCTCCCTGACGTTTCCATAGAAGCTGTGGTCCCTCAGCGCCTCTATGGCCTCAGGCGTGAATCCCGTGATCCTCAGGCCCATCTTCCTGCTGTACTTCGCAAGGATATGGGCCGCAAGGAGCGGTATGTCGCTGCGGCGCTCGCGAAGAGGCGGTATGTGTATCCTCACGACGTTGAGGCGGTAGAAGAGATCCTCCCTGAACGTCCCTTCCCTGACCATCTTCTCCAGATCCTTGTTCGTCGCTGCGATGAGCCTCGCATTGATCGGCATCGGCTCGGTGCCGCCAAGCCTGGTTATCTTACGCTCCTGGATGACGCGGAGGATCTTAACCTGCAGGGAGAGGGGCATATCGCCTATCTCATCCAGGAACAGCGTGCCGCCGGCTGCAAGCTCGAAAAGGCCCGTCTTGCGCTGGACAGCACCCGTGAAGGCGCCCTTCTCGTATCCGAAGAGCTCAGACTCCAGGAGGTTCTCGGGAACGCCGCCGATATTGATCGCCACGAAAGGACCATCGGAGAGGTTGGATTCCCTGTGTATCTCCCTTGCGACCACCTCCTTGCCGGTGCCGGATTCACCCGTGATGAGCACGGTGGCTGTCGATGATGCGATGCGGGCTATCACGCGCTTGATCGCGACCATCTCCGGGCTGTCGCCGATGAAGAGGCTGCCCCCGCTATCGCTGTTCTCGGCGATGTTCCTCAGCGAAGCCGTCTCGACGATGCTCTTGATGCGGAGCACGATCTCCTCGGGATTGAATGGCTTGACGATGTAGTCCTGCGCACCCTGCTTCAGGGCGGTGACCGCATCCGTGATATCCCCATGGGCGCTTATGATGATGACGGGGAGCCGGAATCCCTCCGTCCTCATCCACTTGAGCACCTCTATTCCGTCGATTCCCGGCATCCTCAGGTCGAGCAGCATGGCATCGTAGACGCTCTCGCGAAGCATCCTCTCCGCGGCATAGCCGTTCTCTGCCGTGTCGGCATCGATGCCCTCCATAGCCAGGAATCGCTTCAGCAGGTTCCTGATGTTCTCCTCGTCGTCGCAGACAAGTATCCTCATATCTTCTCCCTCATCCCATCAGGGTCCCATGGTACGGTATGACGGCTTCCGCAACCGTACCTCCGCCATCGCGCGGATAGAGCTTGAGGGACCCTCCCGCAGCCTTCAGGAACTGCGAGCTGATCGAAAGCCCGATGCCGGACCCGTTTATCTTAGTCGTGAAGAATGGATCGAATATCCTCTTCCTGTCCTCATTCCTGACGCCGCAGCCACGGTCCTTCACATAGACATGGAAGAAGCCGTCGCCCTTGGCAGAGACCTCCACCTCGACATCGACATTCATGCCCTCGCAGGCCTCTATGGCATTCTTCATCAGGTTCTCCAGCACCGAGCGGAGCTTCTCCCTGTCGAACATGACGGGAGCCGTGGGCGTGGATGTCTCCACGAACCTCACTTCGCCGTGGAAGAGAGGCAGGAGCTTCTTCGTCTCCTCCACGATATCGAGCTCCTCCGGCTGCCCTATGGGATTGCGGAGGAACTCCGAGACCCTGTTCGTGAGCTTCCTGAGCCTCTCCGCCTCCTGGTCTATCATCGTGATATCGGGCAGGAGCTCCGGAGGGACCTCCCTCTTGAGTATCGCGAGCTGAAGCGTGATCGCCGAAAGCGGATTCTTTATCTCGTGCGTGAGCGTCCTCGCCGCCTCACCGAGGCTGACGAGGTTCTCCTGCCGCCTCATCGTCACGCGTATGCGCCGGTTGTCCCTGAGGATCTTCATAAGTATCAGGTAGATGATGACGACGACGATGAACGAGCATGCGATCATGAAGCGCGATATGGAAAGCCTGTCGATGAATTCCGAGGCATCGAACGAGAGGTATATGATGTCCGGCATGGCAAGGGGATCCCCGGTCCTGCGGAAGATGTTCTGCAGATCGAACGTGATCGATTCGGCGTAGCGGATGCATTCGATGCGGCTGCTCTCCCTGTCGAAGGAGATCATCGTATCGTAGATGCTCGTGTCATCGGTGAAGAGGGAGAACGGGAGGACCGCATACGCATCCCCCCATCTGTAGATCGCGCTGCCGTTGAATGTATAGTACCCGAAACCCTTCACATCCCTGTTCTGCATCGTGACGGGCACGGGCTCGTTCGTCTGCTGCAGCGCAACGAGGACATCACTGAATGCCCTTTCCACCGAATTGCCGAGCCTGAGGTTCTCGGAGGAGATGACCAGCGACGACATGAATCCGAGAAGGACGATGAAGAAGATGAACGGCAGCGTGACGGCTGCGCTCGTGAGCCACAGCTCATTCTTGTCCGATGACCACTTCTCCCTTCTTCGCCTCGCCATAGACGGGATTATACAGCAGAAAGCGCGGCGCGTCTTGCCCGCTTCACCCATACTACACACATCCTCCCGAGCTTCTCCACACCCCGGATATTATCTTCAATGGGAATATAAGACAGGAAGGGAACCTATGTCCGAAAACGATAACAGGCAGATGCTTGAATCCACCGATGGCAAGCACAGGAAGAAGGATAGCGAGCCGGGGATCCATACAGGCGACGGCAGAAGCAATACCAGGAAGAAGTTCACATTCTCCATCTGGTACTTCATCATAGCGATCATACTCATCAGCTTATTCAACAACCTGATGATGTCATCTCGCCTGAACGAGGCGATCAGCATCGACTACAGCCAATTCAAGGAATACGTCAAAGACGGAAGGATCGTGCAGGTGGCCTTCGACGGAGACCAGTACATCGGCTATGGGCTGACGAAGGCGGATGCGGCCAAGACGCTGCAGGAGATAGCCGCTTCGAGGCAGATACCCGACTCGATAGACACCTCTGCGATCTTCGCGTACCAAGCATATGCGATCGACGATCCGTCCTTCGTACCGCTATTGGATGAGATGGGCGTCGAGTACTATGCGACGGAGCCCAAGCAGCCTTCGATGCTCAGCTATCTTGCATCGATGCTGCTGCCGATCGCGATCTTCTTCATCTTCTACGCATGGATGTCCAAGCGGCTCACAGGAGGAGCCCAGGGCGTCATGTCATTCAGCCAGAACAAGAGCAGGCTCGTCGCCGAGAACGACACAGGCGTCAGATTCGCCGATGTCGCGGGAGAGGATGAGGCGAAGGCTGAGCTTGTCGAAGTCGTGGACTTCCTTAGAAATCCCCAAAGATACACAGATATGGGCGCGCACATCCCCAAGGGAGTGCTCCTGGTAGGTCCTCCGGGAACGGGAAAGACGCTGCTTGCGAAGGCTGTTGCGGGAGAGGCCGGCGTGCCGTTCTTCCGCATGAGCGGTGCGGACTTCGTAGAGATGTTCGTAGGCGTCGGAGCAGCCCGCGTCAGGGATCTCTTCAAGCAGGCGAAGGAGAAGAGCCCCTGCATCATCTTCATAGACGAGATCGATGCAATCGGCCGAAAGCGTTCGGATGCCTCCATCGGCGGCAACGACGAGAGGGAGCAGACGCTCAACCAGCTCCTTGTCGAGATGGATGGATTCGATTCAAGGACAGGAGTCATCATCCTCGGCGCGACCAACCGCTCCGAAGTTCTCGACCCCGCTCTTCTCCGCCCGGGCCGCTTCGACAGGCAGGTGCTGGTGGACAAGCCGGATCTCAACGGCAGGGAGGCCATCCTGAGGATACACACCAAGGACATGAAGCTTGCCGCGGATGTGGACCTGAGGAAGATTGCGCAGGGCTCGGCAGGGCTTGCAGGCGCGGATCTGGCGAACATCGCGAACGAGGCCGCTCTCCAGGCCGTCAGGCTCGGCCACGATGCGATAACGCAGACGGATTTCGAGGAGGCGATCGAGAAGTCGATAGCTGGACTTGAGAGAAAGAGCCGTGTCCTTGATGCGAAGGAACGCACAAGGGTCGCATACCACGAAACGGGGCATGCGCTCACCGCCTTCCTCACACCTGGTTCCTCCCCTGTTTCGAAGATCTCCATCATCCCACGCGGCTATGGAGCCCTCGGGTACACGCTCCAGTATCCGACGGAGGACAGGTTCCTCCTCTCCCAGTCGGAGCTCCTTGGATCGGTGGACGTGCTGCTTGGAGGAAGAGCTGCCGAGGAGGTCGTCTTCGGAGAGATCTCCACAGGCGCCAGCAACGACATCTCCCGCGCTTCGGACACGGTGCGCCAGATGATCACCGAGTACGGCATGTCGGAAAGATACCGCAACATGACGCTGCCCAAGACCAATTCCGGCATAGACGGCGTATCAGGCGCAAGGGAGTACTCGGAAGCGACGCAGGAGTATATAGACAACGAGACCGAGAAGATCATCCAGACACGCTATGCGGCAGTGCTGGAGAACCTCAGGAAGAACCGTGATGCGCTGGAGCGCATCGCTCAGTCGCTGCTGGAGAAGGAGGTTCTGGAAGGCGGCGAATTCGAAGCACTTGCCAAACAGTTTGCTGTCAAATAAGCTACAGCTATGATTTCCAGGACAATAGACGACAGGGAACTGCAAGAGCATATCTCCTCCCTTCCTCCGGATGGAAGGGAGGTTTTTCTCATCGCCGGCTCCGAGGTCAGGCTCTCGGCTGTATCGGCGACCACGATGGTCAACCAGATGAAGGCGAACCACCAGACAGGACCGATCGAGACATATGTGCTTGGGCAGGGCTTCATCGCCGCCGCCCTCCTCTCATCGACGGTCAAGGGCAATGACCGCGTGCAGCTGGACATAGAATGCGGGGGGCCGATCAAGGGAATGGCGCTGGAGGCATGGGCCTCGGGTGCGGTCAGAGGTTACCTTGCGAACAACCCGATCCCATTGGAGAAGCCCATCGACAGCCTCGACACATCCCTGCTGTACGGACCGGGATTCCTGAAGATCACGAAGCTTCTCGAAGGCAGCAGGACCCCGTTCTCCGGGCAGGTCATGCTCGGCCATGGCAATCTCGCCAAGGATCTTGCGCTCTACTTCCAGGAATCGGAGCAGACGCCTTCCCTCTTCTATCTATCGATCAAGTTCGACAGGTCAGGCAGGGTCTGGGGCGCAGGCGGCCTCTTCATACAGGCTCTTCCCGGTTGCAGCGATGAGACGCTGGAGAAGCTCCAGGAGCATTCGATGAAGCTCCGCAACCTCGGTGAAGCGCTATCGGAGGGAATGACGGCATCCGAATACGTCGAGACGGAGTTCGCATCCTTCAAGCCGGATCATATCGCGCACATCCCCACGGGCTTCTCATGCCCCTGCTCGAAGCAGAGCTTCGCGAACTATCTGAAATCGCTTCCGGATGCAGAGAAGAAGGATATCCTCAACGGGGAGTTCCCTCTCGTGCTGAAGTGCTTCAACTGCTCCAGCGACTACCTCTTCACGAAGGAAGAGGCTGAAGAGCTTTTCATGGAGGATCTATGATTTTCTTCGCAGCATGCGCAGCCAACCAGGGCGACCTCGTCGTAGATGAGGCAAGGAAAGCCGGATCGGAGGATGTGAGGCAGACCTCATCCGGCGTCGAATTCACAGGCAGCTGGGAGACCGGCATGCGCTTCTGCCTCTGGTCGCGCGTCGCTTCCAGGCTGCTTCTTGGCCTCTACATCGATGAGGATACCGAGAGCGATGAGGAACTCTATGAATCCACCTTCGCCCTGCCATGGGAGGAATGGATCACTCCGGACAGGACGATGAAGGTCTCATGCACGACGCAGAGCTGCAGCTGGATCAGGAACAACCACTATGCAGCGCTGAAGGTCAAGGATGGCATCTGCGATCGTCTGAAGGAGAAGTTCGACGGAGTCCGCCCAGACGTGGACATCGAGCACCCGGACATCTCCTTCCATGTGCATGTGCATGGCAATACGGTCACATGGTACGCAGACTTCTCCGGAGAGGCCCTCCATCAGAGGGGATACCGCGACGAGCAGACGGAGGCCGTGCTCAAGGAGCATCTTGCCGCAGCGCTTGTATCCAGAAGCGAATGGAAGCGCACAGCGAACGATGGAGAACCAGGGATCTTCCTCGATCCCTTCTGCGGTTCGGGAACGATTGCAATCGAAGCGGCCCTCATGGCTTCCGATACAGCCCCTGGCCTCATCCGACAGCGCCCATATGCATTCCAGTCCCTTCCCGGATTCGATGAAGCGCTCTATCAGAGCCTCAGGACCGAGGCGGAGGAGAGGCGTCAGAAGGCGCTCGACGAGAGGGATATCGGGATATATGCCTCAGATATCTCCGGACGCGCGATCAGGATCGCGAAGGAAGCTGCCGAGCGTGCAGGCGTCGACGGACTCATCGACTTCAAGGAGAAGGACTTCAGATCGTTCACCGAGAAGGATGTCCCTGGCGGGACTGGCTTCATCGTAGCCGACCCTCCCTACGGAGAAAGGATGAAGATCGAGGACATCGATGGCCTTTATACGGATATCGGCAGGGTGCTGCAGACCTATTTCAAGGGCTGGCGCGCTACGATCCTCACAGGCTCGAGCGATCTTCTTGCCAACATAGACATGAAGCCGGACAGGACCAACTCCCTCTACAACGGAGGCATCCTCTGCCAGGCTGCGCACTACATCATCTTCACCGACGAGGAGAAGGAGGCTCTGATAGAGAGGGCTAAGGAGAAGAAGCGCATCAGACTCTCCACGCCTCTCTCGGAAGGTGCCGAGATCGTCTACCGCAAGCTGATGAAGAACCTCGAGAGCCTCAAGCCGGAGATGGAGAAGGAAGGCGTCACATGCTATCGCATATATGATGCAGATATCCCTGAGTATGCCGCAGCTATCGACATGTATGAGGGGAAGTGGATCAACCTCTCCGAGTATGCCGCACCGCCTCAGATCGATCCCGAGGATGCCGAGAGGCGCCTCAATGAGATCGTCTATGCAACCGAGCGCGCAACTGGGATAGATCTCGAAAACATCTACATCAAGGAAAGGAAGAGCCAGAAAGGCGCCTCCCAGTACAATCGCCTCGCGACATCGAACCGCTTCAACATCGTCAGGGAGAACGGCCTGAGGCTCCTGGTGAACTTCCAGGACTACCTCGACACCGGGATCTTCCTCGACCACAGGCCGGTGAGGAAGATGATCCAGGAGATGGCTGAGGGCAAGAGATTCCTCAACCTCTTCTGCTACACCGGCACGGCCACGCTCAATGCGATCAAGGGAGGAGCCGTATCCACGGTCTCCGTCGATGCATCGTCGACATACCTCGACTGGGCGATCGAGAACCTGAAGATGAATGGCTACCCAACCGACATCGAGAACTTCTTCTATCGCGACGACGCAATCGACTGGCTATGGGAGACATACGACAGATACGATCTCATCTTCTGCGATCCCCCGACCTTCTCGAACAGCAAGGACAGACGCACCTTCGACGTCCAGCGCGACCATTGGAAGCTCATCAGGGCCGCCGCAATGCACCTTGCCCCTGGCGGAACGCTCATCTTCAGCACCAACTTCAGGCGCTTCAGGATGGATGAGAGGATCATGGAGGACTTCGTCGTCGAGGACATCACCGAGAGGACGATCGGCAAGGACTTCGAGAACGACCCGAACATCCACAAGTGCTTCCTCATCAGGAACAAGGTTAAGGTCACCCTACCCAAGAAGAGAAGCTATAAGGCAAAGTAAGCAGCATGCCCCATCGAGCAATCGGTGGGGTTCATTGTTATTGTATTCCCGGAAACATCTTGAAGCCTGTCTCGTCAATTTGATAGGATTCAATAGTCGCCAGCAGATGAGAGACGGTGGCCTCCGATCCTGTGGAGGGAGAGCAATCTTCCTAATCCACCATAGGGAAGGAGGTGAAAGACCTGAATGAAAGCAGTATTAGAGCTTGCTCTGATGCTCCTGCGGATCTTGAAAGAGGTTCTCGGCCTGATTAGGGATATAAAAGATCTCCGCCGTCCCCAATGATATGCTCCCCTTAAGTAGGACATTGAAATAATCAATGGACTATCTAAGGGGAGTAATCATAATGGGAAGGAAGCCTAAGTTCCCACCAGAAATCAAGATCGATTGCGTAGAAAGGATACTGCA
>CALXXR010000095.1 GCA_944392735.1 uncultured Spirochaetaceae bacterium | reverse complement strand
TGATGAAGAGCATCGCAAGCCCCGTCCAGTCGAGGGACACGATCATCTCTCCCGTTGGAAGGGAGACGATGAACGAGAGAAGGAGGATGGCAAGCGAGGATGCAAGGATGATGATCGATCTACGCTTCGGCATTCTCGATCTCCCTTCCCATCGGATCGAAGACGTAGACCTTAGTCTCCTCCACCGCCTTCTCGATGAAGCTCTCCATGCCAAGCTCCTCGAAGTGGCGCCTGACGACTTCCTTGACTGGCCTTGTCACCGGATGCTTTGGGGAGAATACGACGCAGCAGTCCTCATAGGGGAGGATGGACGTCTCATACGATCCTATCCTGCGCGCCTTCTCGGTGATCTCCTCCTTGTCCATGCCTACGAGGGGTCTGAGGACCAGCAGATCCGTCATGCTGTCGGTGAAGCTCATCGCATCCAGCGTCTGCGAAGCGACCTGCGAGAGCGCTTCTCCTGTAACGATGGCGCTTGCACCGCATCCGGATGCGATCCTTTCCGCAGTCTGCATCATCGATGCGCGGAACATCAGCGTCGCCTCCTCCTCGTATCCGTTGTCGCGGATATGGACCTGGCCATCGGTGAATGGAACCACATAGAGATGGAGCCCCCCGAGATATGGAGCGATGATGGATGCAAGCTGCTTGACCTTGTCCAGCGCCAGCTCGGATGTATACGGATAGGCATGGAAGTAGATCGCATCCAGCTTCATGCCGCGCTTCGCCATCATGTATCCTGCAACGGGGCTGTCGATGCCTCCGGATAGAAGGAGCACGCCTTTGCCAGCCGTAGCGTATGGCAGTCCTCCCTCTCCCTTCTCCTCGCTGGTGTAGAGATAGACGTCGTTCCTGATCTCGCATGTGAGCGTGTGGTCAGGCCTCTTGAGATCCACCGTCATGTCGGGATACAGGGAGAAGACGGCATCCGCCAGCTCGCATGCCATATCGTGCGAATTGAGCGGGAAGGACTTGTCCTCGCGCTTCACGGTGATGCGGAAGCTGCCGCCCCTGCAGAAATCGGAGGAGGGGAGTATCTCCAGTGCCTTGGCCCTGATTCCCTCCAGGCTCTTCTCCGCTTTGTGCGCACGGGCGAATCCCGTGATTCCCGGCGTCGTCGAGAGCGCCTTTGCTATGAGATCATCTGGCGCTTCGTCCGCAATGCGCGCATAGAGCCGTCCCTTCTGCTTCGTGATATCCGAATGATATGGCCGAAGCTTGTTCTTGATGTTGTGCCTCAGCTGCTTCTCGAAGAGGTTCCTGTTGCCTCCCTTGAGCGAGATCTCCCCTTCCTTGATGAGGTATAGCTTATCTGGCATCCCTTAGCTCATTGATGACTGCGATGAGGCCTTCGATCTCCTCATCGGTCGTGCTGTTCGATAGCGAGATCCTCACGGCCCGGGATGCCGTATCCGGCCTGACCCCCATGCCTAGGAGGATCTTCTCCCCCTCTCCCTTGGCGTTGTTGGAGCATGCCGATCCGGAGGAGGCGTATACGCCTCTGTCGGAGAGCATCCTCGTATAGACCTCCGATGGGAGCAGGGACGAGAAGGAGATGATGTATGGCGAGGAATGCTCGGGAGAGATCAGATCGTATCCGCAGCTTCTGAGCGCTTCGACGATCATTGCCTTCCTCTCCGCTGCCTTTGCGTTCTTCTCCGCCTGATCCGACAGCCATTCCTCCGCGGCAGCCCTGAGCGCGGAGATCGCGGGCAGATTCTCCGTTCCGCCGCGCTTTCCCTTCTCCTGTCCGCCGGCAGGCGCAAGCGGCCTGAATGCCGAGGGATTGCGGAGATAGAGCATGCCGATGCCCCTAGGGCCGTTGATCTTGTGGCCGGAGAAGGATGCGCCGTCGATCCCCAGCTTCTCGGGGCTGTATTCCACCTTGCCAAGCGCCTGCACGGAATCCGAGAAGAAGAATATCCTGCGCCTTCCTTCCTTCTCGTATTCCCTGACGGTCCTCACGAGCTCCTCGATCGGCTCGATGGCGCCCGTGACGTTGTTGACAGCCATGATGGCAACAAGCTTTGTGTCGGGCGTGAGCGCTGCCCTGAGCTCCTCGGCGGAGACGAAGCCCCCCTTCGCCCTGAGCTCCTCCGTCTTCCATCCATGCTGCCTGAGGACGGGAAGCCATGAAGCGACAGCCTCATGCTCGATGCGCGAGATGATGATCTTCCCCGGCGTGGTGAAGAGGAGGGAGGAGATCACGGCTGCGATCGATTCGGTGGCGCCGGATGTGAAGAAGAGCGAGGACGATGGGATGCCCATCAGCCGAGCTATGGCCGACCGCTCCTCATCCAGCTTCCTCCTTGCTTCCAGTCCAAGCCTGTGCACGGATGATGGATTGCCCCAGAAAAGCCTTGCTGTATCTGAATATGCCTGAAGAGCTCTCTCCGAGAGCTTCGTGGTGGCGGCATTGTCGAAATAGAGATCCATGGCCTTAGATTACACATGTATTCACGTTATTTTGCAAGGCGGGTATGATGTTGCCATGGACAGGATATTCAGCGTGCCGCTCAAGGGCGGAGCATATACGGAAGTCTATTCGGCAGCATGCCTCGAGGAGATGGAGAAGGGCCTTGCGGAATACGGCGGCAGCGTCCTTGCTGTGGCGGACAGGAATACGGAGGGATACGTTCCCGAAGGCATGCCCTGCCTCATCCTCGAGCCTGGGGAAAGCGAGAAGAACTGGCATTCGGTGGAGATGATCCTGGAGAAGGCGCTTTCGCTCGGCATGGCGCGCGACTCGGTGTTCATCGGCATCGGGGGCGGGGTCGTGCTGGATATGACGGCATTCGCCGCTTCGCTCTACATGAGGGGTGCCCGCACGGTGCTTGTGCCGACGACGCTCCTCTCTGCCGTGGACGCGACGCTCGGGGGCAAGACCGGCATCGACTACGGCGGGGCGAAGAACATCATCGGTACGTTCTATCCCGCAGAGAGCGTCGTCATCGCGCCGCAGACGCTGAGGACGCTTCCCGACAGGGAGTACAGATGCGGGCTGGGGGAGGTCATCAAGCATGCGTTCCTCTCCCATGACCGCAGGCTGATCGGGTTCCTCTCCAAGAACAGGGATGGGATAATTGCGAGAGGCGACGATCTCGTCTTCGAGATGATACGCCTGAGCCTCGAGGTGAAGATGGACTACATCACCCGCGATCCAGAGGAGCGGAAGGGCATACGCTCCGCGCTTAATCTCGGACATACGTTCGGACACGCGCTGGAGGCTCTTGAGGGCTTCTCCATCTCCCATGGAGAGGGCGTGGTCTGGGGAATGGCGAGGGCGTTCGAGGCGGGAAGGCTTCTGGGCATTACGCCAGGCGGCTATGCGGATGCCGCGCTTTCCCTCATCTCGGATTATGGATTCGATACGGGACGCAGGATCCCGGCTTCATCGCTTGATCGCTTCATGGAGGCCATCTCCAAGGATAAGAAGAAGAAAGGCGGAAGCGTTCGCTTCGTGCTGATGGCCGGACAGGGGGAGCCTGTGCTGAGGCCGCTTGATGGAGAAGTGGTCAGGAGCGTCGTTTCCTGACCGCTTTCGCCGACATTCGTCCATGCTTGCTCTTTTGCAGTGACAAGCCCACGGCATTCAGATAGAATCAAGGGCGTTATGAATACCGAACTGGTTTATCAATTGATAATGATCGTCGTTGGTCTGATCCTGATCTACCTCGCGATCAAGAAGGAGATGGAGCCTACGCTCCTGCTTCCAATGGGTTTCGGTGCGATTCTCGTGAACCTTCCTGGTTCAGTCATGCTTCAGGACAATGCGATCCTCCAGTGGCTGTTCAACGTGGGCATCGAGAGCGCAGAGGCGTTCCCGCTTCTTCTCTTCATCGGAATCGGCGCGATGATCGACTTCGGTCCGCTCATCTCCAAGCCGTGGCTGATCTTCATCGGAGCAGCTGGACAGGGTGGTATCTTCATCTCGATGATCATCGCCTCGCTCCTTGGCTTCCCGCTCAATGATGCAGCCTCTATCGGAATCATCGGAGCAGCAGATGGTCCTACCGCCATCCTCGTCTCCCAGCGCCTCCATTCCAACTACGTCGCAGCGATCCTCGTCGTGGCCTACTGCTACATGGCCCTCGTCCCGATGATCCAGCCTGTCGTCCTCAAGGCGACAACGACGAAGAAGGAGAGGGCGATCCAGATGCACTATTCGGCAGGTTCCGTATCGAAGACGACAAGGATCGTCTTCCCGATCGTCACCACGATCGTCTGCGGCATCCTCGCTCCGGATTCGGCAGCCCTCGTCGGCATGCTCATGTTCGGAAACCTCCTGAGGGAGTGCGGTGTCCTCGACAGCCTCTCAAGGGCCGCCCAGGATATGCTCTCGCCGCTCATCACGCTCATGCTCGGACTTGCGATCTCCCCGATGATGTCGGGACCGGCGCTTCTCCAGCCCGCTACGCTGATGATCATGGCATTCGGACTCGTGGCTTTCATCTTCGACACGGCATGCGGCGTCTTCTTCCTCAAGATAGTCAACATCTTCCTGCCGAAGGACAAGAAGATCAATCCGCTCATCGGCGGTGCTGGAATCTCGGCATTCCCGATGTCGTCACGCGTCGTCCAGAAGGTCGGAATCGAGGCAAACAAGCAGAATCATCTCCTGCCGTTCGCGCTTGGAGCGAATGTCTCGGGACAGATCGCTTCCGTTCTTGCCGGCGGTCTCCTGCTTTCTGAGCTCATCCCGTTCTTCGGTTGATAAGGAGGTGCAGTATGCCTAATGCAATCGTCATAGCATTCCAGAGCTGGGGTCTTCTCGCAGCTGCTCTCGGAATCCTCTTCGTCGCGCTTCTCATCCTCAACAAGGTCACAGGAAGGAAGAAGGACGACAAATAAAAGGAGCAATATGCTCAATCGATGGCCCGGAGACGGGCCATCTTGTTTCTCGTCAGGCGTAATCCGGATCGATGTTGAACTGGAATGCGTATGTCGGGAAGGCTTCGTTCAAGGCTGCCGTAGCCTTCTTCCTGAATGAGGCGTAATCCGTGAGGGCGAAGTCGACGACGACATCGAAATGCACCCTCGAATCCTCCAGATGCACATGGAATGCATGGATGGATATCACCGAAGGCGAGACATCCTTCAGCACCTTCAGCACTTCCTTCTTCATCAGTATTACGACGGGGTTGTCGGAGTTCACGGCATACATGCCGAACGTGAAGTAGATGCCCATCGTCCCCATGATCTCGATCTGCGCATCCGTCATCGCATCGAAGATCTCCTCGCCCTTCGCATCCGAGGGAACCTCGACATTGCAGGTGCCTATCATCCTGGATGGCCCATAGGTGTGTATCTGTATGTCGTATCCTCCGGAAAGAGGGGGGTGCTTTGCGATGATCTTCCTGATATCCTGCACCGTTGCCTTCGTTGGCCTCTCTCCGACGATTGCGGAGACCGTGTCCACGACGCTCTTCACACCAGCATACATGATGAAGAGGCTGACGATGATGCCGGCCCAGCCGTCGATGGGGAATGATGAGAAGAGGGATATGGCAGCTGCGATGATCGTGACCGATGTGGCCATGGCGTCGGAGAGCGCGTCTGTTCCGGATGCCGAGAGCGCCTCGCTCTCGATCTTCCTTCCGTTCCTGAGGTTGATCCTCCAGAGGCAGAGCTTGACGGCAATCGTGAGGATGAGTATGAAGAGCATCGGCACTGATACGGCTACTGGACTGGGATCGATGATCCTGTCTATGGATGTGCGGAAGAATGCCGCACCCGTGAAGAGCACGATGAATGCGACGAAGAGGGCGGAGATGTACTCGATCCTGCCGAATCCAAGCGGATGAGTGTGCGTAGGCTTGCGCTTGGCGAGGTTGAAGCCCATGATCGTAACGACTGAGGAGAGCATATCCGACGCATTGTTGGCGGCATCGGACATGATGGCGACCGATCCGGAGAAGAATCCGATCGCGACCTTCACGACAGCGATGGCGGCATTGGAGATGATCCCCAGCAAAGCCGTCCTCTTCAGCACCTTGTCCCTTATACCTGCATCAATCATTGTGCTGTAGTGTAATGCGGAGAAGGGAGCTTGTGAACCTCTGGAGAAAGCCGCTGTCAGCAATCGGGCAGCTGGATGCTGTAGAGATCGTCTCCGGATATCTCTATGACGCCATCCACGGGAGCTTCGAATCCTGCGCTCGAGATCATCCCAAAGCGGGATGCGTTGAGTCCCACGATTCCGCATGCTTTGTTCTTTTCATTGGCGACTAGGGCTGTGGAAGCTGGCTTTTCCAGGAATTTGCATTCATAGATTTCATAGCCATCCTTGGTTTCCAAGGCGACATCGAATCCGCCATTCTTCCTGCTCTTTGCATCGTTGTACCAGTATGAGCCGATCTTCAGGATGTCGTTGCGCCTGCCGGTTTGAGAAAGGATCGAGCCCTGCATTCTCCTTGCTTTCCATACAGCAATGTTGCCAACAAAATTGTTGCCAACAAATTTGTATGTTGATCCGGATTCGTTGCCAAAGAGATTCTCAGGACTATGTCGTATAATACTCTGCGTGAGACTTTCGGAGGCTTTGGCAGATCTGCTCCTTCCAGAGGGGAAGGGGCTTGTTTCGATAACAGGAGGCGGCGGCAAGACGACGCTGCTCTCCCTTCTTGGCAAGGAGCTCTCGGCAAGGGGGCTGTCGGTGCTTTTGACGACTACGACGAAGGTGATGTCGCCGCATCTGCATGACTATGGAGTGGACCGCATCTTCGAGGATGAGAGCGTGCTCTCATACATTCCACACAATGGCGAACGCGTCTTCTATGCCGAGCATCATACGCTTGATATGAAGAAGTGGATATCCCCACGCGAGGAGGTCATATCCGCACTATGCCGGATCTATGACGTCGTCATCGCCGAGGCGGATGGATCCAAGGGGCTTCCCCTGAAGATGCATACCGAAAGGGATCCTGTGATCAATCCCAATACGACGGCGACGATCGCCGTGATGGGTGGCTGGGGAATCGGGGACATGGCATGCTTCTCCGTCTTCGGTGAGGAGAGGGATATACCTGTCGACAGGGATTATCTCCAATGGTATCTGATGGCCCCTGAAGGCCTCTGCAAGGGGCGAACGGATCGCTTTGCCATCATCATCAATGGCGCAGAGAAGCTTTCGGATGATACCATGCGCATGCTTGATTGCCTCGAGTATCCCGAAGGCGCTGCGGTATTCGCCGCATCTGAGAAGGAGGATAGGATCCATGGGACCATACGCTGAAGCTGCAGAACTTGAGAGGGGGAACATCCCATTCGCTGTCGTGGCGATCACTGCAGCAGGCGGCACCGTGCCGCGCGTAAGCGGAAGGATGGTCGTATCCGAGGACGGCAGGGTCTCCGGTACGATAGGTGGCGGAGAGATCGAGCATAGGGCGGAGATCCTTGCCATCGATGCGATAAAATCCGGGCAGTGCAGATCTGCCCGCATCGAGCATGGCGATTCAGGCTGGGTGGATGTCTTCATCGATGTGCCTGTTCCCCCGCGCTCCGTCATCATCGTCGGAAGCGGCCATGTCGGCAGCGCCATAGCGGATCTGCTTTCGAGGATGGGCTGGAGGACAAGGCTGCTTGCGAGGGGCGCTTCTCCGGATGATCTACTTGCAGAGCGCATCGACGAGAAGGCTGCCATCGTCATCGCTGGAAAGGCGGATGCCGACCTCGTGCCGACAGCTCTCTCAACGAATGCGTTCTATGTCGGACTCCTTGCTTCGAGAAGCCTGTCCCTTGAATCCGATCCACGCCTGTATTTCCCCATAGGCCTCGATATAGGGGAAGAGACGCCGGAGGAGATAGCGCTTTCCGTGGCCGCTGAGATCATGGCGGTCTTCAATGGCCGCACTGCCCTCCATCACAGGAACTGGCGGCAGAGGCTCGTGGTCGTGAGGGGCGCTGGCGATCTTGCAACCGGCGTAATCATCCGCCTGCATAGGGCAGGATTCCGAGTCATTGCGCTCGAGTGCTCCAGACCGACCGTCATAAGACGCACTGTTTCGCTTGCCGAAGCTGTCTATGAGAAGAGCGCTGAAGTCGAAGGCGTGAAGGGCATCCTCGTCGAGAAGGACAGCGACATACTGAAGGCTCTCGATTCCGGAATCGTCCCCGTCATCATCGATGAGGATCTCTCGATCCTGAAGCGCTTCCATCCCGCAGTGCTTGTGGATGCGATCATAGCGAAGCGCAATCTTGGCACAAAGAAGGGCATGGCGCCTTTCGTGGTGGCTCTCGGGCCTGGATTCACGGCTGGCATCGATGCAGATGCCGTCATAGAGACCAAGCGCGGCCATACGCTGGGATCCGTGATCTACAGCGGCACGGCCATCCCCAACTCAGGCATTCCCGGGAATATTGCAGGATACGCAGCTGAGAGGGTGATCCACTCTCCCTCATCCGGCATCTTCAGGGGCGTGCATCGCATCGGCGATCTGGTGAAGGCTGGCGAGACGATAGCGTATGTCGGATCGACTCCTGTAGCCGCCACGATCGACGGCAAGCTCAGGGGACTGCTGCATGATAGCCTAGAGGTTCCGGAAGGCTTCAAGATCGCGGATATCGATCCGCGCGGGGAAGCGGCTGATCATCTTACCGTATCGGATAAAGCTAGAGCCATCGCGGGCGGGGTGCTGGAAGCTGTGGACCGCTTCTCAGTTGAATCTATTCGGTGAATGAGGCATCCTTTGCTTATGTCTGCTCTAGAGGAACGGGTGAAATCGCTTAGGAGGGGTGCTTCTGCGCTCTCCATGACCGATGACGATACAAGGAAGAAGGCTCTTCTTGCCATGGCGGATGCCATCCTTGCAAGAAGGGATGAGATAGGGAAGGCCAATGCTGCCGACATCGAGAAGGCGGAGAAGGATGGCACATCCTCCTCGCTTCTGCACAGGCTGAAGTTCACCGATGACAAGATCGCTTCCGCCGTGAAGGGACTCAGGGAGCTTTCCCAGCTTCCCGATCCTGTAGGCAAGGTGCGTGAGATGCGCGAGCTCGATCCGGGCTTCGTGCTGAAGAAGGTGGCTTTCCCCATCGGCGTGATCGCCATGATCTTCGAAGCCAGACCCGATGCCCTCGTGCAGATTGCGGGACTGGCGCTGCGCTCTGCAAATGCCGTAGTGCTCAAGGGCGGACGCGAGGCTGAGAATTCCAACCGCACGCTCATCTCCATAATCCGCGAGGCCACTGAGGATATCGTGAAGGCCGACTGGATCCTCGGGATCGAGAGCCATGCCGATGTCGACACGCTCCTTACGCTGGAGAAGGACATCGACCTTGTCATACCACGCGGATCGAACAGGTTCGTGCGCTATGTCATGGACCATACGCACATTCCCGTCATCGGACACTCGGATGGCATCTGCTCGGTCTACGTCGATGCCTCTGCCGATATCGATATGGCTGTGCGCATCGCAGTCGACAGCAAGACGCAGTATCCAGCGGCATGCAATGCAGCAGAGACATTCCTCGTGCATAGGGATATTGCGCCTGCATTCCTTCCCAAGCTCGGCGAAGCGTTCAGGCAGTGCGGCGTGAAGATCCATGGCGATGAGGAGGCAAGGAAGTCCATCCCGGATGCGGTTCCCGCCACCGAGGATGACTTCCATACCGAATACCTTTCGCTCGAGTGCGCCGTGAAGGTCGTCCAGTCGATCGATGAAGCCATAGAGCATATCGCGGAGCACGGTTCGCATCATACGGATTCCATCGTTGCATCATCGGATGAAGCGAAGGACCTCTTCTTCCGCTCGGTCGACAGCGCGGATGTCTTCGCGAACTGCTCGACACGCTTCGCAGATGGATTCCGCTTCGGTCTCGGTGCCGAGGTCGGCATCTCCACTTCCAAGATACATGCCAGGGGGCCTGTCGGGCTCGAAGGGCTCATGACCACCAAGTGGCTTCTTTCCGGAAACGGCGAGATCGTTGCCGACTACTCTGGAGCCGATGGGAAGAGCTTCCACCATAAGGAGCTTATGTGATGCGTGATTTCTCCTCCGTCAAGCGCGTTGTCATAAAGGCGGGAACGAACCTGCTGTCATCCCAGAAGGGCATCGACATGGAGAGGGTGAAGGCGATCGTCGATCAGAT
>CALXXR010000094.1 GCA_944392735.1 uncultured Spirochaetaceae bacterium | reverse complement strand
AGGACAAGAAGAGGATGGAGATCGATATGCTGCAGATGCAGGTCAATCCCCATTTCCTCTACAACACGCTCGAGTCGATGCACTACCGTGCGGAGGTGCAGCGCAACGACGGCATTGCGCGTATGAGCAGGGGGCTTTCGACGCTGCTTCGCAACATGGCTAAGGGCACCGGCGACAGGATCCTGCTATCGGAGGAGCTCTCGCTGCTCCATGACTACGATGAGATACAGCAGGTCAGGTACATGGGCATGTATGAGATCGCCTATGAGGTGTCTGAGGAGGCGATGGACCTCCTTGTGCAGAAGTTCACGCTGCAGCCGCTTGTCGAGAACGCGATCTTCCATGGCATCGAGCCTTCCGGACGCTGCGGCACGATCGTGGTGTCGGCAGCCATCGAGGGAGGCGACCTCGTCCTTACCGTCGCCGACGACGGAGTCGGAATGGACGGGGAGACGATGGAGCGCATCTATGAGGAGCGCAGGCATTCGAAGACGAACATGACTGGCATCGGCGTGAGGAACATCCATGAGAGGATACGGCTGATGTACGGCGATGGCTATGGGCTTTCGTTTGCGTCGGAGATGGGGAAGGGCACCAGGGCGATGGCGAGGATCAAGGCGGAGAGGAGGGGCGATGCATAGGGTTCTCATAGTGGATGACGAGCCGATCATCCTCTCGGGGATAAGGCACCTGATAGACTGGAGCGCATATGATGCAGAGATCGCCGGGAGCGCAGTCAATGGCGAGGAGGCGTATCGCATGATATGCAGCGAGCATCCGGATATCGTGATAACCGACATACGCATGCCGATCATGGATGGGCTTGTCCTCGCCGGCAGATGCAGCGAGGAGTTTCCCGACATCGTCTTCATCGTGCTCACGAGCCTTGCGGAGTTCAGCCTCACGAAGGAGGCCATCGGATATGGCATATCGGACTACCTTCTGAAGACGGAGCTCGATGAGGAGAAGCTCGGTGCGGCGCTTCTGAAGGCGGAGGAGGAGTGCAGGCTCCGCCGCGGTGGCAGCGTGGGGGATCCTGCATCGGGAAGGGATGACCGCGTCGCTGATGCGATATCCAGCCTCATGATCATGAGGGGCATCTCCCAGGAGACGAAATCGCTGCTCTCGGAGAGCGGACTGCTGGACGGCTTCGCGCTTGCGGCTGTCGCCTTCTCGTTCCCAGCGCCGAGCCTCGAGAAGCAGTGGAGCCCCGATGACTATCTCAAGCTGCGCGATTGGGAGCGCGATGTTGCGGGCAAGATGCTCCCATCGTTCTTCGGCACCGTCCATTCCATTGTCCCCGTCTCCGGGAAGAACGGCACGTTCATCTATTTCCTCTCCGGACTCTCTCCAGATACATGGCAGGCCGTCTCATCGCGTGCATCAGAGCGCATCGCGGCGGCATCCGCAATGGTGACGGGCCTCGAGCCTGCTTTCCTTACGACGCCTGTGATGGAGGGGCGCGATGGCATGAGGAAGGCGAGGGATATCCTCGAGAGGAGCCTCGCGGCATATTACCTGGACAAGGATCCTGAAGCGATCTCGCTCTCTCCCCTGGATATCGATGCCACCTTCCCCAAGCTGGAGGTGGCCATACGCGGCAAGGAGATCGTGGGGTGCCGCGCATGCTTTTCTGCGCTCCGCTCGGCCATTCAGGAGATCGACCACAGCCTGAGCCAGTTCGAATTCGCGGCTTCAGCCCTGCGCTCCGCGATGTCGAGCGGGCTTTCCGCGCTTGGGCTCGGGGGCGGCAATGCTGCGATGGAGGCATTCGAATCCGTCGACTTCATCACGAAACGCAGCGAGGCCCTGGAGTTCATCGACGACTGCGAGAGCAGCCTCCTGATGCTCCTCGACAGCAAGGGCGGCAGCGGCAAGGGCGTAGCCGACAGGGCGCGCGAATACGTCATGCAGCATGTGATGGAGAAGATAACGCTTGGCGATGTCGCGGATCACGCCTGCGTCTCTCCGAGCTATATGTCGAAGAGCTTCAAGCGCATCATGGGCATCAGCCTGGTGGACTACATCAATTCGACGAAGGTGGAGAAGGCGAAGGAGATGATGCAGGAAGGCAAGGGCGACCGCATCGCGGATATCGCGCTGTCGCTGGGCTTCACCAACATCTATTATTTCTCGAAGGTGTTCAGGAAGGTCGAGGGCATTCCTCCGACCGAGTACATCAGGAAGCTAGCCAAGGCCTGAGCGCAATGAAGAGCGCGCCGAGGATGAGGCTTGGGATGATCCCCGAGAGCGCTGGGCCGAGAAGCGTCGCCTCCATCCCTTGCGAGAAGATCAGCCCGAATCCCGCTGAGGCATTCACCGATCCATGGAATAAAGCCGGCGCCCATAGCGACCCCGTCCGGTCCGCCAGATATGAGCACCATGCTCCTGCAACGATGCAGAAGAGGCACATGGCAGCGATTCCCGTCCATGGGTATCCCGGATAGCCGAGGCTGTAGTTGTATCCCATCATGTTGATGGGCGTATGCCATATCCCCCAGATGATGCCGGTGATGGCCACCGCCCATCCTCTTCCGACCTTCTTTTGCAGCTCTGGATAGAGGTATCCCCGCCATCCCGCCTCCTCGCCGATGGCGAAGAGGGCATTGATGATGGCTCCCGGAAGCATCGAGAGCACCGTGATTGTGATTGCGAGCGAAGATGGGATGCCTTCCGCCGCAGAGAGCGATTCCAGGTTCTCGGATGTGAACGATCCGGGGAAGAGCGTGAAGCAGAGCACGGCGCCTATGATGGCGGCGGGGATCGGAAGGAGCCATGCGATGAGGTAGCTTCCTCCATTTCCCCTGATGGATGGCTTCCATGAGAATCCGGATTTCTGATGCGCGGCATTCCTCGCGATCAGCGCGCTGAGCGCCGGGATCCACATGATGAGCGCCGAGACGATCATATAAGGCATCGTGCCGAACATTCCGGCCCCGTTCATGGCTATCCAGATCGTCCATGGAATGGAGAATGATGCGATGAGGTAGATGATGATTCCTCGCTTCATGCCTCCGATGCTATCCCATCCATCGGTTTCGTTCCAGTGCGTGACTAAAGGGACGCAAGGCGGTATCCTACCCCAGATGTCCGACCGCGAATACCTGATACACGATGTGCCGTGGAAGGCCCTTCTGGTCTTCTCCCTGCCCATGATGCTTGGCAATCTCTTCCAGCAGCTCTATACGATGACAGACTCCGTCATCGTAGGCCGCTTCGTGGGAGAGAAGGCCCTTGCCGCCGTCGGCGCCTCCTATTCCCTGACAAGCGTCTTCATCGCCGTCGCGATCGGAGGAGGCGTCGGAAGCAGCGTGCTCGTGAGCCGCGCATTCGGATCGAGGCGCTACGATGAACTGAAGACCGCGGTATGCACATCGCTTCTATCGTTCCTGGTCCTTTCGCTGCTGCTCTCCGCGTTCGGCTATGCCTTCTCCGATGGGATCATGCGCCTGCTGAACACTCCGGAGGATATACACGCCGATGCGGTGCTCTACCTGCGGATATACTTCCTGGGACTGCCGTTTCTTTTCATGTACAACATCCTCTCGTCGGTCTTCAATGCGCTTGGACGGTCTCGCATCCCGCTGTACTTCCTCATATTCTCATCGCTGCTGAACGTCGCGCTCGACCTTTTGATGGTCGCGGTCCTCGGACAGGGCATCGCAGGCGCTGCCTGGGCCACGCTGATCGCGCAGGGCATCTCCGCATGCTTCTCGTTCGCGGTGCTGATGAGGACGCTCTCTGGTATGGAGAGCGCAAGGTCGCGCATCTTCGACTCCGGCGCATTCGGCAGGATGGTGGTCCTCGCCATTCCCTCCATACTCCAGCAGTCGACGGTATCGATCGGCATGATGCTCGTCCAGAGCGTCGTCAACGGCTTCGGCAGCCAGGTGCTGGCAGGATACTCCGCTGGCATGAGGCTGGAGAACATCGCCACCGTTCCCATGGTCTCCATAGGCAATGCGATGAGCTCATATACTGCCCAGAATCTGGGCGCAAGGAACGAGGAGCGCGTCAGTATAGGCTATCGTTCGTCATATTGGATGGTCCTATTCTTTGCCGTCGTCATCTGCCTTGCATTCGAGCTCTTCTCCGTCCCTCTCGTCGGCATGTTCATAGGTGGGTCCGGCACCGATCTGGCATATGGCACCGGAGTGTCGTATCTGCGCTTCATGGGATGGTTCTTCGCCATCATAGGCTTCAAGATGGCCACCGATGGCGTGCTCCGAGGCAGCGGGGACGTGAAGGTGTTCACTGCTGCGAACCTGGCGAACCTCGGAACGAGGGTGGCGTTCTCATTCATCCTCGCGCCCGTGATCGGTGTCGCCGCAGTCTGGTACATCGTTCCCGTTGGCTGGCTCATCAACTGGGGCATATCCTTCATCGGATACAGAAGGGGGATCTGGAGGAATGAAGGCTAGACCTTCATAAGGAGGCGCCCAGATGGATTTCGAACTCACGCTCGTGCGCCATGGGCAGAGCGAGGCGAATGCCAGATGCATGCTTGCAGGCTGCATGGATGTCGGATTGACGGAGCATGGCGTAAGGGAGCTGGAGGAGCTCAGGAAGTGCGTGGATTATCCGAAGGCGGAGACGTACTTCTCGTCACCG
>CALXXR010000093.1 GCA_944392735.1 uncultured Spirochaetaceae bacterium | reverse complement strand
GAATCAACAGCAGGGAGAAAGTATCATGTTTGGCACTTGCTGTGCAATACCCTCTCCCTCAGAGCTCCGCAAGCTTCTCGAGCACCGCCAGCGCCTCCT
This sequence comes from uncultured Spirochaetaceae bacterium, assembly GCA_944392735.1. Lineage (GTDB taxonomy): Bacteria > Spirochaetota > Spirochaetia > Sphaerochaetales > Sphaerochaetaceae > Ornithospirochaeta. The sequence goes on along the minus strand of CALXXR010000093.1, from coordinate 5,274 downwards.
CGACCTTCGTCTCGGCATCATCGGAGCTGAGGGACTCCCTCACGCATCCCCTGATGTGCGCCTCCAGGACCTCCTGCGTGGTCTTCCTGAGCAGCGATGAGGCCGCCATGAGCTGCGTCGCTATATCGATGCAGTAGCGGTCCTCATCGATCATCCGCAGGATGCCCTCGAGCTGGCCCTTGGCGATCCTGATCTTCCTTGTGACGCTATCCCTATCAGCCTTCAATCGCGCTCACCTCATAGCCTGCATCGACGACCGCGGACTTGAGAGCATCGTCGGAAACAGCCTCGCTGCAGCCGACGATAGCCGCTCCATCCTCGAGCGAGACATCGACGCTGTCGACTCCCACAACCTTCGAAAGCGCATCATGGACGTGCTTCACGCAGTGCTGGCACATCATGCCGTTGACTTTGAGTGTCTTCTTCATCATAACTCCTCCTTCTTCGGATATATCATATTCAGGAAGCTCGATGGCTGCCGCATTGCAGTGCATCTCCTCCCCTCTCGATCCCGCTATGGTGCGTCCATCCCCCTTTCCCTGGAAGAAGCGCAGCCTCAGCGCATTGGAGACGACGAATACGGAGCTGAAGCTCATCGCGAACGCCCCGATCATCGGACTGAGCTTCATGCCGAATGCCGGATAGAGCACGCCTGCCGCCACCGGGATGCAGATCGCGTTGTAGAAGAGAGCCCAGAAGAGGTTCTCCTTGATGTTCCTCATCGTGGCCTTGCCCAGCTCCAGCGCCTTCGGCACATCCCTCAGGTCGCTCTTCATCAGGACGACGTCGGCGCTCTCCATGGCTATGTCGGTGCCTGCCCCGATCGCGATGCCGACGTCCGCGCGTGCCAGTGCCGGCGCATCGTTGATGCCATCCCCAACCATCGCGACCTTCAAACCCTCCTCCTGGAGCCTACGCACCTCGCTCTCCTTATCGGAGGGAAGAACCTCGGCTATGAAGCTGTCCGTACCGGCCTGGCGCTGGATCGCCTCCGCCGTGCGGCGGTTGTCGCCGGTGAGCATGATGGTCCTTATACCCATGCCCCTCAGATCCTCGATCGCCGCGCGCGATGTCGGCTTGATCGTATCAGCAAGCGCAATGATACCTACAAGGCGTCCGTCCTCGGTGAAGAAGAGCGGAGTCTTCCCATCTCCCGCAAGCTTCTCCTCCAGCCTTGAAAGCTCCTCGGAGACAGAAGGCAGCATCCTCCTGTTCCCTCCCGCGATCCGTCTTCCCGCGATATCTGCAGAGACGCCCCGTCCCTCCGATTGAGCAAAGCCCGAAGCCTCCTCGAGCTTAATCGAGCGCCTCTCCGCCTCGGCCACGATGGCTTCCCCTAGGGGATGGCCGGAGAGCTTCTCAAGCGATGCCGCCTTCGAAAGAAGATCATCGGGATCCACGCCATTGACCGCTATGATATCCGTGACGGCAGGGCGCCCTTCCGTTATCGTGCCAGTCTTGTCGAGTACGACGGCGTCTATCGAATGGAGCGTCTCCAGGGCCTCCGCGCTCTTTATGAGTATGCCAGAGGATGCACCGCGTCCCGTACCGACCATGATCGCAGTCGGAGTCGCAAGCCCGAGGGCGCATGGACATGAGATGACGAGCACGGATATCGCGATGGAGAGGGAGAACTCGAAGCCCTTTCCGGCAATGAGCCAGCAGATTGCCGAGACCAAAGCGATCGCGATGACGATCGGCACGAAGACGCCGCTCACCTTATCCGCGAGCTTGGCGATCGGAGCCTTCGACGATGTCGCATCGTCGACGAGCCTGATGATCTTCTCGAGCGCAGTATCCGCACCGACCTTGTCGACTGCCATCCTGATGTATCCGGAGCGGAGGATCGTCGCACCCGTAAGCTCATCCCCCTCCGCCTTGTCCACGGGGATGGATTCGCCGGTTATCGCGGACTCATCCACTGCGCCGCCTCCAGAGACGACGTGGCCATCGGCAGGAATCGCCGCCCCCGCGCGCACGATGGCGGCATCCCCCACCCTCAGCTTCTCGATGGGAATCTCCACCTCAACCCCATCGCGCTCCACCACCGCGGTCTTCGGCGCCAGATCCATCAGCTTCCTAATCGCATCGGAAGTGCGGCCCTTCGCCCTCGCCTCCAGCGTCTTTCCGAGGGTTATGAGCGTGAGGATCATGGCAGCCGATTCGAAGTACAGGTCCATCGCGAATGCATGCGCAGTCCCCAGGTCGCCAATCCCGAGCGCGGCGGCGATGCGGTACATCGCGTATATGCCGTACACAAGCGCGGCTCCCGATCCGATGGCAATCAGCGAGTCCATGTTCGGAGAAAGGTGCAGCAGGCTCCTGAAGCCGCCGATGAAGAACTTCCTGTTGATGATCGCCACCGGTATGGCAAGGAGGAAGAGCGTGAGCGCGAAGACCATCGAATCGGCATCGCCGAGCAGGAATGGCGGAAGCGGCCAGCCCATCATATGGCCCATGGAGATGTAGAAGAGAGGAACGGTGAAGACCAGCGACAGCCAGAGGCGCTTCTTCATCTTCGCGTACTCCTCAGCGGCTATATCGCGATGCTCCGTACTCCCACCCTTCCCGGCCTGAGCGTCCGTTGCCGCCTCTACGCGTGGGATGGCCCCGTATCCAGCCTTGCTGACAGCATCTACGATCGCATCCTCGGAGATGCTGTTCTCGTCATAGACGACCTCCATCGTGTTCTTGAGGAGATTCACGTTGACATCGCTGACGCCATCGAGCCTGCCGACGCTCTTCTCCACCCTCACCTGGCATGCGGCGCAGCTCATGCCAGTGACATCGAAGCATTCCTTCATTCACTACTCCATACACCCCACCCCCGTGGGGTGTTCATATGAAGTATAGCCTTAAAACATCGAGTAAGCAATAGCTTACTGCTCCATGCCATCGTAGATGGTGGGGATCCTCCCGGGGTCGTATGCTGCGAGATACATGAGCGTGTATGCGTTCTGAGAGAGGGTTATGCGCTCAGTGATGATCTCGATCTCATCCTGGATGACCGCCATCTGGGCCTGCAGGGTATCCGAGGAGGATGAATAGCCGATATCCTCCCTCTGAACCGACATCTCGGCCTTCAGCTTGTCCGCATCCATCCTTGCCTCGAGGAATGCGATCCTTTCCTTTCCGAGCATCGCGGAGGCATAGGTCGATGAGACGGTGCTTTCGATCGTGTCTATGGCGGCCTCGTAGTCTATCCTTGCGGATTCGATACCGCTTTCAGACCTCCTGATGTCGTTGAGCTTCTTCCCGCCATCCCACAGCGTCGTCTTGAGCGCAAGCGTGATGTTCAGCCCCCAGGTATCGCCATCGAGCCAGTTTGAATCGATGGAGCCGCCGTAGGACGCAGAGACCTGCAGGGCTATGTCGGGCTTTCCGTAGATGCTTCCCTTTGCGATCCTATTCGTATACTCCTGGACCGTCATCATGCCCTCGAGCATCTGCAGGGGAAGCCTCTGTGGATCGACTGCCATCGCCGTGATCGCCTCCTCCCCGAGGGAGAGGAAGGAATCGATGAGATCCCCATCGGGCTCGTAGTCGATCATCTCCCATGTCAGGTCATCGAGGCCTGTCAGCGTCCTGAGGCCATCGAGCACCGAGCTCCTCCGGTTCTCCAGCTCGCGGCGCGTGAGGGACACCTGCTGCTTCTCGATCCGAGCGCTCGCCGCATCCTCGGCTAGCATCAAGCCCTCGCCTTCCGCCTCCTCGGCGATGGAGAGAAGCGCATCGGCCTTGCCTTCGATCTCATCGAGAAGCGGCATGATGGATTCGATATGATAGAGCGCATCGAGGCGCGATCTGAGCTCGGCGATGAGCTGGCTCTCCTTGTCGCTCCGCTCCATGCCCCTCAGCCCCTCGACGGTCTGGTAGAGCTTGACGGCATTGGAGAGCTTGCCCCATGTGTAGATCGGCTGCGTCAGCGTCAGCTGCCCCTGCACCATGTTGTTGGCCATATCCATCGAGACATGGATGGGATCTGTCCAGACCGATCCGATGACATCGGGAAGCCCCTTGATGTCATTCGGGCTCACCTTCATCGGCCCCAGCGTCGGATTGGCCATGAACGTACCAGTCACCATCAGATCTATAGTCGGCCCATATCCGCCCTTCGCATCGGCGGTGTCGAGCTTCGCCTTCGCTATCTCCTGATCGGATTTCAGCAGATCGGCATTCCCCCTCTCCATCGCAGCGACGAGGTCATCGAAGCCATAGACCGTGGCCTCTGCGGCGAACGCAGGGGAGAGCAGCATTGCGATGATGGCAAGGCATATGATCCTTCTCATATCGTCTCATCCAGGCTTATCCCGGAAGCATCTTTGAGATGGATCTCCGCCGAATCGCTGCCGGACTGTATCGGGGCCTCCTTGATGCCGATGTATCTCCTGCCATCCGACTCGCTCGCGGCCAATAGATACAGCAGCGTGCTGTCGTAGTCCTCTCCCACGGATGGCGATGGGGTCTCCCATCTGATGGTCAGAGTGGCGACGGTGCCGCTCTGGCTGGAGCCAAGCACGGTTCCCGAGACGTATCTTGCGACCTTCACATCCGCGTATCCGGAGGGAAGGTAGTCGTACAGGAAGGATTCGAACTCTCCGCTCTTGAGCGTTGAGTCGTGGCTGAGGGCCACGAGCTCCTCATATGCCGCGTCCCTTCTTCCCTCATCGAGGAAGCCATAGATGTACACGGACGTCTCCTCGTCTCCTGAATCCGCGCTTCCGCCCGTGACTGTCACCGATACGCGGGCCTGGAATGCGAACGCACACCCTGCCAGGAGCAGGGCTAAGGCCAATGCCAGCGGCAGCATCTTCACCGATCTCCTCATGCTATCTTTCCTCCTTCTTCCAGCCATATGCCTTCCTTATCTTGTGCCGCTCAAGGATGAAGTAGAAGGTCGGCATCAGGCAGAGCGTGATGAATGTGCTGGTCGTGAGCCCTCCCATGATGACCTGTCCCAGAGGCGCGTATATCTCGGAGCCTTCGCCCTTCGCAAATGCCATCGGTGTGACGCCGAGGATCGTCGTAAGGGAGCTCATGAGAATGGGCCTCAGCCTTGTCGCGGTTCCTTTCCTTATATTCTCGAAGAGCATCGACATCTCGCTCTCGTACGAGAGCCTTCCAAGAAGCGATGATCCCTCCTCCACCTTGATCGAGAGCCTCTCTGCCTCGAGGTTCCTCGACTCATCCTCCAGCTGGTTGATGTAGTCGACGAGGATGATGCCGTTGTTGACGAGCATGCCTCCCAGCGTCACGACTCCCAGAAGCGATACC
>CALXXR010000092.1 GCA_944392735.1 uncultured Spirochaetaceae bacterium | reverse complement strand
TCTCTGAGCTGGTCCTGCGATATTATGTTGACGTCTTCGATGCCCGATGGTGCTGTTTTGCTGGAAGCATCACGTAGACTGGAGATGGCGACAGCGGCTGACGTTTCATTGTCAGGCCTGTAGGGTGAGGGGCTGCGCACCCGTGATGCTGTTTTCTCTTTTCCAGAATCTATATTTCCTTTTACGGCTTGATCTCGCAGCAGCTGCAGGGTGTATGGTTCAGCATACGCTGAAATGCATGGCCTCGGCAAAAAAGAAAGCCATATACTCAAGCGTCTGCCCTTGTATATGGCTTGGTTGGAGAGAGAAGGATTCGGACCTTCGAAGGCTTAGCCAACAGATTTACAGTCTGCCCCCTTTGACCGCTCGGGAACCTCTCCATAAAACCAAAGGTATTAAACCGGAAATGCGTGCATTAGTCAATAGCCTGTGCACGGAAATCGCAGGAATCCTATCTCCTGACCTGCGGGAAGCGTTCCTCTATCGCTTTCCTGACAGGCTCCGTGACCATAGATGAGAAGTCGGCGCCGAATGCGGCGAGCTCCTTTATCTTCGAGGATCTGACGAGGAAGTAGCGTGAATCGGTGGGAAGGAAGAGGACCTCGAGCTCTGGATAGAGCGTCTTGTTCGTCATCGCCATCTCCAGCTCGTAGGAGAAGTCCCCTGCTCCACGCACGCCCCTGACCATAACCGAGATGCCGTGCTCCTTGGCGTAGTCAACGGTGAGGCCGGAATGTATCGCATATACGATGTTATCCGCATTCGGCAGAGAGGCTTTGAGAAGCTCGATGCGCTCCTCCGGCGTGAAGAGCGATTTCTTCTCGATGTTGTCGGCTACGATCACGTGCAGCTCGTCGAAGAGCGCTGCCGTGCGTTCGATGATGTTTATGTGCCCCAGCGTGGGCGGGTCGAATGAGCCTGGGAGAATCGCCCTGCGCATATCAGCTCCTGAGCGATGCGACATAGGCCTTCATGGCCTTCGTCTGCTCCTGGCTCTCGAATGGGATCTTCCTGATTATCACTGGCCTGCCATCCTCGCCTTTTCCGATGAGAGCGAAGCTTCCGGATCCGATGTATGATATGCTCTCGCCCTCTGCAGGCTTCTCCTCTTCCCTGATGCGCTCAAGGACGCAGTCGAAGTGGACGTAGCTTCCATCAGGGGCCGTAAGCGATGAGGCGATGGACTCGATCTCGTTTCCGCAGTAGGGACAGACGGGATGCGGCTCCTGGATCGTTCCAGGGGCTTCGACGGGGATGGAGGATCTGTGCTCCCTGGGCTTAGGGACTCCAGCCACCTGATTGAGCGTGGAGAATCCGCTTATGCCGCCTTTCTTCTTCCTCTTCCTGTCCTTCTGCTTCGATGAAGCCTTCTTCGTTGCCATGTCGATATTCTACCAATTAAGCGGAAAAAGATAAACGGCAGGTTTCCCTGCCGTCTCTGATTACGCGTTCTTCTTGATGAGAAGCTCTGGCACCTTCGCCGACTTTCCGACACGGGAGCGGAGGTAGTAGAGCTTTGCCCTTCTGACGCGGCCCCTTCTCACGACCTCGATCTTCTCGATCCTCGGCGAGTGGAGGGGGAAGATCCTCTCGACGCCAACGCCATAGCTGATCTTCCTGACGACGAAGGTCCTCCTGATTCCGGTGTTGTTCTTGGCAATGACGATGCCCTCATACACCTGGATCCTTTCGGTTGCTCCCTCGATGATCTTGAACGAAACGCGAACGGTATCGCCGATGCTGAAGTTCTCGGCGTTCTCCTTCATCTGCTTTGCTTCTACAGCTCTGATAATATCCATCTCTGACAAGTCCTCTTATCCTGATCTAGTATCGACAGAAGTCGTTTCCGCTCCTCGATGCTGAGAGAGGCATCACTGAGCAGATCGGGCCGGTTATGCATCGTCTTCGCCAGCCTATGGTCGCACCTCCATTGGGTAATATGGCGGTGGTGACCGGCTAATAGTACATCAGGGACGGATTTAGTGCAATACCTGTAAGGTCTTGTATATTGAGGATATTCAACAAGTCCGTCGCTGAAGCTCTCCTCCTCGAGGCTCTCGGAGGCGATGACGCCATCGACGAGCCTGTAGACGGCGTCAATGATGACCTGCGTCGATGTCTCACCCGATGAAAGCACGTAGTCGCCGATCGTGATCTCGTCGGTCACGTACTCATCGATGACGCGCTGATCGAGCCCCTCGTAGTGTCCGCATATGAAGAAGAGCTCATCCTCCTTCGAAAGCTCCTTGGCATAGCTCTGCGTCAATGGCTTTCCTGAAGGAGTCGCGAAGACGACCCTCCTGCCCTTCGCGCCCGCAGCATCAAGCGCCTTCGATATCGGACCGGGCATGATGACCATGCCGGCTCCTCCTCCGTAGGGGATGTCGTCCGTCTTCATATGCGCACCCTCGGCGTAATCCCTGAAGTCGATGATCGTGTATTCTATGATCCCCTTCTCTACGGCCCGCTTCATGATCGATGAGCGGAAGAAGGGTTCGACCATCTCGGGAAAGAGGGTGAAGATGGTGATCCTCATAGGTCGACAAGCTCCCCCATGAGAAGCTCGATCGTCCCGGATCGGAAATCTGGCTTGGAGACGAATACGGGGAGATTGGGAACGATGTAGATCCTCCCGTTCCTCTCCACCTGAAGCAGCATCGCCTGAGCCCCTTCCGAGACCTCCTTCACTATGCCGCATTCTTCGCCGCCATGCATAACGCGCAGCCCATAGAGGTCTGCGATGTAGTACTCCCCCTTCCTGAGCTTCCTGGAATCCTCGCGCCTTACCTTGAGCACGGAGCCCGAAAGCATCCTCGCGCTCTCCGGCGTCTCATAGCCGGAGAACTTCATCAGGAAGAGATCTCCCTGGGAGCGGACCTGCAGAACGGAAAGAAGCTTCTCCTTACCGTCGGGGAGGACAGCAACAGCGCTCTTCAGCTTCTTGAGATGGGCATATTCGCCTGAGAGGGAATATACCTTCAGAAAGCCATCGACGCCATGCGTCCTTCCGATCGTAGCGGTAGAGAGAAGCTCTTCCATCAGTCGAGGATCTCCAGAACGGCACGCTTTCCATCGCGCGTCGCGCTGGCTGAGAGGATGGTCCTTATTGCCTTCGCGATGCGGCCCTGCTTGCCGATCACCTTGCCGACATCGCCCTCGGCGACATGAAGCTCGAGGATGGTGGATTTCTCCCCCTCGATGACATTCACGCTCACCTCATCGGGCTGGTCAACAAGGCTCCTGACCATAAATTCCACAAGTTCCTTCTCCATAGGCCCTCCTGGAATCAGTTCTGCTTGCGGACGATCTGGATACCCTGCGAATTGAGAAGGTCCTTGACGGTCGGGGAAACGACGACGCCCTTGCCGATCCACTCCTTGATCTTCTCCTCGTTGAGGATGAGCTGGTTCTCGGACTCGACCGGGCGGTACGTTCCCACCTCCTCGATCGTCTTGGATGACGTGGCAAGGCGGTTGTCCTGCACGACGACCCTGTAGTAGGGTCTCTTCTTCGTTCCGAAGCGCTTAAGTCTCATTGTTGTGCTCACGGTATTCTCCTTATACTGCTTGGAAGCTACATGCCGAACTGCTTCAGCATAGCAGCCTGTAATTTCTTATTCGTCATCACCTTCTTCATCATAAGGCGGGACTTCTCGAACTTCTTGAGGAGCCTGTTGACCTCAGCAACCGATGTGCCGGAGCCGCGTGCTATCCTCTTGCGCCTCGAAGGGCCGATGATCCTGTAGTTGCCGCGTTCGAAGCGCGTCATCGAGCGGATGATGGCCTTCTCCTTCTCCAGCTCCTCGAGGTGGAGGTCCTCCTCGGAGATGTTCCCCTTGGCGCCGGGGATCATCTCGATCAGCTTGTCGGCCGATCCGAGCTTCTTCATGTTCTCGAGCTGGTCGAGGTAGTCCTGCAGGTCGAAGGTGTTCTTCTCCATCTTCCTCTGCAGCTTCTCGGCCTCGGCGGCATCGAACTGCTCCTGGGCCTTCTCGACGAGGGAGACGATATCGCCCATGCCGAGGATCCTCGAGGCGATCCTCTCTGGGTGGAAGACCTCGAGGTCCTCCATCTTCTCTCCCGTTCCGATGAACTTTATCGGCTTGCCTACGACGGATCTGAGCGAGAGCGCAGCACCGCCGCGTGTATCGGAATCGAACTTGGTGAGGATCACGCCGGAGATTCCGACCTTCTCCTCGAACTCCTTGGCGATGTCGACGGCGCTCTGGCCAGTCATCGCGTCGGCTACGAAGAGCGTCTCATCGGGCCTTGAGGCCTTGGCGACGCGCTGGATCTCCTCCATCAGCGCCTCATCGAGGTGCATGCGTCCGGATGTATCGATTATGACGGTGTCGATGAGGTCATGCTTTGCCTTTGCAATCGCCTCAGAAGCGACCTTCGCAGGATCCTTCTCGCCGGGGATGGTGAATACAGGGACATCGACCTTCTCGCCGAGCACCTGGAGCTGCATGATGGCTGCGGGACGAACGAGGTCCGCGGCAACGAGCATGACGCGCCTTCCGTCCTTCTTGAGCCTGTATGCGAGCTTGTGCGCGGCCGTTGTCTTTCCAGAGCCCTGGAGTCCCATAAGGAGGATGACCGATGTGGCATCCTTGCCCTTGAGGTTGAGCTTCGTGCTCTCCGTTCCTCCAAGGAGGTCGACCATCTTGTCATAGACGATCTTCGTGAACTGCTGTCCCGGATCGACGGATGATAGGACCTTCTCGCCAAGGGCCTCGTCGAGGGTCGAATTGACGAAGCGGCGGACGACGCGGAGATTGACGTCGGCATCGAGGAGGGCTTCCTTGATCTCCTCCACTGCATCGCGTACGTTCTTCTCCGAGATCTTCCCCTTGCCGGAGAGGGTTCTCATGATTCCTGTGAATTTTCCTGCAATACTATCAAACATCGCGTTACCGGGCCAGAATTCCAGCCTTTATGCTTATACAATAATGCTTGGGGGCTGTCAATCTCATGCTACTTCAGCTGGCCCTCGCTGTCGAAGTCGACGACCTGGTCGTCATCATTCATGATGACGGGCTGGCCTGCTACGCGGCCGAGGCGGTAGCTGACGATGGAGGAGACGCCGGGATCCATCTGCGTGACTCCCAGAAGCGTCTCGGATCCGGTCACGGTGTGCTTGTTGTGCGTGATGATGATGAACTGGCTCGACTTGCCGAAATCGACGAGCACGTCGAGGAAGTAGCCGATGTTCTTGTCATCGAGGGCCGCATCAAGCTCATCGAGGATGCAGAACGGGGACGGCTTGACCTGATACGTCGCGAAAAGGAGCGCGACGGCGGTCATGCTCCTCTCTCCGCCGGAGAGCAGCGAGAGCGTGACGAGCTTCTTCCCAGGCGGCTGGGCGAAGATGTCGATTCCTGACGTCAGGACGTTCTCAGGCTCCTCCAGCGTCAGCTTCGCTATGCCTCCGCCGAAGAGGCGCGTGAACATCGACTGGAAGTTGTCGCTTAACTCATTGTACGTCTTCAGGAAGAGTTCCTTCGCCCTATCCTGTATCTCCTCGAGCACCCTCTCGAGATCGAGGCGCGCCTTGTTCAGGTCCTCCAGGTGCTTTGCATAGAAGTCGAACTGCTCCTTCGCCGAGTTGTAGTCGTCCTCCGCAAGGTAGTTGACGGTGCCGAGCTTCTCGATCTCCTTGTTCACCTCGCTCAGTTCGTTCAATAGCAGCGTGTCATCGGGAAGGTCCTCCTCCTCGATGATCCTCTGGAATTCCCCGAGGTTCCTGGAGTACTTGGTGAAGAAGTCCTTGACGACATTCTCTATAAGCACGTCCGCAGATCCGATGTTGGCAGTCTGCTCGGAGAGTATCCTGTTGGCCTCGCTGAGGTCGCGGAACGCATTATCCTTATCGCTTCGCTTCTTCTGCAGCCGCACGGAGAGATCGGAGACGAGGGTCCTGAGCCCTCCGATGCCCTCGCTGCGCTCGGACAGTTCCCTCTTGAGCTCTGCGCTGCTCTCCTCCTCGGCCTTGATCTTGTCGTTGAATTCCTCGACAAGGCTGCGGTCCTTCTCGGAATCGAGCCTGGCCTTCTCGGCCTCCGCCTCACGCTCCTCGATCATCCTCCGGACAGATGAAAGCGAATTGCGCGCAACCTCGAGATCGCTCAGGACGCTCCTGTAGTGCTC
>CALXXR010000091.1 GCA_944392735.1 uncultured Spirochaetaceae bacterium | reverse complement strand
AGCCTGCTGTCATCCATATCAACTCCAGAGCAGATGCTCTTCCCTCCGCATCAAGCAAGGATCCTTCGGAAAGAAGGATATCCCTGCCATATCCAGGAAAAAGGAGCATCAGGGCTTCCTCCCTCCTGCCGATCCCTGCGCTCTCCAGAATCGTCTCGAAGGAGACGCCGGAATGGCCATGAAGCCCAAGCCTCATGATCGGATGCTACCAGAAATCGGAGAGGAAAAACAGCGAGGAGATGGTTGCACAGTCTCCGCATTTCATTATATGTAGTATTCGCCTATGGAAACGGAAATCAAGGAAAACATAATGGGGTATGAATCCATCCCCAAGCTCATCATGAAGCTCTCGCTCCCTCTGATGCTCTCGATGCTGATACAGGCGCTCTACAACGTCGTCGACAGCATCTTCGTAGCCCGCGTGTCCGAAGCTTCGCTGACGGCCGTCTCGCTGGCCTATCCGCTGCAGAACCTGATGATAGCATTCGGGATCGGCACCGCCGTCGGCGTCAACTCGTATCTTGCGAGGAAGCTGGGGGAAAGGAACCATGCAGAAGCCGAGAAGGCAGCGAACAACGGCTTCTTCCTCGCCATCGCGACCTGGATCGCATTCGCCATCTTCGGCCTTGCAGGCACCCGGCCATTCCTCTCCATCTTCACCGATGATCCGGAGCTTCTGCAGCTCTCGGTGGAGTATGCCCAGATCTGCCTCGTCTTCTCGTTCGGGATCTTCATCGACATCACCGCAGAGAGGATCATGCAGGCGACAGGCGACTCCATCCACCCGATGATCACCCAGTCGCTCGGCGCGATCACCAACATCATACTCGACCCAGTCTTCATCTTCGTATTCGGCATGGGCGTCAAGGGTGCGGCGATCGCCACCGTCATCGGCCAGGTCGTCTCCATGATCGCGGCGCTCTACTTCGTCAAGAAGAACAGCTACGTCAGGATCCGCTGCTCCATCTCAACGCTCAGGCCATCGGGAAGGATCATCAAGGAGATCTACAAGGTCGGCATCCCGACGATCATCATGAACAGCGTCAGCACCGTGATGGTCAGCGCCCTCAACTCGATCCTCATCTCCTTCACTGCAACGGCGGTATCGGTGCTTGGCGTATACTTCAAGCTCCAGTCGTTCATCTTCATGCCCGTCTTCGGACTCCAAGCTGGAATGATACCCATCATCGCCTTCAACTACGGTGCGAAGAAAAGGAAGAGGATGACGAAGACGCTGAAGACCGGAGGCACGATCGCCGTCGCCATCATGGTCATCGGCTTCCTCATCTTCCAGCTCCTGCCGGATCTCCTCCTTTCATTCTTCGCCGCATCGGACGAGATGCTGGCCATCGGAAGGCCTGCGCTGAGGATCATCTCCATCTGCTTCATCCCCGCAGCCATCTCCATAAGCCTCACCTCGGCATTCCAGGCGACTGGCGTCGGATACGCAGCGATGATCGTCTCGATCGTCCGCCAGCTTGCCGTCCTCCTGCCCGTCGCCTCGCTTCTCGCCGCAACGGGAGTGCTGGATAACGTATGGCTTGCATTCACGATCGCAGAAGCCGTGGGCCTCACGCTGTCGATCATCTTCTACATCTATGTATACAGGACGAAGATAAAGCCGATCAAAGCATAATCCATGAAAATTCATGCAGAATCATTGACATGGTTCTGCATAAATATTAATGTATGCAGCAGAAAGAGGCAAAGAAATGAAAAAATATGCAGTTATTGCTCTTGTAATGCTCCTCATCCCATCCATGGCATTCGCCGGCGGAGCCGAGGAAGAGAAATCGGAATACGTATTCGCAACCGACGCGACATGGCCGCCGTTCGAGTACATCGATGAGAACGGCAACCTCACAGGCTTCGAGGTCGAGCTCGTCCCGATGATCGGAGAGGCTGTCGGTGAGACATTCGTCGTCCAGAACATCCCATGGGATACGATATTCGCAGGCCTGAAGAATGGCCAGTACGATGGCGTCGCATCCGGTGTCACGGTCACGGAGGAGAGGAAGGCCACGATCGACTTCTCCACCCCGATCAACAACCAGGGACAGGTCCTCATCATCCCGACGGCCAAGGCTTCCGAGGTAGGTTCCATCGATGAGCTTCCCGAGGGATCGAAGGTCGGAGTCCAGATCGGAACCACCGGCGATTTCGCCCTCGAGGACTACCCTGTGGAGATCAGGAGATACGATGACATCGGCCTCGCGATCGAGGACATGCTCAACGGTAACCTCGACGGAGCTGTCTGCGATTCGCTCATCGCCTCGGATTTCGTCCTCAAGAACGAGAACTACGCAAACCTCCTCGTCGTAGCTGGCGAGCCGTTCACAGCCGAGGAGATCGCCATCGGCGTCCAGAAGGGCAACACCGCGCTCCTTGATAAGATCAATGAAGGACTGAGCATCCTCATGGAGAACGGGGAGTTCGACGCGCTCAAGGAAAAGTGGGGGATCATCTGATCCAATCCATACGCGTACAGGAAGGGCCATCAGGATCTGGTGGCCCTTTTCCTTTCATTGCCTACTCCTCCGATCCTGCGATATAATATCCCCCGGTGGGGGATGTTGGAGAAGAGATGGAGCACAGGCATACGGAAACGAAGCGGATCATCGATCGCCTATCAAGGACGATCGGGCATCTGGAGGGCATACGCACCATGGTGCAGGAAGGGAGGGACTGCAGCGACGTGCTGATACAGATATCCGCTGTCAGGGCTTCCCTTGCAGGAATCGGCAAGCTCCTGCTCTCCGACCACATCGAGCACTGCGTCGCAGAAGCGCTGGAGACAGGAGATGGCAAGGTGCTTGACGATCTCAATACCGCCATAGACAGGTTCATCAGATGAAGTCCAAGGCTGTCCTCTGCGCGGTTCTCGCGGCAGCGCTCTATGCGATCAACTCCCCCTTCTCCAAGATCCTCCTCGAGGATATCCAGCCGACGATGATGGCAGGCCTCCTATATACTGGAGCCGGCCTCGGCATGCTCATCATCCATCTCGCAGGAGGCGGGCGAGGAAGCGAGGAGAGGCTTTCGAGGAAGGAGCTGCCATATACCATCGGCATGGTCCTGCTGGATATCGCGGCACCGATCCTCATGATGTCCGGACTGAAGCTGACGAATGCAGCCAATGCCTCGCTTCTGAACAACTTCGAGATCGTGGCCACATCATTGATCGCCCTTATCGTCTTCAGGGAGGGAATCAGCCCTAGACTATGGGGAGCCATCATCCTGATTACGCTCTCCAGCATGCTGCTCTCGCTCGAGGATGCCTCCGCATTCGAGTTCTCGCTCGGTTCGGTGCTGGTGCTCCTTGCATGCACCTGCTGGGGACTTGAGAACAACTGCACGCGCATGATCTCATCATGCGATCCGCAGGAGATCGTCATCGTGAAGGGATTCGGCTCTGGGATCGCTTCGCTCTGCATCGCCCTCGCAGTGGGAGAGCCCCTGCCCCGGATCGCCTCCATACCTCCTGCCCTGCTCCTCGGCTTCGCATCCTATGGCATGAGCGTATTCCTCTACGTGAGGGCCCAACGGGATCTCGGTGCGGCAAGGACCAGCGCATACTACGCAGTCGCGCCGTTCATCGGAGCAGCCCTCTCCGCACTGCTCCTCAATGAGGAGCCGGGACTGTTCTTCGCTGCGGCATTCATCATCATGGCATTCGGGGCCGCGCTGGCGACGATGGACACGATGCGTGCATGAAGTTGCAGGAGATTATGCAGAATCCTCGATGCAAATGCATAAGTATTCGGATTTTCGTTGACTAAAATTGCAAATTTATACATTATGGTCTCACGAGTTGAGACAATGAACAGCAACGAAATAGACGAAAGGATCAAGGCCGAGGCAATTCGGCAGAAGACGCTCTCCGTCGATCCGAATGCCCCCAAGCAGGGTACCACGACGATCAACATGACCGATGGAGTCCTCATCCCCAAGAAGGGCGAGAAGCATGTATTCACGTCATGGAGGCTCACGTTCTTCGGAGCGATCGTGCTCTCGGCGGTGCTCATCATCTTCTTCCCCGACCCATACAGGCAGATCTTCATCACATGCCTCCGCGGCGCCCCGGTGACATTCGAGGTCACAATCTTCTCCATCATCGGTGCTGTGATCATAGGCACGTTCACAGGACTGGGATCGGTATCGAAGAGACGCTGGATCAACATGATATGCGGCGTATACGTCGAGCTCATCAGGGGAATACCGCTCCTGGTACAGCTCATCTTCATCTACTATGCTGTCGGCTCCCTCTTCCATGTAGAGGGCATGATGGCAGCGATCTTCTCCCTCTCCGTCTGCTTCGGAGCATACATGGGGGAGATCGTGAGGGCTGGAATCCAGGCCATTCCGAAGGGACAGATGGAGGCCGCCATCGCGCTCGGCATGTCGCGCTCCCAGGCATTCAGGTACATCATCCTGCCGCAGACGGTGAAGGTGATCCTCCCCGCCATCGGCAATGAGTTCATCTCCATGCTCAAGGATTCATCGCTCGTATCGGTGCTTTCGCTCGAGGACATCCTCCGCTGCGGAAGGATGTACATCTCGCGCACATTCCTCTCGCTCGAGACGATGCTCGTAGTCGCCTTGATCTATCTCATCATCACACTGGTACTCTCCCGCCTCGTGGGGCTTCTCGAGGAAAGGCTGCACAAGAATGGCTAAGATCGAAATACAGAACCTGTCGAAGGACTTCAATACTCCAAGCGGTGTGCTCCATGCCGTCCGGAACACATCGCTCACTGTCAACGATGGCGAGGTCGTCGTCATCATCGGACCATCCGGATCCGGAAAATCGACCATGCTCAGGTGCGTCAACGGACTGGAGAAGCCCACTTCCGGCCACATCCTCATCGATGGCGTCGATACAGCCGACAGCTCTTCCGACATCAGGAAGATAAGGGAGGAGGTGGGAATGGTCTTCCAGTCCTTCAACCTCTTCCCGCACCTCACGGTGCTGGACAACATCACGCTTGCGCCGATCAAGGTCAAGAAGATGAAGAAGGGCGAAGCGGAGGAGCTTGCCCTGCGCCTTCTGGAGAGAGTCGGGCTCAAGGAGAAGGCGGATGTGCATCCGACGCAGCTCTCAGGCGGTCAGCAGCAGCGCGTAGCGATTGCTCGGGCGCTTGCGATGAACCCCAAGGCAATGCTCTTCGACGAGCCGACATCGGCGCTCGATCCCGAGATGATCAAGGAAGTGCTCGACGTAATGCTCTCCCTCGCAAAGGAAGGCATGACGATGCTCCTGGTGACCCACGAGATGGGATTCGCCAGAGCCGCCGCAGACAAGGTCGTCTTCATGGACAAGGGCGAGATCATCGAGACCGGCACGCCCGAGAAGATGTTCACATCACCGGAGAACGAGAGGACCAAGGACTTCCTGAATCACATCCTCTGAAAGCCGGAAAGGCAGCATCCTACGATATCGCGAAGCTCCGCATAGGTCTCTGCGGAGCTTTTCTCCATCCCGCTTGAGAACCATTCGCGGAGGAATGCCACAGTCCCGCCTGCCATGAAGACGGATATCCTGCACCTCTCATCATCCGGCATCTGCGAGAATGGCTGGTGCAGGGATAGATAGAGATCCATCACATCCTTGATCCTCCGCTTGAGGAGGACGATGATCTCCATATGCTTGGTTGAATGCGTGAGTGCCAGCATCAGGGCCCTGTTGCTGTCGGCGTATTCCAGAAACTTCAGCAGCACGGCCTCCCATGAGCCATCGGAGTCCTCCATGATGCGGCTGAATTCCCTATCGAAGATCCATGAGACAAGATCCTGAAGCCCTGTGAAATGATAGTAGAACGTATGCCTGTCGAAGCCCGCAGCAGCGGAGATGTCCTTGACGGATATCCTGCTCTCGGGATTCGCACCCTGCAGCTTGATGTATGCATCGGCAAAGGCCTGCCTTGTGCTGTCTTCTCCTCTTCCCATGCTCTGAATATGGCAGAAGAGAAGAGGAAAAGGCAAGCCAATCGAAGCCTCAGAAGCCGATGAGCGTTCCGATGAGGCGGACCGCAAGCGATGCGATCCATGCTACGGAGCACTGGAGCACCACCACCCCGAGGGCCCATCTCCTTCCAAGCTCCCTGCGCACCGTCGCGATCGCGGCGACGCATGGCGTGTACAGGAGCGTGAAGATGAGGAACCCGAATGCCGTGAGCGGGGTGAAGAGCTCTCCAAGCATCCCGACCGCTCCGCCGAAGAGAACCGTGAGGGTGCTCACGACGCTCTCCTTGGCTGTAAAGCCGGTGATGAGCGCCGTCGATATCCTCCAGTCGCCGAAGCCAAGGGGCGCGAAGATCGGAGCGATGAGCGATCCGATGAGCGCAAGCATGCTCTTGGAGGAATCGGAGACGGGATTGAGTCGCGTATCGAAGCTCTGGAGGAACCAGATGATGATCGATGCGAGGAAGATGATCGTGAATGCCCTGGTGACGAAGTCCTTCGTCTTCTCCCAGATCAGCTGGCGCACCGACCTGAAGCTCGGCATCCTGTAGTTGGGAAGCTCCAGCACGAACGGAACCGGGTTGCCCTTGAATCCCGTGTGCTTGAGGATCAGCGACATGAGGATGCCGGCGATGATACCGAAGACGTATAGGGATATCATCACAAGCGCGCCATAGTCGGGGAAGAATGCATACGTGAACATCGCGTAGATCGGAAGCTTCGCGGAGCAGGACATGAACGGAACAAGGAGTATCGTCATCTTCCTATCCCTCTCGGATGAGAGCGTGCGGGTCGCCATGATGGCGGGAACGGAGCATCCAAAGCCGATCAGCATCGGCACGAAGCTCCTCCCTGAGAGGCCTATCTTCCTCAGGAGCTTGTCCATGACGAACGAGACGCGCGCCATGTAGCCGCTATCCTCGAGTATCGAGAGGAAGAAGAAGAGCACCACGATGATCGGCAGGAACGAAAGGACGCTGCCGACGCCCGCGAAGACGCCATCGATGATCAGCGAATGGACGATCGGATTGAGCCCATATGCGGACAAGAGCGCGTCGCATGCGGACGTGAGCTTGTCGATGCCCAGCGAGAGCAGGTCGGAGAGGAATGTGCCGACAGGTCCGAACGTGAGGTAGAAGACCATCGCCATGATGACGATGAATGCCGGGATAGCAGTGTATTTTCCCGTCAATATCCTATCAGCCTTCAGCGATCTGAGCCTCTCGCGCGATTCATGCGGCTTGACGACGCTGTCGCGGCATACCCTCTCGATGAAGCGGAACCTGGCATCGGCGAGGGCCGCATCGCGGTCGGTGCCGCTCTCAGCCTCGAGCTGCACGAGGATGTGCTCCAGCGTCTCCTTCTCATTGCCATCGAGGGAGAGCGACTTCATGATGGGCTCATCGCCCTCTATCAGCTTGGAGGCTGCGAAGCGCACCGGGATGCCCGCCCTCTCGGCATGGTCCTGGATGAGATGCATGATCGCATGCAGCGATCGGTGGATCGCCACATCCCTGGCCTCTCCCTCTGCCGGGCAGAAGTCCTTGAGGCCGGGGGACTCCTTGAAGCGAGCGACATGGATCGCATGCTTCACGAGCTCCTCGACGCCCTCGTTCTTGGAGGCCGAGATGGGAACGACGGCAACGCCGAGGCTCTCCTCGAGCTGGTTGATGTCTA
>CALXXR010000090.1 GCA_944392735.1 uncultured Spirochaetaceae bacterium | reverse complement strand
TTCCTATGAGGAAGGCACTCACTTTGCTCATCGCCCTGCTTCTTGCCGCGATGGTTTTCGCGCAGGGCTCTGTGGAGGACAAGGTCCTCACAGTCTATGCCTATGATTCATTCGCCAGCGACTGGGGTCCGGCAGGCGCTCTCATCCCGGCGTTCGAGGAGGAGACGGGAATCAAGGTCAACCTCGTCAGCGCAGGGGACGCGGTTGAGATGATCTCGCGCGTCGAGCTCGAGGGCGACAAGACGGATGCAGACGTCATCCTCGGCATCACCGACGACTTCGCGTACAGGGCATATCCCTATCTCGAGAGCTACCAGTCTCCTGTGCTCTCGGATATACCGGATGAGCTGAAGTTCGATCCCGAGAACCGCCTGATCCCGTTCGACTACGGCGCATTCGCCTTCGTATGGGACTCCGAGTGCGGGCTCGATAAGCCCGAATCGCTCCAGGACCTCACCTCCCCCGAGTACGACGGCAAGGTGATCCTCATCGACCCGAGGACATCCTCCGTCGGGCTTGGCCTCCTTCTCTGGACATACAGCATCTACGGCGATGGAGAGGAGTTCGAGGCCTGGTGGGAGGCGATGAAGGAGAATGCTCTCACGATCGCTGACGGCTGGTCATCGGCATACGGCCTCTTCACCGAGGGCGAGGCTCCGATCGTGCTTTCCTACACAACCAGCCCCGTCTACCACGTGATGAACGACGATACGACGCGCTTCCAGGCGCTTGTCTTCCCCGAAGGCCATGAGTCGACGATCGAGGGCATCGGCATCGTCAAGGGCACCGACATGAGGGCGGAGGCGGAGAAGTTCGTGGACTTCATCCTCACCGAGGCCCAGATCGATATCGCGGTGGCGAATTCGATGTATCCTGTCAACAGCTCAATCGAGCTTCCGGATGCCTTCGACTACGCGCCGAAACCTGATAAGATGTTCAGGAGCGGGGCAACGGATCCTGCTAAGGTCGAAGAGCTCCAGGAAAGCTGGCTCAGCATAATGACGGACTGACGGAGGATGGCATGAAGAAAGGACGGGGAACGGCATACTATACGCTGGGGGCGCTTCCTGGCATCGCGATCCTCCTCGTCCTCTTCATCATCCCACTGGCGTTCAACTTCAGCTATGCATTCAGCGATGGCGGCAGGGCATTCGAGGAGGTATTCACCGACCCATACACCTACCGCCTCCTTCTATTCACATTGGAGGAATCGCTACTGTCGGCGATCATATCCGTACTAGCCGCGCTGCCGATCGCCGCCTTCTTCGCGCGCTATTCGTTCCCGGGGCGCAGGGCTGTGCTCACGCTCTCCGGACTGGCGTTCACAATCCCCACGATCCTCGTCGTACTCGGCTTCGTGATATGGTACGGCAACAACGGATTCCTGAACGCGCTGCTGATGAGGATCACAGGGCGCGACTACTCCCTGCTCTCCATCCTCTACTCGTTCAAGGCGATCATACTCGCCCACGTCTATCTGAACTTCCCCATCGCGTTCCTTCTGATCGCGAACGCGTGGACAGAGCTTCCCGACACGCCTGAGAAGGCTGCCTACACGCTCGGGGCGGGAAGGCTGAGAACGTTCGCGAAGGTCACGCTTCCAAGGCTTCTGCCGTCGGTGCTATCCGCGTTCATACTCATCTTCCTCTTCTGCTTCTCATCCTTCTCGATCATCCTCGTGCTTGGAGGAAGCCCTGCCTACTCCACCTTGGAGACGGAGATATACAGGCGTGTCCACACAAGCGTGGACAGGGAGGGAGCTGCCGCCCTCTCGCTCTTCGCATTCGCCGTGACGGGAGCGATGCTGATCCTCACGAGCCGGGGAAGGAAGGCGTCGAAGGCCTCCAGGCACTCCCGCGAGCTCGTGAAGGCCAAGGGCAGGAGCCTGCTGGCGGCAGCGATCCTGATGCTCCTCGTGCTCCTCTTCATCCTCCCCCCGATGCTCAGCATCGTCTACAGGGCATTCTTCACCAAGGCCGGCGACTTCACGCTGCGCGCCTGGGAGGATATCGCCAAGGGAAGCACAGGCCTGATGAGCACGGCACTGAACGGAATCATCAACAGCTTCCTGATAGCGCTCAGCTCGTCGCTTGCTGCGGTGGGGATCGGCTCCAGGAGCGCAGCGGGATCAGCCAAGAGGAACTCGGTGGTGCTTCCCGTGCTGTCATCCATGCCGATGGCAACGGGCTCCGTGACGCTCGGATTGGGATTCTCCCTCCTTGCCGTCACGCTCGGCTCCAGCTCGCTTCTGCTTTCATACCTCCTGGTATGGGCCGCACACCTCACGATCGTCCTTCCGTTTGCTGTGAGGACGATCACACCGGGAGCGAAGGCGATCCCAGACTCCCTCAGCCTCTCGGCCTACACGCTCGGCATATCGGAAGGCAGGACATGGAGGAAGGTCGAATCGCCGCTTCTCGCACCATACAGGCGCAGGGCATTCGCATTCGCATTCGCTCTATCGCTCGGGGAGGTCAACGCGACGCTCACGCTCTCGGAGGGGCATGTCTCCACGCTGCCCGTGCTCATATACCGCATGATCGGATCATACAACTACCAGGGTGCCGCCGCGCTTGGAACGCTGCTTCTGGCCGAGGCCCTCATCATATTCGCAATCGGAGAAGGAGGCAGACGCAATGCCGTTTCTTGAGATAAACGATCTGGAGAAGGTATACAAGGACTTCACGCTATCGGCATCGCTGTCGGTGGAGGAAGGGGAGATGCTGTGCATCATCGGCCCCTCGGGGTCGGGCAAGTCCACGCTCCTCTCGCTCATCGCAGGCCTCGAATCCCCCGATGGCGGGACGATCGTGCTGGACGGCACCGATATCACCTCCAAGCGCATCCAGGAGCGAGGCATCGGCATGGTCTTCCAGGACTTCACCCTCTTTCCGTCGATGAACGTGCAGAAGAACATCGAATTCGGCATGAAGGCCCCCAAGGGCGAGAGGAAGAAGACGACGGAGGCGCTGCTCTCGCTCGTCGGCCTCGAGGGATACGGCAAGCGATCAGTCACATCGCTCTCCGGTGGAGAGGCTCAGCGGGTCCAGCTTGCAAGGGCGCTTGCGGCGGAGCCGAGGGTGCTTCTCCTCGACGAGCCGCTCTCAGCGCTGGATGCGCCGCTGAGGAAATCCATCCGCAGCGCCATACGCGCCATCCATGATACGCTTGGGATCACGATGCTCTATGTCACGCACGACAGGGAGGAGGCATTCGCCATCTCCGACTCCATTCTCATCATGAACGGTGGCAAGTGCGTCGCAAAGGGCAGCGCCGAGGAGCTCTACCGCCATCCGAAGGATCTCTTCACGGCCTTCTTCACCGGAGAGGGCACGGCCATACCCGCAACGCTGGTGTATGAAGGGATGGACGGCATGCTCTTCTTCCGCCCCGAGGATGCGATCCTCTCCGAGGAGCCTGTAGATCCGGAGATGTATCCCGTGCACATCGTCCTTGGCGGCGCAGAGATCCTCTCTGCAGAATTCACCGGCTCCGGGTACATGCTCGGCATCGATTACCAGGGGTATCCCCTCCTCGTCCACAGCGCCACGAAGCCGAGGCGGAGGACCGTCTCCGTGATGATATTGAGGGAAAGCGCTCTCAATATCAGCTGAAGAACCTCAGACGATCCGGCCGCTCCAGAGATCGGAAAGGAAATCCCTGTACGGCAGGATCAGAATGCCGTTATCAAGGAGCTGAGGATGATCCTCCCTGCACACAAGGATGCACTTCTCCATCAGTCCTTCTTCCATAAGAGCCTTCAGGCCCTTCATATCCCTGGGAGAAGCACGCCTTGCCGCCTTCACTTCGACAGCTGCCTTCTCCTTGATGATGAAATCGACTTCCTGCCCGCCCTGGGCATGCCAGTATGCCAGCCCTTCGTTGCCAAAGCCTGAATAACCGTTCATCCATGGCGCCTTGTCATGAAAAGCTCAACAGAGAAACTTCGAAAAATCAAAGCATTACTTTGAAATTTTTGGAAAATATCAAAGTGGTACTGTGAGATTCATGGGATTTTGCATTCATCCGTGCAGTGTTCAGAGCTGAATGCCGAAATGCTTTTGATTTCATGGAAATCCTGACCAAACCGGCCTCCTATTGCGTATATGTGGGTGGAGGCATGATGAGAACGATTCTGATCGCAATTCTGCTGCTATGCACGGCTGTGCTCGGCGCCGAAGCCGAGTGGACGCCGTCGGCAGCCATATCGCTGCAGTATTCCGGCAGCGTCTTCACGGATGGCGGGAACCCTGGCCACGATCTCTGGAGCTCCACGAGGACCTCCGCGGAGCTCGATGCGGCCTCGTTCAGGCTTGGCTGCCACATGATCTCGGCACCGGTTTCCATCTCGTACATCTCCGAAGGCGGAATGCATGGGAGGTTGGTGATGACGGACGCGTTCTCGGCAATGCTCTCCATACGCTATGGCCTCATGCTCTCGGAGCGCTTTGCACTATCTGCATCCGCGAATGCGGAGGCGCTCTGGCATGATCGCCAGAAGGCATCGTCATGGCGTGCGGGATTCAGCATCATCGCTTCCTTCTACGCCATGGAATGCCTATCCATCGAGATGCCCCTCTCCTTGATGATAGACAGGGAGAGCATCGCGGCGATGATCGGGATCTCGCTCAGATTCACGCTAAGGAGGCCTCTATGAAGCTCGCAGCGATCGCCGCCGCGATCATGCTCCTCTTCTCCTGCTCGGAGCCGATGAAGCAGGGAAAGGTCGTGTTCATCTCCGTCGCAATAGACTATGGAGCCCCGGATGGAGCGAATGCTCTGGACAACCCGCCCGAGGACCAGAGGGTGCTCTCGGAGCAGATCGAAGCGCTGGCGGCCGCTTCGGGAGAGCTGTATGAGGAGCACCTCTTCCTCGAGAAGAACGGCATAAGGAGCATCAGCGGAAATGAGATGAAGTGGAACCATGACGATATCCTTGACCTGCTCTCATCGCTGGACACTGTTTCGACGGACCTCGTCATCCTCCACTACTCCGGACACGGCGATGATGACGGATCGCTTGTGACGGATATGGATACCTCCGTGCGCCTCTCCCCCGAAAGGCTTCTGGATGCGCTGGAGGCCGTGGATGGCGTGAAGTGCGTATTCCTGGATTCCTGCCACTCAGGAGCGTTCATCGATGAAAGCCCGACGATGCATGGCGGTGAGGTATTCGTCGATGGCGAGCTTTCCTCAGAAGGCCTCATCGGATCGTTGATCCCCTCGCTTGCAGCGGCATTATCCCAGCATGGGGACGGAAGGGATGGCATATGGGTGCTCTCCGCCGCGACCGCCGATCAGAGCTCATTCGACAGCTGGGACAGCGAGGAGCCGAACCAGGAGTCGTTCGGAGCATTCTCATACTATCTCGCCTCTGCCCTCGGATACGACATGGAGATGGATGAGCCCACAATCCCAGGAAGGGGCGGAAGGATCACGTTCTATGGACTCTGCAGCAGCATAAGGCGCTCCATGGCCCCGGATCTGAGGGCAAAGGCGACGCCGCAGTCGACGCTCTCCCGCCTTGATCCCGTGCTCTTCTCGTTCTAGGAGGAAAGATCCCTGCGCTCCCTGATCCTCTGGATCTCGTCGCGGATGAGCGCGGCCTTCTCGAACTCGAGGTTCTTGGCAAGCTCCGTCATCTGCTTCGTCAGATCGGCGATATAGCGCTTCCTATCGCGCTCGACGAGGAGGTTGTAGTTCGACTGCACGATCCTGATCTCCTCCTTGGCGATCGCCTCGTCATCGGACTTCTCGCGCTCGAGGATATCCTCGACGGCCTTCTTGATCGTACGCGGCGTGATGCCATACGCCTCGTTGTATGCGATCTGGACGCTGCGCCTGTGCTCCGTTTCATCGATGGCCTCGGCCATTGCCTCGCTCATGCGGTCGGCATACATGATGACGCGGCCATCGGCGTTCCTCGCCGCCCTTCCGATCGTCTGTATCAGCGACGTTGCGGAGCGCAGGAAGCCGATCTTGTCCGCATCGAGGATCGCCACGAGGGAGACCTCCGGAAGGTCAAGGCCCTCTCTAAGGAGGTTGATGCCCACAAGCACATCGAACTTCCCGAGCCTGAGATCGCGGAGGATCTCTACGCGCTCTATCGTCTCCACCTCGGAGTGGAGGTAGCGCACGTTCAGCCCAAGGCCCGAGAGGTAATCGGTGAGGTCCTCGGCCATGCGCTTTGTGAGCGTCGTAACGAGCACGCGCTCCTCCTTCTCGATCGTCTTGCGTATCTCTCCGTAGAGGTCCTCCATCTGCCCCTCGGTCGGCCTGACTTCGATCTTCGGATCGAGAAGGCCTGTCGGGCGGGTCGGCTGCTCGACGATGTGCGACGACTCCTTGCGCTCCCTCTCGCCGGGTG